>NZ_CP077089.1:5665000-5830000 GCF_014268445.2 Pseudomonas tensinigenes
GCGTTTGTTCATCTTATCGACGTTACTCTCGAAAACGCCCTGCCCTGCGATACGCAAATCGACTATGACCTGCTGATCGACGACACCACTGGCATCGCTGACTGGGCGGCGCATCTGCTGTACGGCGATGCAACCTGCCCGAACTTCGTCCTGCGCTCGCGGATCGACCAACTGCTGCACGGCTCCTGCCGCAAACCGCATCACCCGGCGGCGGATGGTTTGCTTTGCGTCGATCAGCTATTGGCAAGCGAAGCCGACCCGCAACAACGCCCGGCCTGGCTGATGATGAGCGGCGACCAGGTTTACGCCGACGATGTCGCCGGCCCGATGTTGCGGGCGACTCATGCCTTGATCGAACGTCTCGGCTTGTTCAACGAACATCTCGAAGGCGCCGTGGTCAGCGACAGCGCGAAGCTCTATGAACACCCGGCCAGTTACTACCACCGCGCGGATTTGTTACCAGCGCTGGAGAGCAACGAGACATTGCGCGAGCGATTTTTCGGCGGTGCGCGTAAGCCGATTTTCACCAGCAGCAGCGCTGACAATCACTTGGTGACCTTCGCCGAAGTCATGGCGATGTACTTGCTGGTGTGGGCGCCGACGGCTTGGTCGCTGATCGACCCGCAAGCGCCCGAACTGACGCCCGAACGCCTCAAGCGCTACGCCCTCGAGCAGACTCGCATTGACGCCTTCAAGGCTGGACTGGGCAAGGTCGCCCGCGCGCTGGCGCATCTGCCGAGCCTGATGATTTTCGACGATCACGACATCACCGATGACTGGAATCTGTCCGCGCAATGGGAGGAAACAGCCTACGGCCACCCGTTCTCCAAACGCATTATCGGCAATGCGCTGATCGCCTATATGTTGTGTCAGGGCTGGGGCAACAATCCCGATGCGTTCAAGGATGTGCTGGGAAAAACCCTGAGCCTTAGCGCCAGCGGTGATGATCAATACCTCGACAGCCCGGTGCAGGATGCTCTGATCGATGATTTGCTGCGCTTTCAGCAATGGCATTTCGTCCTGCCAACCAGCCCCGCGCTGGTGGTCATCGACACGCGCACACGGCGCTGGCGCAGTGAGATGGCGCTCAAGCAACCCTCGGGCCTGCTCGATTGGGAGGCGCTGAGCGAACTGCAACAGGAACTGCTCGATCACCCGTCAGCGATCATCGTTTCCCCGGCGCCGATCTTCGGCGTGAAGCTGATTGAAACCGTGCAGAAGGTCTTCAGTTGGTGCGGCTACCCGCTGCTGGTCGACGCGGAAAACTGGATGGCTCATCGCGGTGCGGCGCAGGTGATCCTGAATATTTTCCGCCACTCGCGCACACCGGGTAATTACGTGGTGCTGTCGGGCGATGTGCATTATTCCTTTGTCTACGAAGTGCTTATCCGCCACCGCAAGGCCGGGCCGCGGATCTGGCAGATCACCAGCAGCGGCATCAAGAACGAGTTTCCGAAAAGCCTGCTGGAATGGTTCGACCGCCTCAACCGCTGGCTCTACTCGCCACGCTCACCGCTGAACTGGTTCACCAAACGCCGACGCATGCGCATCGTGCCGTACACGCCGGAACATGCTGAGGCAGGCGAACGCTTGTGGAATTCGGCGGGGATCGGTCAGGTGTTTTTCAATGAACAGGGGCAGCCGCGCGAGATCATTCAGCACAATTCGAATGGCAAGGCGAAGACACGGATGCTGGCGCCGGATCTGGCGGATTATCCGGACTAAGGCCTACACCGTACATGTGGGAGCGAGCCTGCTCGCGAAAGCGGTCGATCATCCAGCAGAGATGTCGACCGATAGTCCGCCTTCGCGAGCAGGCTCGCTCCCACAGTGCTACTTACAAGCCATCAATGCGCGATCAGTGCTCGCCCCACACCTCTGACAATCATCTCCACCTCACGCTCATCAATCGTCAACGGTGGCAGCAGCCGTATCGTCTTGCCCCGCGTGACGTTGATCAACAGCCCATGATCCCGCGCCGCGATCAGGGTCAGATCCCGCACCGGTTGTTTCAGCTCGATACCGATCATCAAGCCCTGCCCACGAATCGCCAGCACATTGGGATTGTCCGCCAGCTCTGCACGCAGACGAGTCAACAAACGCTCGCCCTGAATCCGGGCGTTTTCCAGCAGACCCTGCTCTTCGATGATATCCAGCACCGTGCAACCGACCCGACACGCCAGCGGATTGCCACCGAAAGTGCTGCCATGGCTGCCGGGCGTGAACAGATCCGCAGCCCTGCCCCGCGCCAGACAAGCGCCGATCGGCACACCATTGCCCAGACCTTTTGCCAGGGTCATGACATCCGGAACGATGCCTTCATGTTGAAACGCGAACCAGCGGCCGGTGCGGCCGATGCCGGTCTGGATTTCATCGAGGATCAATAACCACGCATGGCGATTGCACAGTTCGCGCAGCGCTTTCAGGTAGTCGGGCGGCGCAAGCTGCACGCCGCTTTCGCCCTGAATCGGCTCGACCAGAATTGCCACGATGCGCTCGCCGTGCTTTTTCTGCGCCTGCTCGAGCGCCGCGAGATCACCGAACGGTACTTTGAGGAAATCCCCCGGCAATTCGTTGAAACCCAAACGCACCGCCGGGCCATCGCTGGCCGACAAGGTGCCAAGTGTGCGGCCATGGAACGCGTTGGCCATGACCACCACCAGCGGCTGTTCGATGCCCTTGCGCCAGCCGTACAAACGCGCGAGTTTCAGCGCCGTTTCATTGGCCTCGGCACCGGAGTTATTGAAGAATGCACGCTCCATGCCCGACAGCTCAGTCAGCCGTTTGGCCAGTTGTTGTTGCCAGTCGATGCTGTACAGATTGGACGTATGCAGCAGCAATCCCGCCTGCTCGCTGATCGCCGAAACAATCCGCGGGTGCGAGTGGCCGACATTGGTCACCGCGACACCGGCCACCGCATCCAGATACTCGCGGCCGGCCTGATCCCACAGGCGAGTGCCGAGGCCTTTGGTGAAACTCAGGGCCAGTGGTTGGTAGGTGTTCATCAGGGCGGCGGTCATGACTTCAAACTCCAGTGCAGGTCGGTGTGCTGGCAGTATGGTTAGCCAGCGAAACTGGATAAACTCGGCAAAACTTCATTCATTTAAAAGCAGAGCTTGATAATGGACCTGTTCCAGTCGATGAGCGTGTACGTCAAAGTCGTCGAAGCCGGGAGCATGACGGCGGCCGCGTTGCAGTGCGATATGTCGACGACCATGGTCGGCAATCATCTGCGCGCGCTGGAACGACGGCTCGGCGTGCAACTGCTGCAACGCACCACCCGGCGTCAGCGGCTCACTGAATTCGGCAGTGTTTACTACCAGCGCTGTCTGGAAGTGTTGGGGTTGGTCGCCGATTCCGAACGCCTCGCCGAGCAGACCCTCGATCAACCCCGGGGCATGTTGCGCCTCACCGCGCCACTGACCTTCGGCGTTGAACGGCTGGCTCCGGCGCTCAGTGAGTTTTCCCTGCTGTACCCGCAGGTCAAACTCGATGTGGTGCTGACCAACAGCCGTCCCGATCTACTGGAGAGCGGCCTCGATGTGGCGTTTCGGCTGGGCAATTTCGACCAGTCCAACTTGATCGCCCGGCCCTTGATCGACTACACCCTGACTGTGTGCGCCTCGCCGCACTACGTTGCCCGGCGCGGCATGCCGAAAACCCCCGAAGACTTGCAACAGCACGACTGCCTGTCGTTCGCCTATCCCGCCGGCGACGACTGGCAATCGGTGGAAAAGCGCTGGCGCCTCGGAGGGCCCGACGGGGAAATCATGGTCGACGTCAGCGGGCCTATGCTGATCAACAGCTCTGCCGGTTTACATCAGGCTGCCCGCACCGGCATGGGCATCGTGATGCTGCCGGATGCGCTGGTAGAACAAGACCTGCGTGAAGGCCGACTGGTGAAGGTGATCGCCGACTTCCAGCCACCCAGCAGACCGATGCATCTGCTCTACGCGCCAGATCGCTATCGCTTGCCGAAATTGCGCCGGTTCGTGGAGTTTGCGATGCAGACGTGGGGGAAATCCTGAGACTGCCTGCTCGACGTTCCCCTGAAAACTCGCTGACAAGGACATGAACAGCAGATGAACAACACTCTCAACGTACGTGATTTGCTGCCCGCCGAAACGCAATCGGTGCGGCAGTTTCTCGGGGAGCATGGCTGGGGCCATCGCACCGGCTCACCTGAACACTTCGCCCAGTTGATCAAGAACTCTCAGCGCACCGCCGTCGCCGTCCAGGGTGAGCAGATCATCGGATTCGCTCGTGGGATCAGCGATGGTTTGTCCAATGGTTATCTGTCGATGGTAGTGGTCGACGACCAGCATCGGCGTGCTGGGATTGGCCGCGCACTGGTCGAGCACATCATGGGCGACAATCCGGATATCACGTGGGTGCTGCGTGCCGGACGCGAGGGCGCAGAGGCTTTTTTTGCCAGCCTGGGTTTTGAGACCTCGGTGATCGCCATGGAACGGCCGCGCTTGAAATAGTGCACGCCGGGAAAAAACTCGACCGGCAGACCGTTGCTCCGTGACAACGCCGCCGCGCTCCCCTAAATTAGTCGGCCTGAAAAAGCCCTCGGCTTTCTCATCTCCACTCAAGTTAAAAAGTAGTGAAATTTCAATGTCCGATTTCAACACCGCTGAATCCGTAGTCACCGAATCGTCCAAAGCGGAATACGAAAACTCCATCAATCTTTCACAACACCTGCCACAAGCCAAAATCATCAGCGAGATGGTCCTGGACGCGTTCCAGTCGACCCGCGAAAGCGACCAGATCCGCGAGCTGCGCGCGGCGATCCGTCAGGCTCACGACAGCTTCGATGACGACAAGGCCTACGAGCTGATGGGCGAACTCAAGGCGCTGAAAGACGCCGAAGCCGCCGACCTCGCCGCCCTCGAAGACCTCAGCAGCAAGTTCTCGATCGGCCGCATCCTGTCCAGCTTCAAGGACGATCCGGCGTTCCAGGAAATCGTTTACGGCCTCGCGCTGAAAGTGCTGAACCAGACCCATCAGGCGATCAGCAATCCGAGCGGCGGCAAGAGCAAGGCTGCGAAGAAGAAGGAAGTCGAAATCTTCACCATCAGCAAGGACGGCATCAGCGTGACCTTGCCACTGCGCACGCCACGCTCGCGCCTGAACGTTGACCGTGCAGCGCTGGAGTTCCTCGGCTTCACCTTCGTCGGAGAAGGCGAAGAAGCGGAGCTGGAGAGCGAAACGTTCATCGACAATGCCGGCACCGAACAAACCGTTAACCGCAAGAACATCATCACTGCGTTGCAACAGCAGACTGCATTCGATGGGTACAGCATCGCCGCGCAGTACTAGCGCAGCGCTGAACGAAAAAGCCCCGCACTGGGATTCAGTGCGGGGCTTTTTGTTGTCCGGCTTGGGATTCGTGAGGAGGCGAAAATCCTCGCCCCTCACCCCAGCCCTCTCCCGAGGGAGAGGGAGCCGATTTGGGAATATTGTAGAAGTACACCGAAATGAAAGTGATGTGCCGAATCCACAATCGCCCCCGAAATGAAAGTGCTGTGCGGAATCCAATCGCCTCGGTCTCTCAGGTCGATGTATAGCGCAAGACACCTCGGTCAGTCCCCTCTCCCGAGGGAGAGGGTTAGGGTGAGGGCAAGCCGTCAAACAACCCTCAAGCCGAAGGATGCAACGCCACGATCATGTCGACCTCAATCGCCGCGTTCTTCGGCAACTGATACACGCCAACCGTAGTGCGCGTGTGCCGGCCGGCATCACCGAGCACATGACTGAACACGTCCGACGCACCGTTGGCGACTTCGCTCAGATCAACGAAGTCCGGCGTCGACTTCACATACACCGTCACCCGCAACAACGCCTTGATCTTGTCCAGCGAACCCACCGCATCGACGATCAGCGCCAGGCAACGCATCGCACTGATGCTGGCGGCGGCTTGCGCATCCTTGAGGGTCAGCTCCAGTCCGACGCGACCCGGGTACTGAATCTTGCCATTAGTGCGCGGCACCATGCCGCTGATGTACAACTCATCGTGATGTCGGATCAGCGGCGCGTAATTGCCGCCGGCGGTGTTCTCGCCATAGATGTCGTAGTTCAGCTCTTGGGCCAGGGCAATAAAACGCTCGTCGCAGGTCATCCTCTCAGTCATCTCGCCCAGCCTTATGATCAGTGCATGAAGAACCGCAGGTTAAGACAGATGGGCAACCGCAAATGGCAAGGAGCTATCACTGTCATGGTTGGATCCAAATCTAGGGGGTTTACCGGAAGTCTGCAACCAGCAACCCAGCAAATTCAGTGACGTTGGGATTCGCGAGCAGGCTCGCTCCCACATTGGATCTGCGTCGATCGAATATCCCCTGTGGGAGCGAGCCTGCTCGCGAATGGCAGCACATCAAATCAGCATAATCCACCCAACAAAAAACCCCGCACATCTCTCAATGTGCGGGGTTTTTCTTCAAGCCCTTGAGCCTTACGGCGCGTACGTCAGCAGCAGCTCTGCGGGCACCTTGAAGTCCAGGGACATCATGACGCTCAACGCAGTGATGGTGAAGATCGAGAACACGAACAGCTTGCGTGCCCAGACCGTGTCATCCACCGCTTTGTAGCCGGTCCAGGCCATGTACAACCAGTACATGCCCATGGCCGCGGCGACGGCGAGGTAGCTCATGCCGGCGTAACCGCTGAAGGTCAGCATCAAGGTCGCTACAAGGAACGCCAGGATGTAGAGCAGGATGTGCTTCTTGGCCACTTGAATCCCGCGCTTCACTGGCAGCACCGGAATCGATGCGGCCAGGTAATCGTTGAAGCGGAAGATCGCGATGGCGTAGGAATGCGGCATCTGCCACAGGCTGAACATCACCAGCAACGTCAGCGCGGCCATGTCGAAGCTGTTGGTTACGGCGACGTAACCGATCACTGGCGGCATGGCGCCCGACAGACTGCCCACCAGCGTGCCGTGAACCGACTTGCGCTTGAGGTACAGGCTGTAGAAGCCGACGTAGATGATGAAGCCGATCACCGCGAACAAAGCGGCCAACGGATTGGCCACCTTGTACAACAATGCAACGCCGAGAACACCAAGGATGGTCGCGTAGACCAGCGCCAGTTTCAGGGAGATCAAGCCCTGCACCAGCACCCGGTTCTTGGTGCGTTCCATCTTCAGGTCGATGTCGCGGTCGATGCAGTTGTTGAACACGCAACCGGAGGCAACAACCAGGGATGTACCGATCATGGCAGCCAGAAACACCGCCAGATCCACATGCCCTTTCGAGGCCAGGAAGAACCCGCCTGCCACAGAAAGCACGTTACCGAAAATGATCCCCGGTTTGGTGATTTGGATAAAGTGCTTGAGCGACATCGGGTCTTACCTCACTTCGCCATCATGTAGGTGTGGATGCTGAACATGATCCACAACGACAGGCCAACCAGCAGCACGATCACGATCGCCGTAAAGACGAATGCAATCACGTTGTTACGCTGAGCAATGGAACGGTCCAGGTGCAGGAAGTAATACAGGTGAACGATCACCTGGATCACTGCGAACAGCAGAACGATTGCCAGCGTGGTGGCCTTCGGCAGGCTCGGGTACATCACCAGACCGAATGGGATGACGGTCAGGATCACCGACAGGATGAAGCCAATGGCGTACGACTTTACGCTGCCGTGGCCAGCATCATGGCTGTCATGGGAGTGTGCATTAGCCATTACAGAGTCCCCATCAGGTAAACAACGGTGAATACGCAGATCCACACCACGTCCAGGAAGTGCCAGAACAGGCTCAGGCAGCTCAGACGGGTCTTGTTGGTCGCCGTCAGGCCGTGCTTGTTGACCTGGTACATCATGATGCCCATCCAGATCAGACCCGCCGAAACGTGCAGACCGTGGGTACCGACCAGGGTGAAGAACGCGGACAGGAAGCCCGAACGGCTAGGACCGAAGCCCTCGGAGATCAGCAGGTGGAACTCGTTGATCTCCATGGCGATAAAGCCTGCGCCGAGCAGGAAGGTCATGAACAACCAGCCCAGGACCGCCTGCTTCTTGCCTTTGTACAACGCCAGCATGGCGAAGCCGTAGGTGATCGAACTGAACAACAGCAGAGCGGTTTCGCCCAGCACGTATGGCAGTTCGAAGATGTCGTGGCCCGACGGGCCACCGGCTACGTTGTTTACCAGTACTGCGTACACCGCGAAGATCGACGCAAACAGAATGCAGTCGGTCATCAGGTAGAGCCAGAAACCGTATACGGTCATCTCGCCCGAGTCGTGGTGATGGTCATCGTGCCCATGGTCACCATGGGCGTGTCCAACATTGGTCACTAAGTTCGACATGGTTTAAGCCTGTTCCAACGAGGTTTCAACACGGGTGGCACCGGCCGGGATTTTCCCTGCCGCAACCAGACGCTTGTGCTGCTCGGCTTCGATACGCTCGATCGTTTCAACCGGAACCATATAGCCCTGGTCGTCACGTGCAGCGTGGATCACGAAGTAAACGACGGTGCCTACCAGGCTCGCGATCGCCAGCCACCAGATGTGCCAGATCATTGCGAAACCGAAGACGGTCAACAGTGCGCCCATCACCACGCCAGTGGCGGTGTTGTTCGGCATGTGGATCGGCTCGTACTTGGCCGGACGCTGGTACGCAGTACCGTTTTCCTTGGCTTCAGTGAACGGGTCGATGCAGTCAGCCTTAGGCAGCACAGCAAAGTTGTAGAACGGCGGTGGCGACGAGGTCGACCATTCCAGGGTGTGTGCATTCCACGGGTCACCGTGATCGCAAACGTTCTCTGGCTTGTTGCGGTCACGCACCGACACGTACAGCTGGATCAGCTGGCAGGCGATACCCACAGCGATCATCACCGCACCGAACATGGCAACGTACAGGTACGGTACCCACTCAGGGTTGGTGGTGGCGTTCAGACGACGGGTCATGCCCATGAAGCCCAGTGCATAGAGCGGCATGAACGCGACGAAGAAGCCCGAGATCCAGAACCAGAACGCTGCTTTACCCCAGCCTTCGTGCAGCTTGAAGCCGAACGCTTTCGGGAAGTAGAACGCGAAACCAGCGATGTAACCGAATACCGCGCCGCCGATGATCACGTTATGGAAGTGCGCGATCACGAACAGGCTGTTGTGCAGAACGAAGTCAGCACCCGGGATGGCCAGCAGTACGCCGGTCATGCCGCCAATGGCGAAGGTCACCATGAAGCCCAGAGTCCACAGAACCTGGCTGGTGAAGCGCAGACGGCCCTGGTAGATGGTGAACAGCCAGTTGAATAGCTTCACACCCGTCGGGATGGAAATCAGCATCGTCGCCAGACCGAAGAAGGCGTTGACGCTTGCACCCGAACCCATGGTGAAGAAGTGGTGCAGCCAAACCATGAAGCCCAGTACCGAGATCGCGCCCGAGGCGTAGATCATCGAGTGGTGGCCGAACAGTTTCTTGCCGGTGAACGCCGAGATCACTTCCGAGAAGATGCCGAATGCCGGCAGGATCAGGATGTAAACCTCAGGGTGGCCCCACGCCCAGAACAGGTTGACGTACATCATTGGATTGCCACCAAGTTCATTGGTGAAAATGTGGAAATCCATGTAACGGTCAAGGGTCAGCAGTGCCAGGGTAGCGGTCAGGATCGGGAACGAAGCCACGATCAGAACGTTTGCCCAGGTGCAGGTCCAGGTGAAGATCGGCATGTCCATCAGTTTCATGCCAGGGGTACGCATTTTCAGTACGGTCGCGAGGAAGTTAACCCCCGTTAACGTCGTACCTAACCCGGATAGCTGTAGCGCCCAGATGTAGTAGTCCATGCCCACGCCAGGGCTGTATTGCAGACCCGACAATGGTGGATAGGCAACCCAACCGGTCTTGGCGAATTCGCCGACGCCCAGGGACAGGTTGATCAGTACTACGCCGGATACCAGCAGCCAGAAGCTCAGGGAGTTCAGGAACGGGAACGCAACGTCACGCGCGCCGATCTGCAGCGGCACTGCAAGGTTCATCAGGCCGGTGAAGAATGGCATCGCCATGAAGATGATCATGATCACACCGTGAGCGGTGAATATCTGGTCATAGTGTTCAGGTGGCAGGTAGCCAGGCGAACCCTCGGTGGCCATGGCCAACTGGGTACGCATCATGATGGCGTCGGCAAAACCGCGCAGCAGCATGACCATGGCGACGATGATGTACATCACGCCGATTTTCTTGTGGTCGACCGAAGTCAGCCACTCGGTCCACAAGTAGGTCCACTTCTTGAAGTAGGTGATTGCAGCGAACAGCGCCAGACCACCGAGGGCGATCATGGCGATGGTCACCATCACGATCGGCTCGTGGAATGGGACTGCTTCCCAACTTAATTTACCAAACATCGTTTACTCCTCTGCCCCGGCAGCTGAATGCGAACTCGAGTCAATTTCCGTGGCCGCCACTTCTTTCTCTTTCTTCTCGTGCTTCAGCGGCTTGCCCGGCTTCATACCTTCGTACTTGTCGACGATGATCTGGAACTGGTTCGGCGTGACCGAGGAGTAGAGCTCGACTGGGTTGTTCTGGCTCGGTTTGGCAAGGGCCGCGTATTCAGCTTGATCAAGCTGTTTAGGTGACTTCTTGACTTCACTTACCCAGGCGTCGAAATCTTCCTGAGTGGTGGAGATAGCCTTGAATTTCATACCGGTGAAACCCGCGCCGCTGTAGTTGGCGGAGATACCGTCCATTTCAGCGTTACGGTCAGCGATCAGGTGCAGCTTGGTCTGCATGCCCGCCATCGCGTAGATCTGGCCGCCCAGACCCGGGATGAAGAACGAGTTCATCACAGCGTCAGAGGTGATCTTGAAGTTGATTGGCGTGTGCGCCGGGAACACGATCTTGTTGACCGTGGCAATGCCTTGTTCCGGGTAGATGAACAGCCACTTCCAGTCCAGCGCGACCACTTCGATGGTCACAGGCTTGACGTCGGATTGAATCGGACGATACGGGTCCAGTTCGTGGGTCGAAATGTAGGTGATGTAACCCAGGGCAATGATGATCAGAACCGGGATGGTCCAGACTGCCACTTCGATTTTGGTCGAGTGCGACCATTTCGGGGTGTAGACGGCGTTCTTGTTCGACGCGCGGTACTTCCAGGCGAACAGGAAGGTCATGACGATAACCGGCACAACGACCAACAGCATCAGCAGGGTCGCGGTGATGATCAGGTTGCGCTGTTCCAGGCCGACCTGGCCCGTTGGATTGAGCAAGGTCATGTTGCAGCCTCCCAGCAACAACGTGCCGAGCAGCGGCACTAGGCCTAGTAATCTGGGGTACCTGTTTTTACTCATCTCACGACCTCTAAAGCAGCTTGCGCAATGCAGTTGGGTTTTGATCGCCAACACTTCACCCTGCCAAGGGTTGGCATTTTCTTTGGATTGAATAAGGGCCGCCCGTCGCGCGTCAGACGCTCGACAAAACCTGGGACAGCGGTCAGTTCTTATTCGAATTCGTGGTCAAAGGCCTTGTTACAGACCAATTCCATTTGGTGCGGAAAGTTGGAAGGCACCGACACCTGGGTGTCTTGGAAGCCTTGCGACTCACTCGACACCCGACTTTCTGCGCAGCGCCTTAATAAAAAGCGTTCCTTAATAAAGGCTGAACAGTGCCGGGAATTCAGTGCGGGCGATTGTAGATAGGTAGCGCCCTATACACCATGTCTTATCCCGAAATAATTTTTATCCGTTCGAGCAACAATCCATCGCCATTTTTGCAAAAGTTCCGCATCTTATCGAAATCAATTCTCAACAAAAACACCAAAAATTGTAGGTGTACCCGCGTCAGTTCAGACAGCTCTGAAGGCTTTTTCCGAACGCTCGAACAGCGCAAGCCCCGATAACCCAAGGCTTTTGGCCATATGCCCGCGCTTGTTAAAACTGCCTGCTCTGGCACCCGCGTGCTAAAGCCGAAAAACCCCGAAGCAGACCAATCCTTTTTTGTAACAACGCCCGATTCCGCATCACTGAAGCGTCCTGCGACACCGCGCGTGTGACAACATGTCGCACACCTGCCACACCCTGCCTTGCCGTCCGTCACGGTGTTTTCACAAACACTCTGAAATGCAAAAACGCCCCGATTGGCTGATCCGCAAATCGGGGCGTTTTCTGTATCGGCCAGACAGCCGAATAGTTGACTCAGCGCAGTGCTTTTCGGTTACGCGAGGTCAGCAGCGGCACCAGGATCACCACCAGCACGAACGCCACGAGCGCCCATTGCGCCAGCGACAGGCCGAGGATCGGCGGGTACGGCGTCGAGCAGAAACCGTCGACCTGGAAGCCCAGCGGGAAAATCTTCGCCAGCGGCAGATCATCGACAATCGGCTGCAGCACATCGATGCCACAGCTGACCGCCGGGTAGAACTGCGTGTACACGTGATGCCCGGCCACACCGGCCCCGGCAATCGCGCAAAGCACCACCAGCACTTCGAACACGGTGATGCTGCGACGGCTGCGCATCGCCGCGCCGATGAACGCGAACAGCGCGATCAGCAGCAATGCATAGCGCTGCAAAATGCACAGTGGGCACGGTGCTTCGCCGAGCACGATCTGCATGTACAGCGCACCGCCGATCAGTGCCAGGCAGATGATGCCCAGCAGCACCAGAAAGCGCCGCTCACGTCCCAGTCGAATCGTTTCCTCGCTCATCGCGTTTCCTTTATTGTCCATGGTTCAGCTGGCCGGCGGCTGCGCTTGCAGTTGCGCCATCAAGCTGATGTTGTCTTCGATATGCCAATTGGCCGCGATGCGACCGTTATCAATCTGATAGATATCGGTTGCCCGGAAGTCTACACGCTGGCCCTGCCCTTTGAGAGCCTTGAACGTACCGCTGAAATGCCCGCGAAAATGCAGATGCACCACCACGCGGTCACCGGCGATGATCATTTGCTCGATGTCGCAACTCAAGTCCGGCACCGCCGTGCGAAAGAACTTCGACGCCAGTAACGGCCCGGTCGGCCCCTGCACCCGGCCTTCAGGTGGGGTCTGGTCGACAAACTGCGGCGACAGCGCCGCCGTGGCCAACGCCTCTTCACCGGAATTCCAGAAACTGGCGTAACGCCGCGCGGCCAATTCCATAGCTTCGACCTGCGTCTTGGGCAGGCTCTGATCGACGATCAGGGTCTGCGGTTTTATCAGGGCAGATTCGGCAAAGGCAAACGGGCTCGTCAGCAACGCGGCCGAAAGACCGATGGCTGCGAAGCTGAAACGACGGGCGAAGGTGAGGTGCGACATGGGGGCGATCCTGATCATGTAAACGAACGAGCGCCTATCATCAGCATCGGGGAATAAACGATAAACCGGTTAAGAAATGATTAACCTTTAAACACTTTTTAAGAATCAGCACCGCGTAACGGCCTTCGCGAGCAGGCTTGCTCCCACACTGAATCTGCGTCAAACACAAATCCCCTGTGGGAGCGAGCCTGCTCGCGAATGAAGGCAACCCGGTTTCAGATCACTCCAAAGCAGCAGCCGGCCCAAAGAACTCATAACGGCTCTGCTGCTCCGGCACACCCAGCGCTTTCAAATGCCGCTTGATCGCCCCCATGAAGCCCTTCGGCCCGAGGAAGTACGCGTCGACATCACGCTCCTGCGGCAACCACTCGCCCAACAGCGCCTGATCCAGCATCCCGACCTTGTCTGCCGCCGGGCTCACGCCGTCATCTTCGGCGTAGCAGTAAAAACGCTTGAGTTGCGGATGACGCGCCGCCAGCTCATCAATCCAGTCGCGGAACGCATGCACGCTGCCATTGCGCGCGCAGTGGATAAAGTGCACCGGACGCTCGGTTTCCAGCGCGGCTTCGAGCATCGCCAGAGTCGGCGTGATGCCAACGCCGCCGCTGATCAGCACCAAGGGCTTGTCGCTCGCAGCCAAGGTGAACTCACCCGATGGCGGGAACAGCTGAATGCTGGCGCCGACATGCAATTGATCGTGCAAGTGGTTGGAGGCACGGCCACCCGGTTCACGCTTGACGCTGATGCGGTACTGACCGTTATTCGCCAGGGCCGACAACGAGTAATTGCGGCGGATTTCTTCACCGTCGAGGATCAGCTTCATGCCGATGTACTGGCCCGGTTCGGCGGCCAGAATCGGGCCTTTGTCTGCCGGCTCGAAGTAGAACGAAATGATCTCCGCGCTCTCCTCGACCTTGGCCGCGACGATGAACTCCCGCGCCCCGCGCCAGCCGCCAACGGCTTGTTCTTTCTGGTCGTAGATCGCGGTTTCGGCGCCGATCAGAATGTCCGCCAGTTGCCCGTACGCCGCGCCCCAGGCGTTCATCACTTCCGGTGTGGCAATCTCTTCGCCGAGCACTTCGGAAATGGCGCGCAGCAGGCAGGCGCCGACAATCGGGTAATGCTCCGGAAGGATCTGCAGGGCCACGTGCTTGTTGATGATTTTCGCCACCAGATCGCCCAACTGGTCGAGCTGATCGATGTGCCGCGCATACATCAACACGCCGTTGGCCAGCGCGCGCGGCTGGTCACCGCTGGCCTGGTGCGCCTGGTTAAACAGCGGGCGGACCTCAGGGTATTCAGAGAGCATCATGCGGTAGAAGTGCGTGATCAGCGCTTCACCGCCGCTTTCCAGCAGAGGCACAGTGGATTTGACGATGGCACGATCCTGGACGCTAAGCATAAGGTGGACTCCTGAGCTTCTTGGAAAAGTTACCTTAGAGTTATCAGTATTCGTGCCAACTTATTTATCCATATAAATCAAAAGTTTGAGATTTAAGTAGTCATAAAGACTCAGAGCACATTATAGTCATCCCGACTACATCTTGTCTCTTTGACTACAAGACCATGACCGCCAAATCACTGCTCACCGCCCTGCTGCCTCTCGTCTCCGACCTGTCCCGCGAACTGCCCGAGGGCGAGCGTTACCGACGCCTGCTCGAAGCCATGCGCGCCCTGCTGCCCTGCGATGCGGCGGCGTTGTTGCGTCTCGACGGCGAAGCCCTGGTGCCGCTGGCGGTGGACGGTTTAAGCACCGACACCCTCGGCCGGCGCTTCAAGGTCAGCGAACACCCGCGCTTCGAAATACTGCTGAGCGGTGCCGGCCCCACGCGGTTCGCCGCCGACAGCGACCTGCCCGATCCTTATGACGGTTTGGTCGACGGCCTCGACGAGCATCTGGAAGTTCACGATTGCCTCGGCTGTCCTTTATTCGTCGATGAAAAACTCTGGGGCCTGATCACCCTCGACGCCCTCGACCCCGAGCGTTTCGAACCGATCGAACTCGACACCCTGCAAGCCTTCGCCAGCCTCGCCTCGGCAACGGTCAACGCAGCCGAACGCATCCAACGCTTGGCCAATCGCGCAGAAGACGAACACCAGCGCGCCGAGGTTTATCGTCAGGCCAGCGGCCAGCAGAATCGCGAAATGATCGGCCAGAGCAAGGCGCTGAAGAAGTTAGTAGAAGAAATCAATCTGGTCGGCGGCAGCGATCTGACCGTGTTGATCACCGGCGAAACCGGGGTCGGCAAAGAGCTGGTCGCCCAGGCCATCCACGCCGCTTCTCCCCGCGCCGACAAACCGATCATCAGCCTCAACTGCGCCGCGCTGCCCGACACACTGGTAGAAAGCGAACTGTTCGGCCACGTGCGCGGCGCCTTCACCGGCGCCACCAACGACCGTCGCGGCAAGTTCGAACTGGCCAATGGCGGCACACTGTTTCTCGATGAAGTCGGTGAGTTGTCGCTGACCGTGCAGGCGAAATTGCTGCGCGTCTTGCAGAGCGGTCAGTTGCAGCGTTTGGGCTCGGACAAGGAGCATCAGGTCGATGTGCGCCTGATTGCCGCGACCAACCGCGACCTCGCCGAAGAAGTGCGCAGCGGTCGCTATCGCGCCGACTTTTACCATCGCCTGAGTGTGTACCCGCTACGCGTACCGGCGCTGCGTGATCGTGGCCGCGATGTGTTGTTGCTCAGCGGTTTTTTCCTCGAACAGAACCGCTCGCGCATGGGCCTCAACAGCCTGCGCCTGAACAGCGACGCTCAGGAAGCGCTGCTCGCCTACACTTGGCCGGGTAACGTGCGCGAGCTTGAGCACTTGATCGGGCGCAGTGCGTTGAAAGCGCTGGGCAACTGCAAGGTGCGGCCGAAGATACTCAGTTTGAGCGCGGCGGATCTGGATTTACCGCGTGAGGTTGTGGATAACTCGGTTGAGGCGGTTGCAGGTGTGGTGGCTGAGATGCCGTTGATCAGCGGGGATTTGCGCAGTGCGACCGAGCAGTATCAGCGGCGTTTGATCAGCGCGGCGCTGGAGCGTAATCAGGATAACTGGGCGAGTGCGGCGCGGGAGTTGGGGCTGGATCGAGCCAACCTCGGCCGCATGGCCAAACGACTCGGCATGAAGAGCTAAAAGCACACCCTCACCCTAGCCCTCTCCCGGAGGGAGAGGGGACCGACCCGGGGATGCTTCAGAAATACACCGACTTGAAACTGCTTTACCGAATCCATAATCGACTCCTTCGTTCAGGTCGATGTAAAACGCCAGACACCTCGGTCGGCCCCCTCTCCCTCCGGGAGAGGGCTGGGGTGAGGGGCTTTGGCTTTTGATCTGCACGCCACCCGACAACTAACCTAAAGCCCACCCCTTTAACGCCGATAACCCGGCATCAATAGTTTCTGGCGATTTCCACCCTCGCCCACCACCTTTCCACAGAAGGTTCATATGTCCTCCACCAAAGCCCGCGCAGACTCACTTTCGCTTCTGCTGTTTACCTTGCGCAGCGGCAAGCTGATGGCGATCAACCTGCTGAAAGTCAGTGAAATCATCCCCTGCCCGCCGCTGACCAAACTACCGGAGTCGCACCCGCACGTTAAAGGCATCGCCACCCTGCGCGGCGCCTCGCTGTCGGTCATCGACCTTAGCCGCGCGATCGGTGAGCGTCCGCTCGAAGATCCGAACGGCGGCTGCCTGATCGTCACCGACGTCAGCCGCTCCAAGCAGGGCCTGCACGTACAAGCGGTGAGCAAAATCGTCCACTGCCTGACCACCGACATCAAACCACCGCCATTCGGCTCCGGCGGTTCACGCGCTTACATCACCGGCGTGACGTCGGTGGACGGCACGCTGGTGCAGGTACTGGATATCGAAAAAGTTATCCACAGCATCGCCCCGGCGCAGATCGAAATGGCCCCGACCGATCTGAGCATGGAAGACGCTGATGTGCTCGGCAATGCGCGGATTCTGGTGGTCGACGATAGCCAGGTGGCGCTGCAACAATCGGTGCACACCCTGCGCAACCTCGGCCTGCAATGCCATACCGCACGCAGCGCCAAGGAAGCCATCGACTGCCTGCTCGACCTGCAAGGCACGGCGCAGCAGATCAACCTGATCGTCTCCGACATCGAAATGTCCGAGATGGACGGTTACGCCTTCACCCGCACCCTGCGCGAGACCCCGGACTTCGCCCATTTGTACGTGCTGCTGCACACCTCGCTCGACAGCGCGATGAACAGCGAAAAAGCGCGCCTGGCCGGGGCGAACGGCGTGTTGACCAAGTTCTCCTCGCCGGAACTGACCCACTGCCTGATCGAAGCGGCCAAACACGTCGCCGCCCAAGGGCACTGAGTCTTGGCCGAGACGTATTGTTTTTTGATGCGACGCGATCTTGCCAAGGACGCGCCTGATGCTCTTTGGCCTCAAGGCATTGAACTGTGCGCGTACTCCGTCGAAATGGCGGCGGACGTGCATCATTTGATGCAACTCGGTTATCGCGAAGGCGGCGGTCGGGTGCCGGCGCTGGACACTTGGCAGCAGCAATTCGAGACCGATCCTGAATACGATCCGACCCTGTGCTTTATTGCCCACGATGCCGAAGGCGTGGTCGGCGTGGCGCAATGCTGGACCAGCGCCTATATCAAGAATCTGGTGGTGCATCCGCGCATGCAGGGGCGCGGATTGGGCCGGGCGCTGTTGCTCAAAGCATTCAAGGTGTTTCAGCAGCGGCGCGAAGGGTTTGTTGATTTGAAGGTACTGGAAGACAACCGGCGGGCGCAGCGCTTGTATGAAAGTGCCGGGATGTATGTGGTCCGCCGGGAGTTGGTGCCGGACTGATCGACCGTCTTCGCGAGCAGGCTCGCTCCCACATTTTGAAATGCATTCCAGGGGGGGAGCGAGCCTGCTCGCGAAAGGGCCGGCATAGGCAACTTCTAACACTCAGGCAGACTCCAACCTTGGCCACCCACGACCAAGGATGCCCCCCATGAAAGCCCTCACCTTAAGCCTGCTCTGCCTCACCGCCCTCGCCTCTCAAGCCCACGCCTCCAGCCCCGACGCCTGGGCCGCTTACGACAAAACCGTACTCGCCAGTTGCACCAAAGCCAGCAGCCTGAAAAACACCAAACCCGTCGGCACCCCAGCGCAGTTCGATGACCGCGTCGGCTACACCGCCGTTCTGCTGCAAGGCCAATACCCGCAAAAACACATGAAGGGCCAGCAAGGCACCGAACTCTGTCTGTACAACAAACAGTCGAAAACCGCCTTCGTCACCGAGTGGGACTCGATCCGTCCGAGCGCCAAATCCCGGTGAGTGGCGCATAACTTGCTTCGATCAGCGTCTGTGCGGTGGTTTTCCGCCACCGTTTCACACCCTGATTGAAGACAGATCGCTCAATGAATACGACGTTTTCCTGCGTAGGTTGCGGCAAATGCTGCACCGATCACCATGTTCCCCTGACCCTGGCCGAAGCCCGCATGTGGGCGGCGGATGGCGGTCAGGTGATTGTGCTGGTGGAGGCTTTTCTCGGTAATGGCCTGGGTCTGCCGGCGCAGCAGCGAGAACATGCCGAACGTCGCTCAGCGGTCGTTCGCAGCGGCGCAACCGACGCCCATGTGGCAATCACCTTCGCGGCTTACAACGTCGGCCCCTGTCGGAATCTTGACGAAGACAAGTTGTGCCGGATCTACGAGCGACGGCCGTTGGTCTGCCGCATTTATCCGGCGGAAATCAATCCGCATATCCCGCTCAACCCTGCCGCCAAGGATTGCCCGCCGGAGTCCTGGCAACAGGGGCCGGTATTGATCGCTGGCGGCGAGTTGGTTGATCAGGAACTGGTCGAATTGATTCAACGTTCGCGCCAGGCCGATCGCGATGACATCGGGATCAAGGACGCGATCTGCGCGATGCTGGGGATTCGCACCACGGCGTTGAAGGGTGACGGGTTTACTGCGTACTTGCCGAATATGGATGCCTTTGCGGCAGTGATTGATCAGGTGACAGCGCAACCGTTGACGACTGCGCCGAGTGAGTGGGTGTTTCATCTGTCGGGCGATGATGTTGCCGGGCAGGTGTTGGCAGCCGGGGCTCAGGTGGTGACGGAGCCGGCGCAGACGTATGCGTTTATCTCGTTGCGCGCGGCTTGATCCAGATTCTTTAGCGTCTGCACGGGCCTCATCCCGAGCAGGCTCACTCCTGCATTTGAAATGCGTTTCCTAGTAAGAGTGAGCCCGCTCGCTGATCCCGCTGTAATGATCGCTGTTCTTGCAACGATTTTTCACCAGGCCCATCCACGACTGTCCGTGCTTGAGCGCCTGCCACATAGGCGCAAGCGCCTGC
The DNA here is from genome assembly GCF_014268445.2 of Pseudomonas tensinigenes. Classification (NCBI taxonomy): domain Bacteria; kingdom Pseudomonadati; phylum Pseudomonadota; class Gammaproteobacteria; order Pseudomonadales; family Pseudomonadaceae; genus Pseudomonas; species Pseudomonas tensinigenes. The sequence continues at coordinate 5,684,561 of NZ_CP077089.1, forward strand.
GCCGGCATGCATTTAGCCATCAACCGCACGCACAACGCAGCGACGGCTGACGGGAATGCTTGCGACTTTTTCAGCTGGCAGCCACTGCCAGACATTCAAGCTCCACTTTAGCTCCCGGCACCACCAGTTGCTTGCCCGCGAACGTCGTGCGAGCAGGTAACCGGTCGGCAGGGAAATAGCGGCGATAAACCTCATTCATCCCGGCGAAATCCTTGACGTCGGTGAGAATCACGGTGCACTTGGCCACGTGCGCGAGAGATGAACCACTTCGGTCCAGCGCGCTACGCAGATTCTCCATGACCTGAACCATCTGCGGACGAATCCCGCCCGCCGCCAGTTGGCCATCGACATCCAGCCCGAGCACACCGGACAAATAGATCGTCTCACCAATCTGTACGGAATCGGAAAACGGCAAATCCTGCGCCTTGGCTCGATAGCGGGGGAAGTCACTGATAGCAGACGACAGATAGCGCTCAGTGATCGCCTGATACTGGCCGCTCTGTTTTAAACGCTCGAGGGCCGTATTGAGTTCATCACGCAGTTTGCTGTCGGTTTTGCGCAAAGCCATGGCCACGCCCGTGCCCAGCATCGGATCCTTGAGCGCCGGCCCTGCAAAACCGAACGCCTGACCCTGCGGCCGGCTCAAGAATGCGTGCGTGATTTCGATGGAATCCTGCAAGGTGGCATCGATTTCACCGCTCTGCAGACTCGCAATCAGTTGATCGTTGAATTGAAAACTACGAATCGTCACACCCGACTCAGCCCAGCGCGCCTTGGCGAACGCCTCGCGACTGGTGCCGGCCAACACACCAATACGTGTGCCTTGGAGTGATTTGGCATCAGGTTGCAGATGCGTCCCCTTGCGCGCGACCAACTGGCTGCTCAACGGGTAGAGGTTTTCAGTGAAATCGATGCGTTCCCGCCGCGCCGGGGTGGCCGTCATCGGCATGATCACGTCGAAACGATTGGCCTCAAGCGCCACGATATTGGTCGCGTAATCCTGATCGACCCACACGCAACGTTTTTGCAGTTCGGCGCACAAGGCATTGCCCAACTCGATGTTGAGTCCGACCAGTTCACCTTTATCGTTGCGACTTTCAAAGGGAGGTACGAGAGGTTCGACGCCAAACCGCAGCGTCGGCTCGACCGTCGACGACACACAACCGGTGGTCAGGGCTAACAGCGACAAAGCGGACAGGATTTTTGCCAGAGACATGGAAGCGACCTTTATCAAAGCGTTCACGGGGCATGAATCTTTGACGAAAGGTCGCTTGGATTCCCAGAGGGCGAATCTGCTATCTCTGTGGGAATATTCTGCGTCTTGGTGCGATTACCTCAAGAACAGATCAGCGCTTGCCCATCGAACGACGGGTACCCGGCGGCGCCATGCCCGGGGTCTTGGTGTGGCCATTCTTGGCGCCGTTCTTGTACCACGGCTGGTTCGAGCCTTTGGCAGAGGCCAGCTCGCCCGGCTTGAACGGAAATTTGAAGGCCGGGATATCGGCTTTGGTATCGCTGGTGTCGGCCAGTTCAGCCGGGACATCGCTCACGGCGTCGTCAACCGGCGGCAGGGTCGGGGAAGTCATAAAAGCTCCGGAAAGCAAAAAGTCGGGCCCGATCAGTGAGCCGCGAAGGCGCGCAGTATACCTGTGCGCCAAGGTTGGGCACCTGAAGATTTGCAGCGCACGCCGAACGGTTTACAGGTAACTGATGATGACGATGCCTTTGTCGGTCGAGGTCTTCAGCGCTTCGTAGCGCATGGAAATCGGCAGCGACTGATGACTGCAAGCGTTGCGATCGGAGTCGACATCGACTTTCACGCCGGGTTTGATTTCGATCTGGCGAGACTCACGATCAGCAAACGCCCCGACCAGTCCGACCTGACAGCCCGAATCGACAATTTGCCCGGTAAAGCGGATCTCGCCGGATTGACTGGCAGGCGCGGCGGAGGCTATGAGTGGAAGCAAAAGAAGCACAGACGGCAGAGCGGTTTTCAGCTTCATTTCAAGACACTCCCGGGGTGAGCGGCCCAGAGAACCCGGGCTACACAATGTTTATCCGCGTGCAGGGACGGATCTTGAGAAGCGTAGTGGGCAAATAGGTCCCTGATTGGGACTGATCGGTCCCTTTTGGGGACTGCTCAACAAATAATTGCCGTTAGAGATGGGGTGCCCAATCAGACGTCTTCGCGAGCAGGCTCGCTCCCACAGGTGGACTGCGCTTCAAACGGTGGGAGCGAGCCTGCTCGCGAAGAACGATGACGCGGTGTTCAGACGGATTACGTTTGTGGATCAACCCGATCCAGCGCCCGGTTCACCGCCAGCTCGGCGAGCATGACGATCTGCTGGATCGCCAGCGCCGTACTGCGCTGCGGACGACTGAGCTTATCGGCCAGATCACCGGCCATGACATTGGCTGAAGCCAAAGACTCACAGGCGTGGGCGAGCAGGCTTTCGGTGTCGATGTTCGGGTGGATGAGGAACATCGTACTGGGCTGACGCGGTTTGACAGGTTCGGGGCAGAGGTAGAAATCGAGCGCACGCTTGATGGCTTCGCGGGTTTTGATCTGGTCGTCGGCGCGGATGGCGTCTTCGAGTGGGGTGGTGGGATCGATGGGTGGATCTGGAACTGGCTTAGTCATTGGAAACCCTATTTTGCAAATGGGAGCCATCCCTTGCCGTTTCTCACGCGGCGAAGTGGGTGGCAGCTATGTGCGGGGTGAGAAACCGGAAAAATAGGAAACCGGCCAGACCGAAGTCTGCCCGCACACAGCCGCCATGAAGCATTTGCAAGCAGCGGACAAGCCGCCGGCAATTATGCGGACTGATGGACTGAATCACTAATTTTTCAGGGTTCTCACACCCGATCACCGAGTATTCGGCGACAACCAAAGACTAGAGAGCGCACGTCCGACGGACAACCTGAAAAGCTTGTGGGAAGGTTCTGGTTATTTGACACAAATTTAAACAGCCAAAAGCCAACCCTCACCCTAGCCCTCTCCCAGAGGGAGAGGGGACTGACCGAGTAGTTTGCGAGAAGTACGCCGACGTGAAATACCGAGTCGAACTCAGATTCTGAAACAGATCAAAAGCCCCTCACCCTAGCCCTCTCCCGGAGGGAGAGGGGACTGACCGAGTCGTTTGGGAGAAGTACGCCGACGTGAAATACCGAGTCGAGCTCAGATTCTGAAACAGATCAAAAGCCCCTCACCCTGGCCCTCCCGAAACGTCGGACCGCCCGTAAGGAGAGGGGACTGACCGACGTGTTTGGGAGAGCTACGCCGACGTGAAATACCGAGTCGATCCTCAGATTCTGAAACAGATCAAAAGCCCCTCACCCTAGCCCTCTCCCGGAGGGAGAGGGGACTGACCGCGTGGACTGGAAGAGATACGCCGACTTGGGATACCGAGTTGAACTCAGATGTTGAAAAGCTCACAAATCGGCCCCCTCTCCCTCGGGAGAGGGCTGGGGTGAGGGGCAAGAGCACCACAAAAACCAAAGCCGTGCGCGCCGTGCTCTTCACCACTCAATAGGCCGAGTGTCAGCTCGCCTGCTCTTGATCTTGATCCACGAGCGACGTCGGAAGGCTGAGTGGAGGGATTGATCCGGGCGTGGGAGCGCAGCGACCGTTTGGCGCAGCCAAACACAGCGAGAGGAGGTGCAGCGAAGCAAACCGTAGGCGCTGCGCCCGGATCGATCCCGGAGCGAAGGAACCCCGAGCCCCAGCGAGCGGGCCGCACGCAGGAGCAAGCCTTTTTGGTTACTTTTTCGGCGTCTGGAAAAAGTGACCCGCCGTAAGGGCGGAACCCTAAGCCGCCGTTACCGCAGCAACGGATATGCACCCAACGAAACTGACAGCGCTGACAGCTAGCCGTCACCCTACTGACCCGCAGACAGGTTTATAAAGACAACAACCCTGCCCAAACTCCGTCCGGCGCCCACCCCGCATGCGAATCCAAAAAAACAAAGCCCTGCTCGCCACCCTATTGATCGTCCTCGCAGGCGCAGGTCTGTGGTACGCCCTGAAACCCGCCCCGACCAAACTCGCCACCCCCACCGCCATCCCCGTGCGAGTGATCGCCGTCAGCGAAAAAGACGTCCCCCGCTACACCAGCGGCATCGGCTCCGTACTCTCATTACACAGCGTCGTCGTGCGCCCACAAATAGACGGCATCCTCACCAAAATCCTCGTCAAAGAAGGCCAGCTCGTCAAAGCAGGCGACCTGCTGGCCACCATCGACGACCGCTCCATCCGCGCCAGCCTCGATCAGGCCCGCGCCCAACTGGGCGAAAGCCAGGCGCAACTGCAAGTCGCCCTGGTCAACCTCAAACGCTACAAACTGCTCACCGTCGACGACGGCATCTCCAAACAAACCTACGACCAGCAACAAGCCCTGGTCAACCAACTGAAGGCCACCGCTCAAGGCAACCAGGCCTCGATTGATGCGGCGCAGGTACAGCTTTCCTACACGCAGATCCGCTCGCCGGTCACCGGCCGCGTCGGTATTCGCACAGTCGACGAAGGCAACTTCCTGCGCATGACTGACACCGCAGGCCTGTTCACCGTCACCCAGATCGACCCGATCGCCGTCGAATTCTCCCTGCCGCAGCAAATGCTGCCGACCCTGCAAGGCCTGATCAACGATCCGCAACGCGCACAGGTCAAGGCCTACATCGGCGCAGACACCGACGGCGAAACCGGCAACCTGCTCGGCGAAGGTCACCTGACCCTGATCGATAACCAGATCAACGCCAACACCGGCACCATCCGCGCCAAGGCCGAATTCGACAACGCCAGCCAGAAGCTCTGGCCCGGCCTGCTGGTCACGGTAAAAATTCAGACAGCCCTCGACAAAGATGCGCTGGTCGTCCCGCCCACCGTCGTACAACGAGGCCTCGATCAACACTTCGTTTACCGGGTCAACAGCGACAAGGTCGAAGCCGTGCAAGTGCAGATGGTTTATCAAGGCAGCGGCCAGGACATCATCAAAGGCGTGAAGGCCGGCGACGTGCTGGTCACCGATGGCCAGTCGCGGCTTAAACCGGGTTCAACGGTGCAAGTCATGAGCGAGCCGGCGCAGGTAGTGCAAGCGGAGCCGAAACCATGAAGGCGCACAAAGGCGTCTCGACGTGGTGCATCGATCACCCGGTCGCAACCATTCTCCTGACCATCGCGCTGGTGCTGGTCGGTTTGATTGCCTTCCCGCGTTTACCGATTGCCCCACTGCCGGAAGCGGAATTTCCGACGATTCAGGTTTCCGCACAGTTGCCCGGCGCCAGCCCCGACACCATGGCCTCGTCCGTGGCCACGCCGCTGGAGGTGCAATTCAGCGCTATCCCCGGCATGACCCAGATGACCTCCAGCAGTGCGCTCGGCTCCAGCCTGTTGACTCTGCAGTTCACCCTCGATAAAAGCATCGACACCGCCGCCCAGGAAGTCCAAGCGGCGATCAACACCGCCGCCGGCAAACTGCCCAAGGACATGCCGACGCTGCCAACGTGGAAGAAGGTCAACCCGGCCGACAGCCCGGTGCTGATCCTCAGCGTCAGCTCGACACAAATGCCCGGCACCGAACTCAGCGACCTGGTGGAAACCCTGCTCTCGCGTCAGATCAGTCAGATCGACGGCGTAGGCCAAATCAACATCACCGGTCAGCAACGTCCGGCAATTCGCGTACAAGCCTCGGCGGACAAACTCGCCGCGATCGGCCTGACCCTTGCCGACATTCGTCTGGCGATCCAGCAGACCAGCCTCAACCTCGCCAAAGGTGCGCTGTACGGCGAATCGAGCATCTCGACGCTGTCGACCAACGACCAGTTGTTCCACCCCGAGGACTACAGCCAGCTCATCGTTTCCTACAAGGATGGCGCCCCGGTTCACCTGCGCGATGTCGCCAAAGTCGTCAACGGTTCGGAAGATGCCTACGTGCAAGCGTGGGCCGGTGATCAACCCGGGGTGAACCTGGTGATCTCGCGCCAGCCTGGCGCCAACATCGTTGAAACCGTCGACCGCATTCAAGCCGCCCTGCCCGGTCTCGAAGCGATGCTGCCGGCCTCGGTGCAAGTGAAAACCCTGATCGACCGCACCCAGACCATTCGTGCCTCCCTGCATGAGGTCGAGATCACCCTGTTGATCGCGATCCTGCTGGTGGTGGCGGTGATGGCGCTGTTCCTGCGTCAGTTGTCGGCGACCCTGATTGTTTCGGCGGTACTCGGCGTGTCGTTGATCGCCAGTTTCGCCCTGATGTACATCCTCGGTTTCAGCCTGAACAACCTGACGCTGGTGGCGATCGTCGTCGCGGTCGGCTTCGTCGTCGACGATGCGATCGTGGTGGTGGAAAACATCCACCGGCATCTCGAGGCCGGTGACGACATGCGCGAAGCGGCGATCAAGGGCGCGGGCGAGATCGGCTTCACCGTGGTGTCGATCAGTTTCTCGCTGGTGGCGGCGTTTATTCCGCTGCTGTTCATGGGCGGTGTGGTTGGGCGCCTGTTCAAGGAATTCGCCCTGACCGCGACCTCGACCATCATGATTTCCGTGGTGGTGTCGCTGACTTTGGCGCCAACACTGGCCGCACTGTTCATGCGCAAACCGGTGCATCACGCCCACGCCAAACCGGGCTTCAGCGAACGCTTGCTCGGCTGGTACGAGAAAGGCCTGCGCCGCGCCCTCGCCCATCAGAAATTGATGATTGGCGTGTTCGGTCTGTCGCTGGCGCTGGCCATCGGCGGTTACATCTTTATCCCGAAAGGTTTCTTCCCGGTGCAGGACACCGGTTTCGTCCTCGGCACCACCGAAGCCGCTGCGGATATTTCCTACGGTGACATGGTGAAAAAACACTTGGCGATGGCGGAAATCGTCGCCGCCGATCCAGCCGTGCAGGCGTTCTCCCATTCGGTCGGTGTGTCCGGCAGCAACCAGACCATCGCCAACGGCCGTTTCTGGATTGCCCTGAAAAAACGTGGCGACCGCGACGTCAGCGCCAGCCAGTTCATCGACCGTATCCGTCCGCAACTGATGAAAGTCCCCGGCATAGTCCTCTACCTGCGCGCCGGCCAGGACATCAACCTCAGCTCCGGTCCGAGCCGCGCGCAATACCAATACGTGCTGAAGAGTAACGACGGCGCGACCCTCGCCACATGGACGCAACGCCTCACGGAAAAACTGCGCAGCAACCCGGCGTTCCGCGATATTTCCAACGACCTGCAACTGGGCGGCAGCATCACCCACATCAGCATCGACCGCAGCGCCGCCGCACGTTTCGGCCTGACCGCCAGCGATGTCGATGAGGCGCTGTACGACGCCTTTGGCCAGCGCCAGATCAACGAATTCCAGACTCAGGTCAATCAGTACAACGTGATTCTGGAGCTGGACACCAAACAACGCGGCAAGGCCGAAAGCCTCAACTATTTCTACCTGCGCTCACCGCTGAGTGGCGAAATGGTGCCGCTGTCGGCGCTGGCCAAATTCGACGCGCCGACCATTGGCCCGTTGTCGATTGCCCATGACGGGATGTTCCCGGCGGCCAACCTGTCGTTCAACTTGGCGCCCGGTGTGGCGTTGGGTGATGCGGTGATTCTGCTCAATCAGGCCAAGGCCGAGATCGGCATGCCAACCGCGATCAGCGGCAATTTCCAGGGTGCGGCGCAAGCGTTCCAGAGTTCGCTGGCCAGTCAGCCGTGGCTTATCCTCGCGGCGCTGGTGGCGGTGTACATCATTCTGGGTGTGCTTTATGAAAGCTTCGTGCACCCGCTGACGATCATTTCGACTCTGCCGGCGGCAGGCTTGGGTGCGGTGATCATGCTGTGGATCTGCGGCCAGGACTTTTCGATCATGGCGCTGATCGGGCTGGTGTTGCTGATCGGTATCGTCAAGAAGAACGGCATCCTGATGATCGACTTCGCCCTCGAAGCCCAGCGCCACCGAGGCCTGTCACCGCAGGATGCGATTTTCGAGGCGTGCATCACGCGGTTCCGGCCGATCATCATGACCACCCTCGCCGCTCTGCTCGGCGCGCTGCCGCTGATGCTCGGTTACGGCACCGGCGCCGAACTGCGCCAACCGTTGGGCATCGCGGTGGTCGGCGGTTTGCTGGTCAGCCAGATGCTGACGTTGTTTACCACTCCGGTCATATACTTGTGGCTTGAGCGGCTGTTCCACCGGCCCAAACCGATGCCCTCACCGGCATTGGCGACCACAGACTGAGGCAGGGTCATGCGCGTTCTGATTATCGAAGACGAGGAAAAAACCGCGGACTATCTGCACCGCGGTCTGACGGAACAGGGTTACATCGTGGATCTGGCCCGCGACGGCGTCGAGGGGCTGCATCTGGCGCTGGAAAGCGACTACGCGGTGATCGTCCTCGACGTCATGCTGCCGGGCCTCGATGGCTTCGGCGTACTGCGCGCGTTGCGGGCGCGCAAGCAGACCCCGGTGATCATGCTCACCGCCCGCGAGCGCGTCGAAGACCGCATCAAAGGCCTGCGCGACGGCGCCGACGATTACCTCGGCAAACCGTTTTCCTTTCTTGAACTGGTCGCGCGCCTGCAAGCACTGACCCGGCGCAGCGGCGGCCACGAACCGGTGCAAGTGAGCATCGCCGACCTGTGGATAGATTTGATCAGCCGCAAGGCCACTCGCGCCGGCACCCGACTGGATCTGACCGCTAAAGAGTTCTCGCTGTTGAGCGTGTTGGCCCGCCGGCAAGGTGAAATCCTTTCGAAAACCGCCATCGCCGAGATGGTCTGGGACATCAATTTCGACAGCGATGCCAACGTCGTCGAAGTCGCGATCAAACGTCTGCGCGCCAAGCTCGACGGGCCGTTCGACGAGAAACTGCTGCACACCATTCGCGGCATGGGTTATGTGCTGGAGAGCCGTGGTATCCAGTAACTCGATTGCCCTGCGCCTCAGTGGCATGTTCACGCTGGTGGCGCTGCTGGTGTTTCTGTTGATCGGCGGCGCGCTTTATCAACAGGTGGACAAGGGACTGGGCCTGCTGCCGGAAGCCGAGCTGGATGCGCGTTACAGCGTGCTCGAATCGGCGCTCAATCGCTTCGGTACGCCGGAGCATTGGCTGAAGATAAACGCTAAGTTGAAGCTGCTTGGCGAGGAGGACAAACGCATTCGGTTCTGGGTGGTGAGTGGCGATCCGGGTTACGAGTATGGTCAGCCCGATGCGGCGATTCGCGCGTTCGCCCAAGGGCCGCTGGGCATGCATGACCTGCAGTTGCCCGACCATCCTTATCCACTGAAAGTGCTGCTGACCGAACTGCCGGCCAAGGATCAGCGCCCGCCGCTGCGCTTCATGATCGGCATTGATACCGAGACGTTTCATGAGACTCAGCACAACCTGTTGATCGCGCTGATCGGGCTGGCGATTGTCGGTGTGCTGATGGCTTCGGCGCTGGGTTATTGGGTGGCGCGGATTGGTCTCAAACCGTTGATCAAACTGTCCCATGAAGCCCAGCGTCTGGCGCCGCCGCTGCGGGCCGGGCGCTTGCGTTTGTCACCGCTGCCACCGGAGCTTGAACAGTTTGTCGACTCGTTCAACTCGACGCTGGAACGGGTCGAACAGGCCTACTCGCGGCTGGAATCGTTCAACGCCGACGTCGCCCATGAACTGCGTTCGCCGCTGACCAATCTGATCGGGCAGACGCAAGTGGCGCTGACCCGTGGGCGCTCAGCCGAACACTATTTCGAAGTGCTGCAATCGAATCTGGAAGAGCTGGAACGGCTGCGCTCGATCATCAATGACATGCTGTTTCTGGCCAGTGCCGATCAGGGCAACAAGGCGACCAAACTCACATCCACTTCGCTGGCGGATGAGGTGGCGACGACATTGGAATATCTGGACTTCATCCTTGAAGATGCGCAGGTTGAAGTGCAGGTCAGCGGTGATGCGCTGGTGCAGATCGAGGTCGCGCATTTGCGCCGGGCGTTGATCAATTTGTTGAGTAATGCGGTGCAGCACACCGGGCCGGGACAGGTGATCGAGGTGCGAATCGAGGTTGAAGAGCATCAGGTGAGTATCGGCGTGGCCAACCCCGGCTCGCCGATTGCCAGCGAGCATTTGCCACGCTTGTTCGAGCGCTTTTATCGGGTGGATGCGTCGCGCAGTAACAGTGGCAATAACCATGGGTTGGGGCTGGCGATCGTCAAGGCGATTGCGCTGATGCATGGCGGAGATGTGTTTGTGCGCAGTGATCGGGGGATGAATACCTTCGGGATTTATTTACCGGTCTGAAAAGCCCCTCACCCTAACCCTCTCCCGGAGGGAGAGGGGACTGACCGTGGTGTTCTTTCGAAGTACGCCGACCTGAAAGCTCGAGTCGAACTCAGGCTTTGAAAAGCCCCCGATCGGATCCCTTTCCCCCTCGCCCCCCTGGGGAAATGGGACTGAGCGAGTTGTTCTCTCGAAGTACGCCGACCTGAAATATCCAGTCGAACTCGGATTCTGAAAAGCCCCGGATCTACTCGCTTTCCCCCTCGCCCCCCTGGGGGAGAGGGCTGGGGTGAGGGGGTTGCTCTTGACTACACCGCGATCTTCGACTTTTACCTCCTGCGCAACAGTCATTTATGAAAATCACGCTGTTTCCCAACGCCCGGCAACCTTATCTTTGCCCGCACCAAACAGCACTCGCCAAGCGAGAAGGTTTTCAAGATGTCCAACAGTATGGGTATTGCCAGCGCTTTCGTTTTGTCCTCATTGATCCTGTCGCCAATGGCGATGGCTGAAGAATCCCACGCGTTCGTGGCGCAGAACACCGCGCGCGCTCAAGCGTATGACCAGCATCAGGCAGAAATGATGGCCAAGGCCAAAGACGCGACGCAGGCCCCTCAGGCTGCAACTTCCCAGGCTCAATCGCTGGAAAAAGACAGCTGAGTCGCGCACCACACCGTTTCCCTCGACGCGGTTGTTTGGCTCTTCCCGTTCAACCGTCGTCATTCCAGGCCGCTGCCTTTCAGCGGCCTTTTTTCGTTGTGGTCTGAAAGCCGTTTGGTTCGTCTGTAACAACAAGAAACATCGAGCGCCTCAAAATATAGAGGCGCCAGTTGACCCAAGGAGCTCCATTGCACGTGCGTTACCCAGTCCGTTTCACTCCGTTGTTCATTGCAATTGCCGCAACTATTGCCCCCATCGCTCACGCTGAAGAACCTGCTAAAGAAGGTTTCGTCGAAGGTTCGAGCCTCAACCTCAACGCCCGCAACTACTACATGAATCGCAACCGCTTGCAGAAAGCGGACGACAACATCGAGTGGGGCCAGGGCTTTCTCGGGGTCTTCAAGTCGGGTTACACCGAAGGCACAGTCGGTTTCGGCATTGATGCCCACGCCATGCTCGGGTTGAAGCTGGATGGCGGTGGCGGCACGGACGGCTCGAGCATCCTGCCGGTCAGAGAGAACGGCGGCAAAGCGCCGGGGGCTTTTTCCACCGCAGGGGGCACGTTGAAAATGCGTGCGTTCGATACCGAGTTGAAGGCCGGCGACCTGTTCCTCACCAACCCGGTGATTGCCGGCGGTGACACACGCATGCTGCCGCAGACCTTCCGTGGTGTGAGCCTGACCAACCACAGCTTCGACGGCTGGTTGATCGAAGGCGGCCAGGCCAGTTTCACCAAGCCTTACAACCAGAGTGGCCACACGCGCATCGGCACTTCCTACGGGACATTGGCCGACGGCGATGAGAGCCAGCACCTGAACTGGGCCGGCGTCGCCTGGAGTGGTGTCGAAGGCCTGACCAGCAGCCTATACGCCTCTGAGCTCAAGGACATCTGGAACCAGTACTACTACGACCTGGATTACACTTGGCAGTTGAACGATCTGGTCAGCCTCAATCCGGGCGTGCATTTCTATCACACGCAAGACACCGGTGATGCGCTGCTGGGCAACATCGACAACAACACCTACAGCCTGCACTTCACTGTCGGCATCGGTAATCACAGCGTTACCGCCGCGTATCAGCGCGTCAACGGCAACACACCGTTCGACTACATCAGCCAGGGCGACAGCGTTTACCTCGACAACTCCCAGCAGTACTCCGACTTCAACGGCCCGAACGAGCGCTCGTGGAAGCTCAAATACGCCTACGACTTCGCCGGTGTCGGCATGCCGGGACTGACCTCGGCAGTCTCCTATTCGCGCGGTACGGTGGACCTGACCAAGGTGGATCCGAACAGCAAAGGCTATTCCAACTGGTACAGCGCCGATGGCCGCAACGCCAAGCATTGGGAGCGCGATCTCGACTTGCAGTACGTAGTGCAGAGCGGTCAGGCCAAAGATCTGGCGGTGCACTTGCAATGGGCGACCAACCGTGGCGGCAACGGTTACGGCGTGATTGATTCGGATACAGATGAATACCGCGTAATCATCGACTACCCGATCAACGTCTTCTAAGATCGGCGCCCATAACGCCGTCTTGAATTCAGTGATGCACCCTGTGGGAGCGAGCCTGCTCGCGAAGGCGGTCTACCATTCGACATCTACGTTGAATGGTAGACCGCCTTCGTCGGAACGCCGCCCGGAGCAGGCTCGCTCCCACATTAGGAATGGTTTCTGGCTTCGGCTGTGGTGTTTGTGCAACTACGCTTATAAGACTCCCCCCAACCGACAGCCAAATCATGATCGCGAGCCGTACCCCACCCGTTTCGGGCAAGACCGGACGCCCCGAGCTGCTGCTGATCTGCGGCAGTTTGCTGACCGTGATCGCGATTCTGTGCATCGTCACGTTCCTGCTGATCCGCGAGCACGCCAATGCTCAGGAATCAGCCACCCGCAGCGCTACCACCATCGCGCAACTGATCGATGCTGATGTGCTGCGCACCGTCGAGTTGTACGACTTGACCCTGCAAGGCCTGATCGCCGCCGCCCAGCGTGATGACCTGCAAAATGTCTCGCCGCAGATCCGCCATCTGGCGCTGTTCGACCGCTCGACCACGGCACGCTTCAAGGGCGACATCCTGTTGCTCGACAAACACGGCGACGTGATCGCCGACTCCTCGCGGGTCGAGCCGAAACCGGGAAATTTTGCCGACCGCGATTACTTCCTCGCCCACGCGTTCAACCGCGATGTCGGCATGTTTATCAGCCGCCCGTTCAAGACCCGTTGCGACTGCGACGAAGCCAACCAGTGGCGAATCAGCTTCAGCCGACGGATTTCCTCGGACACCGGTGAGTTCGCCGGTGTGGCCGTGGCGTCGATGAAGCTCGACTACTTCGACCAGTTGTTCAACAGCCTCGACATCGGCAAAGACAGCACGTTGAACATCATCGATAACGACGGCGTCCTGCTGGCGCAAAAGCCCTATTTGCAAAGCGACTCCATCGGCAAAAGCTTCGGCAACCGACCCAACGTGATACGGATTCTGCTCGACAAGAGTGGCAATGGCAGTTTCAACAGTGTTTCGAGCATCGACCATCAACAGCGCCTGTATACCTATTCGCGGGTCGGCAATCTGCCGTTGATCGTGATGGTCGCGCTGTCCAGCGACGAGGTATTCGGCACTTGGCGTCGTACCGCCCTGTTGATCAGCGGCGCCACGGGGGTGTTGTGCGTGGGGTTGCTGTGGCTGACCTGGCTATTGGCTCGAGAGTTGCGCTTGCGCCAACGGGCCGAGCGCGAACTGGCACAACTGGCCGCCACCGACGCGCTGACCGGTGTGGCCAATCGGCGGATGCTCGATCAGGCGTTGCGTCATGAGTGGTTCCGCGCCCAGCGCTCGGGTAAACCGATGTCGGTGATGATGATCGATGCCGATCACTTCAAGGCGTTCAATGACCGCCATGGGCATCAGGCCGGGGATCAGGCGTTGAAGACGCTGGCCAAGGTCATTACTGAAAATGTGCGGCGACCGGCGGATCTGGTGGCGCGTTATGGAGGAGAGGAGTTTTCGGTGATTCTTGCCGAGACTCACGGCAGTGGCGCGCAGCAGATTGCCGAGCATATTCGTCAGGCTGTGGAACAGTTGCCGTTGGTCGACGGGGCCGGGCGGCCGATGACCGTGAGTATTGGCATCGCCACATGGACGGCGGCGAGCGAGATGACGCTGGAGCAGTTGCTGTTTGCGGCGGACAAGGCGTTGTATCAGGCCAAGGAAGGTGGGCGCAATCGGGTGGTGGTGGCTGCCTGAATGTTCTGGGGCGATCGCACCGACGCCTTCGCGAGCAGGCTCGCTCCCACATTTGAAATGCATTCCCCTGTGGGAGCGAGCCTGCTCGCGAAGAGGCCGGATCAGCCACTAGAAAAATTGCAGGCATAAAAAAAGGCCATCCGAGGATGGCCTTCAAAAAACTAGAGAGGTTTTTTACTTACACTGCCGCAACCGGGCGCATGTAAGAGATCGGTGCAGTACTGGCGTCTTCGAACGTCACCACTTCCCAAGCGTCTGTCTGCTCAATCAACTTGCGCAGCAGCTGGTTGTTCAGTGCATGACCGGACTTGAAGCCTTTGAACTCACCAATCAGGCTGTTACCCAGCAGGTACAGGTCGCCAATGGCATCGAGGATCTTGTGCTTCACGAATTCGTCTTCATAGCGAAGGCCGTCTTCGTTCAACACGCCATCGGCATCGACCACGATTGCGTTTTCAACGCTGCCGCCGAGTGCGAGGTTGTGCTTGCGCAGGTACTCGATATCACTCATGAAACCAAAGGTACGGGCGCGGCTGACTTCTTTTACGAACGAAGTGCTGGAAAAATCCACGCTTGCACTTTGGGTGCGGTCCCGGAATACCGGGTGATCGAAATCGATCTCGAAGCTCACCTTGAACCCTTCGAAAGGGACGAAAGTGGCGCGCTTGTCGCCGTCTTCCACTGTCACTTCACGCAGGATGCGGATGAATTTCTTGGCGGCGTCCTGTTCTTCCAGGCCTGCCGATTGAATCAGGAATACGAAGGGTCCAGCGCTGCCATCCATGATCGGGACTTCGGACGCGGAGAGCTCGACGTAGGCGTTATCGATGCCCAGGCCAGCCATGGCCGAGAGCAAGTGCTCTACCGTGTCCACTTTCACGTCGCCGTTAATCAGCGTCGTCGACATAGTGGTTTCACCGACGTTTTCCGCGCGGGCAGGAATCTGCACCACAGGGTCGAGGTCAGCGCGACAAAACACAATGCCAGTGTCGACAGGCGCAGGCTTGAGGGTCAGATAGACCTTCTCACCGGAGTGCAGGCCTACACCTGTGGCACGGATAATATTTTTCAGTGTGCGTTGTTTAATCATGGCTTGGGCCGCTTCAGCGCAAATTGCGAACTGGTATCAACAAAGGCTGGCGATGATAGCAGACCATGCCTTTGCTGAACACCAATCACCTTCATAGCCCTGATACATTCCATCAATCGGCCTGACGACGCAGGAAAGCCGGGATGTCCAGGTAGTCCAGATCATCTTGCGGATTCATCTTCGCGGCAGCCGCAGCACCGGCCTGAGCCTGGTTGCGCATGACGGTCGGACGGTCCAGATCACGGTAGTTGACCGCTGGCGCTTCCTGACGGGCCGCAGCCGGTTGTTGCACCTGGGCGGAAGCCATGGAGGTGTGAACGGTGTTGTCGATGACCTTCACAGGCTTCTCGATTTTCGCGCCCAGACCAGTGGCAACCACAGTCACGTGCAGCTCGTCGCGCATGTCCGGATCGATAACGGTACCGACCTTGACCATCGCGTGCTCGGAAGCGAAGGCTTCGATGATGCTACCCACGTCGGAGTACTCACCCAGAGACAGGTCAGGACCGGCGGTGATGTTCACCAGGATGCCGCGTGCGCCTTGCAGGTTCACGTCTTCCAGCAACGGGTTGCGGATCGCCGCTTCAGTGGCTTCACGTGCACGGTTCGGACCGCTGGCGCAGCCAGTGCCCATCATCGCCATGCCCATTTCGCTCATCACGGTACGTACGTCGGCGAAGTCGACGTTGATCATGCCCGGACGCTTGATGATGTCGGAGATACCGCGAACGGCACCGGCCAGTACATCGTCGGCCTTGGCGAAAGCCGACAAGAGGCTTGCGTCTTTACCGAGGATGGTCAGCAGCTTCTCGTTGGGAATGGTGATCAACGAGTCGACGCTTTCCGAGAGCATGCGGATGCCTTCGTCGGCGATCTGCATACGCTTGCGGCCTTCGAACGGGAACGGACGCGTTACTACCGCAACGGTCAGAATGCCCATTTCCTTGGCCACTTCGGCGATGATCGGCGCAGCACCGGTACCGGTACCGCCGCCCATGCCAGTGGTGATGAACACCATGTTGGTGCCCTGCAGGACTTCGGCAATGCGCTCACGGTCTTCGAGAGCGGCCTGACGACCTACTTCAGGGTTGGCGCCAGCGCCCAGACCTTTGGTCACGCCGGTGCCCAGTTGCAGAATGGTACGCGCGCCGATGTTTTTCAGCGCTTGAGCATCAGTGTTGGCGCAGATGAATTCAACGCCTTCGATGTTGCTCTTGACCATGTGATTGACAGCGTTGCCGCCGCCACCGCCAACACCGATAACTTTGATTACCGGGCTTGCGGGGATGTTGTCTACGAGTTCGAACATTTTCCCTCTCCTTACATTCTCTAGTTTTTTCGCCTACTGCATTTTTGTTGCGGTGCATCTACTGCTACTGCTTGCCGCTCGAAGCTTGTCGCTTCCAGCTGCTTTTAAAAGTTGCCTTGAACCCACTTCTTCAATCGGTCCAGCAACGGCGCCTGTGGCTCTTCGTTGCTGTAGCTGTCGCGGCTGCCGATGCCGGAGAACGAAACCCCGTCGGACTGCTTTTGCAGGCCGTACATCAACAAACCCACGCCAGTGGAATAAATCGGGTTGCGCACCACGTCATCCAGACCTTTCACGCCATGCGGCACACCGAGGCGTACCGGCATGTGGAAGATTTCTTCGGCCAGTTCAGTGGCGCCTTCCATCTTCGAGGTACCGCCGGTGAGGACGATGCCAGCCGGGATCAGGTCTTCGTAGCCGCTGCGACGCAGTTCGGCCTGAATCAGCGTGAACAGTTCGTCGTAACGCGGCTCGACCACTTCGGCCAGGGCCTGACGCGACAGTTCGCGCGGTGGACGGTCGCCGACGCTCGGCACCTTGATGGTTTCACCGGCACCGGCCAGTTTCGCCAGGGCGCAGGCGTAACGGATCTTGATCTCTTCGGCGTACTGGGTCGGGGTGCGCAACGCCATGGCGATGTCGTTGGTCACCTGATCACCGGCAATCGGGATCACCGCGGTATGACGGATAGCGCCTTCGGTGAAGATCGCGATGTCGGTGGTGCCGCCGCCGATGTCGACCAGGCACACGCCCAGTTCTTTCTCGTCATCGGTCAGTACCGAGTAGGCCGAGGCCAGTTGCTCGAGAATGATGTCGTCGATTTCCAGACCGCAGCGACGCACGCATTTTTCAATGTTCTGGGCGGCGTTGACGGCGCAGGTGACCACGTGAACCTTGGCTTCCAGGCGTACGCCGGACATGCCCAGTGGCTCGCGCACGCCTTCCTGGTTATCGATCACGTAATCCTGCGGCAGGGTGTGCAGCACGCGCTGGTCAGCCGGGATCGCCACGGCCTGAGCAGCGTCGAGGACGCGTTCAAGGTCAGCCGAGCTGACTTCGCGATCACGGATCGCGACGATGCCGTGGGAGTTCAGGCTGCGGATGTGATTGCCCGCCACGCCGACGAACGCCGAGTGAATGCGGCAGCCCGCCATCAGTTGGGCTTCTTCGATCGCGCGCTGGATCGATTGCACGGTGGACTCGATGTTGACCACCACGCCCTTCTTCAGGCCACGGGACGGATGGGTACCGATCCCGACGATTTCCAGCGAGCCGTCGTCGGAGACCTCGCCGACCAGCGCCACCACCTTGGAGGTGCCGATATCGAGACCGACGATCATTTTGCCGCTTTGCACGTTTGCCATGGGTCCTGCCTCTTCTTAATTCTTTGCGACAGCGGGTTGGGCTGTCGTCGGCGCTACTGGTTCCCGCCAGCCAACAGCGAGGCCGTTGGCGTAGCGCAGATCGATGCGCGCAATGTTCGTAATCTGGTCTTTAAGCGTCTTGTCATAGATGGCGATAAAACGGCGCATCTTTTCCACCAGGTTGCCGCGTCCCAGCAGCAACTCGATGCCGGGGCCAGAACTGCCGGCACCGGTGGTCAGGAACCAACTCCCGCGTTCACGCAGTTCCAGGCGTGCGATCGAGAAGCCCAACGGCCGCAGCATCTGGCTCAGCACCTGATACTGCTGCATCACTTGCTGCTGAGCCCGTTGTGGGCCGAACAGCTGTGGCAAATGTTCGTAGTTCGCCAGCTCCTTTGGCGTAAACGCCTGGCCCTGGTTGTTCAGTAACGACTCGTCGCCCCAACGCGCCACTGGCAGTTGCTCTTCGAGGCGGATCACCACCTGGTCCGGCCACACGCGACGGACTTCGGCGTGGGCGATCCACGGCATCTGCTCAAGCTCGGTGCGCATGCCGGCCAGGTCGATGGTGAAGAAGCTCGACGCCACATACGGGGCGATCCGCTGCTGCACCGCTTGCTGGCTGATGTAGCTGAGGTCGCCCTGCACGGCGATCTTGGTGATCGGCCGGTCAGCGTACGGCAGCAAACGCGTTGCGCCTTCGTAAGTACCAAAGCCCAGCACCACCAACAGCACCGGCCAGAACAGACTTTTCAGAAAGCTGAAATTGGCTTTCGGCAGGCGCGCGGACATCGGCTCTTTCGCCACCATTCGGCTGGCACCCCGTGGCACCGGCTTGCGGCCGGGTGCGGGAGGCTGATGTCGGAGCTGAGCGCCTTGCATCGTCTTAACCTCGAGCGTCTTCAACACTGGCGGCCAGAATGGCCAGAACCAGTTGCTGGAAATCCAGACCGGCCGCACGCGCGGCCATCGGTACCAGACTGTGATCGGTCATGCCCGGAGCGGTGTTCACTTCCAGAAACCAGAACTGCCCGTCGGCGTCCTGCATCACGTCCGCCCTGCCCCAACCGGCAATACCCAGCGCCTCACAGGCCTTGGCCGTGAGATCCATGAGTTCCTGTTCCTTGGCGGCATCCAGCCCGCACGGAATGCGGTACTGGGTATCGTTGGCGATGTACTTGGCGTCGTAGTCGTAGAACGTGTGCGGTGTACCCAGGGCGATAGGAGGCAACACCTGGTCACGCAGGGTGGCGATGGTGAACTCCGGACCTTGAATCCATTGCTCAACCAAGACTTGCGAATCGTAGGTACTGGCCGCTTTCCATGCGTCGATCAACTCGGACGCAGAACTCACTTTGGCCATCCCGATACTTGAACCTTCATGCGCCGGTTTGACGATCAAAGGGAAGCCCAGTTCCGTCGCCGCCGAAATACAATCGGCTTCGCTGCACAGCACGGCGTGACGCGGCGTCGGAATCCCGAGGCTGTGCCAGACCTGCTTGGTGCGCAGTTTGTCCATGGCCAATGCCGAGGCCAGAATGCCACTGCCGGTGTACGGAATGCCCGCCACTTCGAGCAGGCCCTGCATGGAGCCGTCTTCACCGCCACGGCCGTGAAGAATGATGAAGGCGCGGTCGATCTTTTCGCTGAGCAGACGTTGCAGAATGTCGTCGCCAACGTCGATGCCGAACGCGTCCACGCCAGCGCTTTGCAGCGCGTCGAGCACGGCGTTACCGGATTTCAGCGAAACCTCACGCTCGGCACTCAGGCCACCGAAGAGCACGGCGACGCGGCCGAAGTCTTTCGGCGCGATGGTGGAGAACAGGTTGGCGTAGGCAGCAGTCATTTCAACTTCCCCTCGACCGACGCCGCCACGGCGCCAGCGAACAATTCACTTTTCAACAGCTTCGGCGCGAGACCGCCGATATCACCAGCGCCCTGGCACAGCAGGATGTCGCCGGCACGCAGCAGCGGCTTGACCAGCGGCGCCAGATCGACGCCACGCTCGATGTAGATCGGGTCGAGCTGACCGCGCTGACGGATGCTGTTGCACAGCTTGCGGCTGTCGGCGCCCGGGATCGGCTCTTCGCCGGCCGGATAGACTTCCATCAGCAGCAGCACGTTGGCGTCGGCCAATACATTGACGAAGTCGTCGTACAGATCGCGGGTGCGGCTGTAGCGGTGCGGCTGGTAGACCATCACCAGACGGCGCTCCGGCCAGCCACCGCGCACGGCTTTGATCACTGCAGCGACTTCGGTCGGGTGGTGACCGTAGTCGTCGACCAGCATCACGTTGCCGCCGTCGACCGGCAGTTCGCCATAGACCTGGAAGCGTCGACCGACACCCTGGAAGCCAGAGAGGCCCTGGACGATGGCTTCATCGCTGACGCCTTCGTCGGTGGCGATGCAAATGGTCGCCAGCGAATTGAGCACGTTGTGGTTGCCCGGCATGTTCACGGAAACATCCAGCGGCTCACGATCCGGACGCAACACGGTGAAGAAGGTCTGCATGCCTTGCTGGCGAATATTGATCGCGCGGACGTCAGCGTCTTCGCTGAAGCCGTAGGTCACGGTCGGACGTTTCACCAGCGGCAGGATTTCGCGCACTACAGGATCGTCCAGGCACATCACTGCCAAACCGTAGAACGGCAGGTTGTGCAGGAACTCGACGAAGGTTTTCTTCAGCTTGTTGAAGTCACCGTCGTAGGTCGCCATGTGGTCGGCGTCGATGTTGGTGACCACGGCCACCAGCGGTTGCAGGTGCAGGAAACTCGCATCGCTTTCATCGGCTTCGGCGATCAGGTAACGGCTGGTGCCGAGCTGGGCATTGGTGCCCGCTGCATTCAGACGACCACCAATCACGAACGTCGGGTCCAGACCACCAGCGGCGAACACCGAAGCGATCAGGCTGGTGGTGGTGGTTTTGCCGTGCGTACCGGCGACGGCGATGCCGTGGCGATAGCGCATCAGTTCGGCAAGCATTTCTGCGCGCGGCACCACCGGGATACGACGCTCAAGCGCAGTCGCGACTTCCGGGTTGGAGGTGTTCACAGCGCTCGACACCACCAGCACATCGGCGGCAGCGGCGTTCTCGGCACGGTGGCCGATGAAGATCTGCGCGCCGAACGATTCCAGACGCTCGGTCACCGGCGACGCTTTCAGGTCGGAACCGGACACTTGGTAGCCCAGGTTCAACAACACTTCGGCAATCCCGCACATGCCCACGCCGCCGATACCGACGAAGTGGATGCGACGGATGCGGCGCATTTCCGGTTGCGGCATGGCTTTCTGATTCTCAACCATGGGCCACCTCCAGACAGGTATCGACCACACTACGAGTGGCATCGGGTTTCGCCAGACGGCGGGCCGCTTGGGCCATATCTTCGAGTCGTTGCGGTTGCATCAAGACCTCTGTCAGGCGCGCGGCAAGGTCCGCGGCACCAGTCGTTCTTTGCGGCATCAGGAAGGCAGCGCCTTCGCGGGCCAAATAATCGGCGTTGCGGGTCTGGTGATCGTCGATCGCGTGGGGCAAAGGCACCAGCATCGAGGGCAGACCGGCGGCAGCCAGCTCACTGATGGTCAACGCGCCTGCGCGGCACACCACCAGGTCAGCCCAGCCATAGGCCTGGGCCATGTCTTTGATGAACGGCTGCACCTGCGCTTCCACGCCGGCGGCGCGGTAGCGCTCTGCAGTCACTTCATCGTGGTTTTTGCCGGCCTGATGGAACACTTCCGGGCGCAAGTCGGCAGCGACTTGGGCCAGGGCTTCAGGCAGCAACTTGTTCAACGGTTCTGCGCCAAGGCTTCCGCCGAGGATCAGCAAACGCGCTTTGCGACCGGCCAGGGCAGGTCGCGATGTGTCGAGGAACAGCTCGCTGCGCACCGGATTCCCGGTGGTACGGCGGGTGTCCGACAGAGTAAAGGTGTCGGGGAACGCTTCACACACTCGGGCGGCGAACGGCACCAGCAACCGATTGGCGGTGCCGGCCACGGCGTTCTGCTCGTGAACGATCACCGGCACGCCGGCCAGTTTCGCGGCAAGACCACCGGGGCCAGTCACATAACCACCGAAGCCGACCACACACACTGGCTTCAAGCGACGAATGATCGCGCGCGCCTGCCACACTGATTTCAGCAGCATGAACGGCGCCTTGAGCAGCGACAGCTTGCCCTTGCCGCGCAGGCCGGTGGCGTTGATGCGGTGCAGTTCCAGCCCTGCGGCCGGCACCAGTTCGTTCTCGATCCCGCGTGGCGTGCCGAGCCAGTGCACGGTGTAGCCGCGCGCCTGAAACTCGCGGGCACAGGCCAGCGCCGGGAACACGTGGCCGCCGGTACCGCCGGCCATGATCAATACGTTAGCGCCCATGATTCGGCTCCTCGGCGAAGTCGCTCTCATGGAATTCCATCTCTTCACTGCCCAGATGGGTTCGACTCTCCCACTCGATCCTCAATAACAATCCGAGACAGGCGCAGCAGATCACCAACGAACTGCCGCCGTAACTGAGGAACGGCAAGGTCAGACCTTTGGTTGGCAACAAGCCGACGTTCACCCCGATGTTGATCAGGAACTGACCAATCCACAGGAACGACAAACCGTACGCCACATAAGCGGCGAAGAACTGTTTGGCTTTCTCCGCCCACAGGCCGATGTACATGCCGCGAATACACACGAACACGAACAGCGCGACGGTGCACAGCGAACCCACCGCGCCGAGTTCTTCAGCCAATACCGAGAACACGAAGTCGGTGTGCGCTTCCGGCAGGTAGAACTGCTTCTGCACGCTGTTGCCCAGACCAACGCCTAGCCATTCACCGCGACCAAACGCGATCAAGGCTTGCGACAACTGATAGCCGGCACCGAACTGGTCGGCCCACGGGTCGGCGAAGTTGGTCAGACGCGCCATACGATACGGCTGCATCTGAATCAGCAAGACCACGGCCCCGACCGCCAATACCACCATCAGCGAGAAGCGGAACAACCCGACCCCGCCGAGGAACAGCATCGCCGCCGCAGCCCCCATCATCACTACGGTGGCACCGAAGTCCGGCTCCATCAGCAGCAGGCCCGCCATCGGCAGCAGCACGATGAACGGCTTGAAGAAGCCCATCCAGCTCTCGCGCACTTCCTTTTGACGGCGCACCAGATAACCGGCGAGGTAGATCACCACGAATACTTTGGCGATTTCCGACGGCTGCACGTTGAAGAAGCTGAAACCGATCCAGCGCATCGATCCGTTCACTTCTCGTCCGATGCCAGGAATGATCACCATCACCAGCAAGCCAAACGCACCGATCAGCATCAGCCAGCCGAGGCGTTGCCAGGTGGCGATCGGGATCATCATGGTGACGATGCACGCGCCCAGGCCGAGCACCACATAAATAAGGTGGCGAATCATGTAATACAGCGGACTGCCCGACTGCGCGGCTGCCACTTCGGTGGACGCCGAGGCAATCATGATCAGGCCGAGACCGAGCAGCGCCAGGCAACCGGCGAGCATCGGAAAATCGAGATCGATGCCGCGTCCGGTGATGATCGGCGACGGGTACGGCTTGATGATATTGAACAGACTCATGCCAGATCCTCCACAGCGCGGACGAACTGGTGACCACGGTCTTCGTAATTCTTGAACATGTCGAAACTGGCGCAGGCCGGCGACAGCAGCACCACATCACCCGGCTGGGCGGCGGCGCGGCATTGCGCAACGGCGTCGACCAGTGAGGTCGCGCGAATCAACGGCACGGCATCACCGATGGCATCGCCGATCTTGTCGGAGTCACGGCCCATCAGGATCACGGCGCGGCAGTTGGCCGCCACCGGATCACGCAGATCGTTGAATTCGGCACCCTTGCCATCGCCACCGGCGATCAGGATGACCTTGCCGTCGATGTCCGCGCCCAAGCCTTCGATGGCGGCCAATGCGGCGCCAACGTTGGTCGCTTTGGAGTCGTTGTAATACGCCACGCCATCGAGATCACGCACCCACTGGCAGCGATGTTCGAGGCCGGCGAAGGTACGCAAGGCCGAGAGCATGGCGTCGAACGGCAAGCCCACGGCATGCCCAAGCGCCAATGCCGCGAGGGCGTTGGACTGGTTATGGGCGCCGCGAATCTTCAGTTCACGCACCGGCATCAGGTTCTGGAATTCGAAGGCCAGATACTTCTCGCCGTCTTCTTCGCGGATACCGAAGGCTTTGAAATCCGGTTTGCTCAGACCGAAGGTCCAGCACGGCTGGCCCTCGCCCATCAACGGACGGGTCAGCGCATCCTGACGGTTGACCACAAACTGCTTCGCGCCACGGAAGATACGGTGCTTGGCCAAGTGGTACGCCGGCAGACCGCTGTAGCGATCCATGTGGTCTTCGCTGATGTTCAGCACGGTGGCCACTTCAGCGTTGAGCTGGTCGGTGGTTTCCAGCTGGAAACTCGACAGTTCCATCACGTACAGCTCGACGTCGTCGCTGAGCAGGTCCAACGCCGGGGTGCCGAGGTTGCCGCCGACGGCGACGCGTTTGCCGGCCGCAGCCGCCATCTCGCCGACCAGGGTGGTGACGGTGCTCTTCGCGTTGGAACCGCTGATGGCCACGATCGGCGCCCGCGCGTTACGCGCGAACAGCTCGATGTCGCCGGACAGTTTCACGCCACGGGCCGCGGCGGCTTGCAGGGCCGGGGTCGCCAGCGCCAGGCCGGGGCTCACGTAGAGCTCGTCGGCACGGCAGAGGAATTCGACGTCCAGCTCGCCACAACGCACTTCCACGTGCGGATAGTCACGCTTGAGCGTGGCCAGTTCCGGTGGATTTTCCCGCGTATCGGCGACGGCAAACGACGTGCCCCGGTTCGCCAGGAAGCGAACCAGGGACATGCCGCTCTTGCCGAGGCCGACAACGATGCGGAAGTGGTCAGAAGCGATCAGAGACACTCGTTCTACCTCAGCTTCAGGGTGGCAAGGCCGATCAACACGAGAATCACGGTGATGATCCAGAAACGGACGATCACGCGCGGCTCGGGCCAGCCCTTGAGTTCAAAATGGTGGTGTATCGGTGCCATGCGGAACACACGGCGACCGGTCAGCTTAAAGGACGCAACCTGAATGACGACTGACAGGGTTTCCATCACGAACACGCCGCCCATGATGAACAGGACGATTTCCTGACGGACGATCACCGCGATGGTGCCCAGTGCCGCGCCGAGTGCCAGGGCACCGACGTCACCCATGAACACTTGCGCCGGATAGGTGTTGAACCAGAGGAAGCCGAGACCGGCACCGATCAGCGCGCCGCAGAACACGATCAGTTCGCCCGCCCCCGGCACATAAGGAATCAGCAGGTATTCGGCGAATTTCACGTTACCCGACAGGTAGCAGAAAATGCCGAGGCCACCACCAACCATCACGGTCGGCATGATCGCCAGACCGTCGAGGCCGTCAGTCAAGTTGACCGCGTTGCTCGAACCGACGATCACGAAGTAGGTCAGCACGATGAAACCGAGGCCCAGCGGAATGCTGTAGTCCTTGAGCATCGGCAGGATCAGCGTGGTTTCCACCGGGGTGGAAGCGGTCATATAAAGGAAGATCGCCGCGCCGAGGCCGAACACCGACTGCCAGAAATACTTCCAGCGGCTCGGCAAGCCACGGGAGTTCTTCTCGATGACTTTGCGGTAATCGTCGACCCAGCCGATGGCGCCGAACAACAGCGTCACCAACAGAACAGTCCAGACGTAGCGGTTGCTCAGGTCAGCCCAAAGCAGAGTGCTGACGCCGATCGAAGACAGAATCAGCGCGCCGCCCATGGTCGGGGTGCCCGACTTGGACAGGTGCGATTGCGGACCGTCGTTACGCACGGATTGACCGATCTGACGGTTCTGCAAAGTGCGGATCATCCACGGGCCATAGCACAGCGACAAAACCAGCGCGGTCAGTACACCGAGAATCCCGCGCAGGGTCAGGTACTGAAAGACCGCGAAGCCTTTGTAGAACTGTTGCAGATACTCCGCTAGCAGCAGCAGCATTAATGTTTCTCCAGACTGGACCCGCACAGAGCCGCAACGATGTTTTCCATCGCTGCACTGCGCGAACCCTTGATCAAAATGGTGGTGTTTGTGTCCTGCTCGGCGTCGAGGGCCTGAATCAGTTCGGCTTGGCTGCCGAAGTGAAGCGCCTGTTCACCGAAAGCGTTTACGGCGTGAACCATGTTTGGCCCGACGGCATAAAGCGCGGAAACCTTGCCCCGGGCGTACTCGCCCACGTCGCGGTGCCCCTGCTCCGCCCAATCGCCCAACTCGCCGATATCTCCGAGCACCAGGACGGTGCGGCCGGAAAAGCCGGCGAGTATATCAACGGCCGCGCACATCGAGGTGGGGTTTGCGTTGTAAGTGTCATCGATCACGCGCATACCGTTTTTCGCCAGTTGCGCGACGGTGCGCCCCTTGACCGGTTGCACGGCGCCAAGCCCGGTGGCGATGCCGAACAGCGACACGCCCAAGGCGTGAGCGGCAGCGGCGGCGGCCATCGCATTGGCGACGTTGTGCGTGCCGAGCAGGTTCAGTTGAACGCGCTCGACACCTTCAGGTGTGTGCAGATTGAAAGCCGGGCAACCACGCGCATCGGTGGTCAGATCGCTGGCATGGAAATCCGCCTGAGTGTTGCTCAGGGCGAACGTCAGTACTTTGCGAGCGCCGGCACGGGTCTTCCAGATACCGAAGGCCTTGTCATCGAGGTTGAGCACGGCGACGCCATCAGCCGCGAGGCCGTCGATGATTTCGCCTTTGGCTTCGACGATTTTTTCCGGACCGCCAAACTCACCAACGTGCGCGGTGCCGGCATTGTTCAGGATCGCTACGTGTGGCTTGGTCAGGCCAACGGTGTAAGCGATTTCGCCGAGGCGCGAGGCGCCCAGTTCGATCACCGCCGAAGTGTGTTCCGGGGCCAGTTCGAGCAGGGTCAGCGGCGCGCCGAGGTCGTTGTTCAGATTGCCACGGGTCGCCAGCACCGGTCCGCGCGTACGCAGGATGCTCGCGAGCATTTCCTTGACCGTGGTCTTGCCGCTGGAACCGGTGATCGCTGCGACTGGCTGAGTGAATGCAGCACGGTTCAGCGCGCCCAATTGGCCGAGGGCCTGACGGGTATCTTTCACCAGCAGTTGCGGCAAGGTGCTGTCGGCGACTTCACGCTCGA
This sequence comes from Pseudomonas tensinigenes, assembly GCF_014268445.2. Taxonomy (NCBI): domain Bacteria; kingdom Pseudomonadati; phylum Pseudomonadota; class Gammaproteobacteria; order Pseudomonadales; family Pseudomonadaceae; genus Pseudomonas; species Pseudomonas tensinigenes. The sequence continues at coordinate 5,711,623 of NZ_CP077089.1, forward strand.
CCAGCGCAGCGACGGCGCCTTTGGCGGCAACATCGTTCAAGTAGTCATGACCATCGAAACGCGGGCCGGTCAACGCAATAAACAGTTGTCCGGGCTGAATTGCACGACTGTCGATGCTGACGCCGTCGAAGCTGGCATCGGCGGCGATCAAACGTGCGTCGAGCGCGTTGGTCAGTTCGCTGAGTTTCAGGGCCTTAAGCATGGGCCACCTCCCAAGCGGTCAGGGCGTGATCAGCCTCGACCAGATCGGAGAAAGCGTGGCGCTCGCCGTTGATTTCCTGATAGTCCTCGTGACCTTTACCGGCCAGCACAATCACGTCATGCGCCGAAGCGCCGGCAATCAGTTGCGCAATCGCCTGACCACGGCCGGCGACGAAGGTGACTTTATCCACAGCCGTGAAACCGGCGCGGATGTCATCGAAAATCACTGCAGGATCTTCGGTGCGAGGGTTGTCGTCGGTGACCAGTACCTGATCGGCCAGACGCTCGACCACTTCGGCCATCAACGGACGCTTGCCGCGATCACGGTCACCGCCGCAGCCGAACAGGCACAGCAATTGACCTTTGACGTGCGGGCGCAGCGCGGTCAGAACCTTTTCCAATGCATCCGGGGTGTGGGCGTAATCGACCACCACCAACGGCTGAGTGCCACCGCCAAGACGCTGCATGCGACCGGCCGGGCCTTCGAGTTTCGGCAGTACTTTGAGAATTTCGTCGAGCGCGTAATCCAGACCGAGCAAGGCGCCGACTGCTGCCAGTACGTTGCTCAGGTTGAAGCGGCCGAGCAGCGTGCTGCGCAGATGATGCTCGCCCTGCGGCGTCACCAATGTGGCGCGCACACCGTGGTCGTCAAACTGCGCTTCGCGGCAGAACAGGTACGCGCTGCTGTCGAGCAGGCTGTAGGTGATCAGCCGCGACTCACGTTTTTCAGCGGCCAGTTGCCGGCCGAAATCGTCGTCGAGGTTGACCACGCGGCACTTCAGATCATTCCAGGCGAACAGCTTGGCCTTGGCCTCGGCGTACGCCTCCATGGTGCCGTGATAATCCAGATGATCGCGGGACAGGTTGGTCATCACCGCGACGTCGAACGCCAGCGCCGTGACCCGGCCCTGATCCAGACCGTGGGACGAGACTTCCATGGCAACGGCTTTAGCGCCGGCCTTTTTCAGGTCGCCCAAGGTCGCCTGCACGGCAATCGGATTCGGCGTGGTATGCAGACCGCTTTGCAGTGCGCCGTAGAAGCCTGACCCCAAGGTGCCGACGATGCCGCAATGCTGGCCGAGCAAATCCAGCGCCTGCGCGACCAATTGGGTCACGCTGGTCTTGCCGTTGGTGCCAGTGACGCCGATCAGGTTCAAGTGATGGCTTGGCTCGCCGTAAAAACGCCCGGCGATGTCCGACAGCTGCGCGGCCAGACCTTTGACCGGAATCAGCGGCACGTCGGTAATCGGCAGCACGGTGGCGCCTTCGACTTCATAAGCAACCGCAGCGGCGCCACGTTGCAGGGCATCGGCAATGTGCGCACGGCCATCGAATTTGCCGCCCGGCACGGCGAGGAACAGATCGCCTGCGCGCACGTTGCGGCTGTCCAGCGCCAGTTCACGGATCAACAGATCGTGGCCGGCGTGGGGGAATATCTTGTTCAGACTTAATGACATCAGCCGCGCCCTCCATTGGCTTTCAGCGGAATGACCGGGGTAGCGTTGGCTTGTTGCGTCGTCGGCAGGTTGTCCGGCGTAACGTTCATCAGGCGCAGGGTGCCGGACATCACACGGCTGAACACTGGCGCGGAAACCAGACCACCGAAGTAACCGGCCTTGGACGGTTCATCGATCACCACAACAATCGCGTAACGCGGATCGCTCATCGGGCCGAAACCGGCGAACAGCGAGCGGTAAGAGTTTTCGGCGTAGCCCTTGGTGCCCACCGAAGTCTTACGCGCAGTACCCGACTTGCCCGCCACGTGATACGCCGGCACCTGCGCACGGAACACGCCGCGCGGCGCTTCGATCACCTGAGTGAGCATGCCTTGAAGGGTTTTCGCCACGGCTTCCGGCAGCACTTGCGTGGTCTGCGGCGGCTTGTCGGTTTTGATCAGGGTCAGCGGCGCGAGACGACCGTTGTTGGCCAGCGCCGAGAACGCGTGGACGAGTTGAATCGCGGTCACGGAAATACCGTAGCCGTAGGACAGGGTCGCGGTTTCAGCCTTGCGCCAATCGCGGTAGTTCGGCAGGTTGCCGACACGTTCGCCCGGGAAGCCAAGGCCGGTGTCCTGGCCAAGACCGACTTTCTGTGCGAGGCGAAAAATGGTTTCGCCGCCGATATCGAAGGCGACCTTACTCATGCCGACGTTACTGGAATTGATCAGAATGCCGGTCAGATCGAGCACCGGCCCTTCGGTCCTGGAAACGTCCTTGATCGTGTACTTGCCGATCTGCAGAGAGCCCGGATACACCTCGACGGTGTCGCTCGGTTTCCAGCGGCCGGTTTCGATGGCGGCGGCCATCGAGATGGCTTTCATGGTCGAACCCGGTTCGAACACGTCGATCATCGCGCGGTTACGCATCATCGCCGGTTGCAGGTTGCGACGGTTGTTCGGGTTGTAGGTCGGCTGGTTGACCATGGCCAGAATCTCGCCGGTCTTGACGTCCATGATCACCAGACTGCCGGCCTTGGCGCCGTTCTCGATGATCGCGTTGCGCAGCTCGCGGTTGGCCAGGTATTGCAGACGCAGGTCAATGGACAACGCCAAGGGCTTGCCGGCCTTGGCGTTTTTGGTGACCTGGACATCCTTGATCAGCCGACCGCGCCGATCCTTGATGACCTGTCGTTTGCCCGGCACCCCGGCGAGCCATTCGTCATAAGCCAGCTCGACACCTTCACGACCGTGGTCATCGATGTCGGTAAACCCGACCATATGCGCAGTGACTTCACCGGCCGGATAGAACCGGCGGAATTCTTCGATGCCGTAGACGCCCGGCACTTTCAGGTCGAGCACAGCCTGGCCCTGTTCGGGGGTCAACCCGCGCACCAGATAAATGAATTCTTTGTTGGCCTGGGCTTCGAGGCGTTCGGTCAGGGCTTTCGGATCCTGACCCAGCGCGGCGGCGAGTGCCGGCCACTTCTCTTTCGCCGTTTGCATTTCCTTGGCGTTGGCCCACAGCGTGGTCACTGGGGTACTTACGGCCAAAGGCTCGCCGTTACGGTCGGTGATCAGACCACGGTGAGCGGGAATCGGAATGTGACGCAGGCTGCGCGCGTCGCCCTGACCTTTGAGGAAGTCACGGTCAACCACTTGCAAGTCGATGATGCGCCAGCAGATCGCCGCGACCATGATGCCGAGCAGCGCCACCATCAGGCGGAAGCGCCATGGGAACAGTGCGCCTTCAAGTTTCATCATGGCGCCACCATCTTCACGTCAGCCGCGCCAGGGATGTGCATTTTCAGTTGTTCGGTGGCCAGCACTTCGATGCGGCTGTGCGCGGTCCAGGTGCTTTGCTCGAGAATCAAGCGCCCCCACTCGGCCTGCGCCTTATCGCGCACGCTGAGTTCGTTATAAAGAGTGTTGAGCAACTGCCGGTTCCAGTGCGCGCTGTACGACACGGCGATGGCCGAGACGAGCACGCCGACAAACAGCAGCAGCATCAGAAAGCTGCCGCCGGGCAGTGGCTTGGCGAAAAGCTTGCTCACCGCAACTTCTCCGCGACGCGCATGACGGCGCTACGGGAACGTGGGTTGGCTTTGAGTTCGGCGTCGGAGGCCGTCTGCGCTTTGCCATGGACTTTGATTTTCGGTTCGAACGCGACATGGCGAACCGGCAGGTTGCGCGGCAGGTTGTCGGCTTCGCCTTTCACCAGCTTGCGCATGAACAGTTTGACGATGCGGTCTTCCAGCGAGTGGAAGCTGATCACCACCAGACGGCCGCCAACTTCCAGAGCGTCCAGGGCGGCTTCGAGGCCGGCTTCCAGATCGCCCAGTTCGTTGTTGACGTGAATGCGCAAACCCTGGAATGCACGGGTGGCCGGATTCTTGCCCTTTTCCCATGCCGGGTTGGCGACTTTCAACACTTCAGCCAGGTCGGCGGTGCGCTCGAACGGTTTGATATCGCGACGCTCGGCCACGGCACGCGCCATGCGCCCGGAGAAACGTTCTTCGCCATATTCCTTGAACACCCGGGCGATTTCTTCAGCCGGCGCGGTGTTGACGAATTCGGCAGCGCTGATGCCGCGGGACGGATCCATGCGCATGTCCAGCGGGCCATCGTTGAGGAAACTGAAGCCGCGTTCAGCGTCGTCGAGTTGCGGCGAAGACACGCCGAGGTCGAGCAGAATACCACTGACCTTGCCGCTCAGACCTTGTTCGGCAACCACCGAACCGAGCTCGGCAAAGCTGCGCTGCACAACGACAAAGCGGCCGTCTTCGGCCGCTAGCGTTTGCCCGGTGGCAATCGCTTGTGGATCTTTGTCGAATCCGATGAGCCGACCGTCCGTGCCGAGCTGGCTGAGGATCAACCGGCTGTGTCCGCCGCGCCCGAACGTGCCGTCCAGATAGCAGCCATCAGGACGTACGGCGAGAGCCTCGACGGCTTCGTCAAGCAGTACGGTGATGTGGTTAAAGCCGCTATCAATAGTCACAGGATCAAATCACGCAGTTCATCAGGCATCGCGCCCGGTTGTTGAATGGCAGCAAGGTCAGCGGCAGATACCGCATTCCATGCATCCTCGTCCCACAATTGGAACTTGTTCAGTTGGCCTACCAGCATTGCGCGCTTATCGAGCTTGGCGTATTCGCGCAAACGCGGTGGAACCAGAAAACGACCACTGCCATCGAGCTCGAGGTCGACGGCATTACCAATCAGCAAACGTTGCAGGCGACGGTTCTCTTCGCGAAGCGAAGGAAGCGCGCGCAACTTGGTTTCAATAATTTCCCACTCGTCGAGCGGATAGACACACAAACACGGATCAACGGCATCAATGGTCACGACCAGTTGGCCGGAACTGCGCGAATCGAGCTCGTCACGGTACCGGCTCGGCATAGCGAGACGGCCCTTTGCGTCGAGACTGATAGCGTTAGCTCCGCGAAACACGTCTGCGTTTCTCCAATTTTTATCGTTTTGAGCTCAAAAAACCCACTTCATGCCACTTTCCGCCACTTGCGCACACTATAGGAATGCGCCCACCACACCGTCAAGGCGCGGATTAAAGGAAAACCCTTACAGAACGGAGATTTAGGAGCATAAAAGGAGGTGCAACGAGAATCTGGCGGATACTTTTGACCAATAACTTGATGCAGCACTGAAAGCTGCGCTCGAAAGTTAAAGTAATTTGTTAAGAGTAAGATTTTTTCGGTATTACAGAAGCGCTTCTGCTGTTGATTGAAGCAAGGTGGGAAATGGCTATTACTGCGTGTGCCGCTGCCGGACTTTCAGAGCAGGCCTGCTGATATTACACAGCCCTGTTGCCAATGATTCAAGCAGGGAAAGAAAAAGGTGGAGAGTCGATCTGTAAGCCGGGTTCTGTCTTGAACAGTCATTCGTCTACGATGGCCATCACTGGACATCTTTAGCAACCTACCCGGTCCCAGCGCGGGCCACGCCTTGGGACCCTATTTGGTCTTGCTCCAAGTGGGGTTTACCTAGCCACGAACTGTTGCCAGACGTGCGGTGCGCTCTTACCGCACCTTTTCACCCTTACCGGCGCCGAAGCGCTTAGGCGGTTATTTTCTGTGGCACTTTCCGTAGGCTCACGCCTCCCAGGCATTACCTGGCACTTCGCCCTATGGAGCCCGGACTTTCCTCCCCCCCCTAATTTTCATAGAGGGCAGCGACTGTCCGATCGACTCTCCGCCGCGAAGGTTAACGGCAGAGCGCCCGAAGAACAAGCGCTAAAAGCCTCAAGACCGCTATGGGCGACGGCTTACACGCCTTTCTGTTTATCCAGCGCGACCTGATACAGCACGTTTTTGCGCTCGCCGGTGATCTGCGCGGCCAACGCAGCGGCACGCTTGAGCGGCATCTCTTCAAGCAACAGATCGAGAATGCGCATCGCCTCGCTGCTGACTGCATCTTCAGACTCCGGCGCGGTCCAGCCAGCCACCAACACGACGCATTCGCCGCGCTGCTGATTGCTGTCCGACTCGACGAACGCGCGTAGCTCAGCCAGCGGCAAACCCTTAAGCGTCTCGAAAGTCTTGGTGATTTCACGGGCAAGCAATGCCTGACGCTCACCGCCGAACACTGCTTCCATATCCTGCAGGCATTCAAGAATGCGGTGTGGTGCTTCATAGAAGATCAATGTGCGCGGCTCTTCCTTGACGGCTTCCAGTCGCGCCTTGCGCCCGACCGATTTGGCCGGCAGAAAACCTTCAAAGATAAAGCGATCGGATGGCAGACCGGCCGCCGACAGCGCGGCGATAAGGGCACAAGCTCCCGGCACCGGCACCACATTGATTCCAGCCGCCCGAGCCTGGCGCACCAGGTGATAACCCGGATCGGAAATCAGCGGCGTTCCCGCATCGGAAATCAGCGCGACGTTGTCACCGGCCAGCAAGCGGGTAATAAAACGGCTACCTTCATCTCGTTCATTGTGTTCGTGACATGCGGCCAGCGGCGTGCCAATCCCGAAGTGCTGCATCAGGCGCGCCGAGTGACGGGTGTCTTCGGCAGCGATCAAGGCCACTTCGCGGAGGATCTTCAGGGCCCGGGCGCTGATGTCGTCCAGGTTGCCGATGGGCGTCGCCACCACATAAAGCGAGCCAGCAGCGGAATTCAGGGAACCTGGAGCAGTCAAAGCGCACACCTCGTGATCGGTAAAAGAGGCCATTGTAGCGCGACACGAGGCTTGCGACGCGCCTCGACCCACCCCGGTTTTGCGCACAGTTGTGCGCCGCCGCAACATTTACTCCAGCTAAATTGTCCGATTCACGCCAGTAACATCGCGCCCCGGCCAGTGCTTGGGTACAATTCGACGCTAATTTGATCGAGTATCAGGAACACTTACATGATCGCTTGCCTGCGGCTGTTCACTGCCCTCTGCCTCGCTGCCCTGTTGGCGGCTTGTGCCAGCTCCCCTTCCTCCAGCCTTGGCGAACTTCCACGGACTCCGGATGCCAGCATCGAGCAACTGCTCGAACAGGCTAGCCAGGCGAAAACCCCGGAAAAAGCCGCCCTGTTGCGCCTCAGCGCTGCATATCTGGCTTATCGCCAAGGCAATGCCGGTCAGTCCGCGCAAATCCTGCAACAAGTGCCGATGGAACAACTCAAGCCCGGCCAGCAGATTTTTGCCAGCACGCTGAATGCTGAACTGGCCATGACCCGCAATCAGCCGAAAGCCGCGCTGACTGCCCTGAGCCATCCAAGCCTGCAACATTTGGGCGAGATGCCTGAAGAGCAGCAAGTGCGCACCGGCACCGTTCACGCCCGCGCCCTTGAAGCCGACGGTCAGACACTCGCAGCCGCTCGCGAGCGTGTGTTTATCGCGCCGATGCTGCAAGGCGAAGCCGCGAGCAAGAACCACGAAGCGATCTGGACCCTGATTGGCTCGCTGCCGACCGACCAACTGCAGCCAAACAGCACCGACGATCTCGGCGGCTGGATGGCCCTGGCCATGGCGGTGAAATCCGCAGGCACTCTGGAACAGCAACAAGCCGCGATCGACACCTGGCGCGCGCAGAATCCAAAGCACCCGGCCGCAATCAACCTGCCGCTGCCGCTGACCAAACTCAAGGAACTGGCCAGCCAGCCGCTGAGCAAAATCGCCCTGCTGCTGCCGCAGGACGGCCAATTGGCCGCTGTCGGCAAGGCACTGCGTGAAGGTTTCATGGCTGCACACTACCAGGCCCAACAAGCCGGGCAGAAACCGCCAGCGATCGAGTTCTACGACAGCTCGAAACTGACCTCGATGGACGAGTTCTACCGCAAGGCTCAGGCTGACGGCGTGCAACTGGTGGTCGGTCCGCTGGAAAAACCACTGGTCAAACAACTGAGCACCCGCCCACAACTGCCGATCACCACCCTCGCGCTGAACTACAGCGAAGGCGATCAAGGTCCGGCGCAACTGTTCCAGTTTGGTCTGGCCGCTGAAGACGAAGCCCGCGAAGTTTCGCGCCGTGCTCGCGCCGATGGCCTGCACCGCGCCGCGATCATGGTGCCGAAAGGCGAATGGGGCGACCGCGTACTGCGCGCATTCAGTCAGGACTGGCAGGCCAATGGCGGCAGCATCGTCGCCACCGAACGCGTTGATCAGCCAGTGCAGCTGGCCCAGCAGATCGCCGACATGTTCCAGCTGCGTCAGAGCGAAGCCCGCGCCAAGAGCCTGCAGAACGCCGCCGGCACCAACGTAGCCGCGCAGCCGTCGCGTCGTCAGGACATCGAGTTCATCTTCTTGGCCGCAACGCCGCAACAGGCGCAGCAGATCAAGCCGACCCTGAACTTCCAGTACGCCGGTGACGTTCCGGTTTACGCGACCTCGCACGTTTACAGCGCCAGCGGCGACGTCAACCAGTACAACGACATGAACGGCATTCGCTTCTGCGAAACCCCGTGGCTGCTGGACACCAGCGATCCACTGCGTCAGCAAGTGGTTGCGCAGTGGCCACAAGCCGCCGGTAGCCTCGGCCGCCTGTACGCGATGGGTGTGGATGCCTATCGTCTGGCACCACGCCTGGGTCAACTCAAGGCCCTGCCGGACAGCCGCATTGACGGTGAGTCGGGCAGCCTCGGCATGACTCAGACCCAACGCGTCGTGCGTCAGTTGCCTTGGGCGCAGTTCGTCAGCGGCCAGGTTCAGCGCCTGCCGGACACTCCGCGCTGATGCCCGACAGGTCACGCTCGCAAAGCGGCAAGGATGCCGAGCGCCAGGCGCTCGAGCATCTGCAACAACAAGGTCTGCGCCTGCTGGCGCAGAACTGGTTTTGTAAACGCGGCGAGCTTGATCTGGTCATGCTTGATGGCGATACAGTAGTATTCGTTGAAGTTCGTTACAGAAAAAACACTCAATGGGGTGGCGCGCTCGCTAGCATCGATGGGCGCAAGCAGCAGAAACTGATTTTCGCTGCGCAGTATTTTCTTCAGCGCGAGTCGCGTTGGGCCAATTCCCCTTGCCGCTTCGACGTGGTGGCCATCGACAGCCATCCGGATCAGCTGAACTGGTTGCAGAATGCTTTCGACAGTTGATCGTCGGCGTTGCGACCCGGACAATCCCACCGACAAATTTTGCTCTTTGCTTTGCGGGCTGCACATTCATGTGCCGGACAGCCGCGCTACTTAAGGTCACACAGATGGACATGCAATCCCGAATTCGCCAGCTTTTCCAGGCCAGTATCGATACCAAGCAACAGGCGATGGACGTACTTGCACCGCACATCGAGCAAGCCAGCCAGATCATGGTCAACGCCCTGCTCAACGAAGGCAAAATGCTTTCGTGCGGCAATGGCGGCTCGGCCGGCGATGCCCAGCACTTCTCCTCCGAGTTGCTCAACCGCTTCGAGCGCGAGCGTCCGAGCCTGCCGGCGATCGCCCTGACCACCGACACCTCGACGATCACCTCGATCGCCAACGATTACAGCTACAACGAAGTGTTCTCCAAACAGATCCGTGCGCTCGGTCAGCCAGGCGATGTCTTGCTGGCGATTTCGACCAGCGGCAACTCGGCGAACATTATTCAAGCGATCCAGGCCGCACATGATCGCGAAATGATTGTCGTAGCTATGACCGGACGCGATGGCGGCGGCATGGCGTCGCTGCTGTTGCCCGAGGACGTCGAGATTCGCGTACCGGCCAATGTCACTGCACGTATTCAAGAAGTCCACTTGCTGGCGATCCATTGCCTTTGCGATCTGATCGACAGCCAACTGTTCGGGAGTGAAGAATGACCCCTAATCGCCTTGGCCTTCTGGCCTTGACCCTGTGCCTCGGCATCAGCGGCTGCACCTCGGTGGTGAACGCCAGCCGTGAAGCCCCGATCGACGACGACCGTGGCACCCGCACCTTCGGTAGCAAGATCGATGACTCTTTGATCGAAACCAAAGTGGGCGTGAACGTGGCCAAAGCCGACCCAGCCCTGGACAACGATTCGCACATCGTCGTCACCAGCTTCAACGGCGTCGTACTGCTGGCCGGCCAGACACCTCGCGCAGACTTGAAAGCCAAGGCTGAGCAGGCAGCAGCGGCGGTCCAACGGGTAAAAACCGTTCATAACGAACTGCAAGTCATACCGCCGTCCGGCTTCCTGGCGCGCCAGAACGACACCTGGCTGACGTCCAAGATCAAGACGCAGATGCTCACCGACGCCAGCATCCCTGGCTCGCGCATCAAGGTCGTGACCGAGAACGGTATCGTCTACCTGCTGGGCCTGCTGACCAAACAGGAAGCCACTCAGGCGACCAATCTGGTGCAGGGCGTATCGGGCGTGCAGAAGATTGTGAAGCTGTTCGAGTACATCGACTGACTTACCCTCCCTCTGTAGGAGCTGCCGAAGACTGCGATCTTTTGATTCTCAAAACAAGATCAAAAGATCGCAGCCTTCGGCAGTTCCTACAGGGGAAAAACAGGCAATAAAAAAGGCGATCCATCCGGATCGCCTTTTTTATTACTTCACCACTTTCAAACTCGGCCGACCGCTTGGGCGCGGTGGCTCGCTGTCCGGTGGCGGCAGGTCGTCATCCGGCTCAATGTCATCCTCGTCATCCATTGGTGACTCGATATCGAACACCATGCCCTGACCGTTCTCCCGGGCATAGATCCCAAGGATCGCGCTGATCGGCACGTACAGGCTGTGCGGGACGCCACCGAAGCGACCTTCGAAGGTCACCACGTCGTTGTCCATGTGCAGATGACGCACGGCACTGGGCGAGATGTTCAGGACAATCTGCCCGTCACTGGCGAAACCCTGCGGCACCTGCACCGCCGGGTATTCGGAATTGACCAGCATGTGCGGGGTGCAATCGTTATCAACAATCCACTCGTAGAGCGCGCGGACCAGATAAGGTCGACTGGAGTTCATAGCGGCTCCTTAAGCCTTAGCGCATATCGCGTTCGACACCAGACAGACTCGCCTGGAAAGCCTCACGCGCAAACGAGCGCTCCATATAATCAAGCAGCGGCTTGGCCGGCCGCGGCAGTTCAATACCCAGAATCGGCAAACGCCAGAGTATTGGCAATAGGCAGCAATCCACCAGACTTTGTTCCTCACTGAGGAAAAACGGCTTGTCGGCAAACAGCGGCGACACGCCCGTCAGGCTTTCACGCAATTCCTTGCGCGCCACGACACGCGCGGCCTCCTTGGACTTGGGATCCAGAATCAGATCCACCAGACCACACCAGTCGCGCTGAATACGATGAATCAGCAAACGGCTGTTGGCACGCGCCACCGGATAAACCGGCATCAACGGCGGGTGCGGGTAACGCTCATCCAGATATTCCATCACCACGGTCGACTCCCACAACGCCAGGTCACGATCGACCAGCGTCGGCAGACTGCCGTAAGGGTTTACCTCAATCAGTTTAGGCGGCTGGCGACCAGCTTCCACATAAATGATCTCGGCGCTGACACCCTTCTCTGCAAGCACAATGCGCACTCGGTGGGAATAGTGGTCGGCGGGGTCGGAGTAACAGGCCAACCGATTGGTCACGCCCATGGCGATCCTCCTCGCTTGTTGAAATTATCGGAACCGGAAAAACGCGCGCGCCCAGAGGGCGCCTCCCGCAACCTCTGGCTGACCAGACGTTGCGTTATCGGAGGCGCCCTTGGGCGCGCGCGATTAACAGCAATGCTTGAAGCGTATCAGTGCACGTCTTTCCAGTATTCACGCTTGAGCAGGTAGGCGAACACAAAGAAGAACGCCAGGTACAGCAAAACGTAAGTACCGATGCGCTGATGTTGCAGCTTAACCGGGTTAGCCGAGTAAGCCAGGAAGGTTACCAGATTCTTGACCTTCTCATCGAACTGCTCTTCGTTCAGAGCACCGGATTTCGGCACGATGGTCAGTTGATCGCACGCTTCATGGGTCAGAGGCGTACCGGTCAGCGGATCATATTGCTTCTTGCCGTCTTCGACGATCTGCACCTGTTTGCAACCCACGACCTGACGACCTTGCAGGCCGACCAGTACGTTAGGCATGCCGACGTTCGGGAAGACCTTGTTGTTCACACCCCATGGGCGTGCCGGATCTTCGTAGAACGACTTCAGGTAACCGTAGAGCCAGTCAGTGCCACGCACGCGAGCGACCAGGGTCAGATCCGGTGGTGCCGCGCCGAACCAGGTCTTGGCATCCGCCGGCTGCATGCCGATGTTCATGTGATCGCCAATCTTGGCACCGGTGAACACCAGCTTCTCCAGCATCAGTTCGTGCGGCACACCGAGATCATCGGCAACCCGCTCGTAACGCTGGAACTTGGCACTGTGACAACCCATGCAATAGTTGGCAAAGGTGCGTGCGCCATCCTGCAGGGCAGCCTTGTCGGAAACGTCGATGTCGACCTTTTCCAGCTCCGGACCACCGTGTTCAGCGGCGAAAGACAGCACAGGCAACGCAGCAAAAATCAGAGCAAAAAATAACTTTTTCATCAGCCAGTCACCCTTTCCGGAACCGGTTTGGTCTTCTCGAGCCGGGTGTAGAACGGCATCAGAATGAAGTAGGCGAAGTACAGGAAGGTGCAAACCTGCGACAGCAAGGTTCGCTCCGGCGTCGGCGCAAGCACACCGAGAATGCCGAGAATCACGAACGAAATGCAGAACACCAGCAGCCAGATTTTGCTCATCCAGCCTTTGTAGCGCATCGACTTGACCGGGCTGCGATCGAGCCACGGCAGCACGAACAGCACCGCAATCGCCGCCCCCATGGCGATAACGCCCATGAGTTTGTCAGGGATCGCACGCAGGATCGCGTAGAACGGTGTGAAGTACCAGACCGGCGCAATATGCTCTGGCGTCTTGAATGGGTTGGCTTGCTCGAAGTTTGGTTTTTCGAGGAAATAGCCGCCCATTTCCGGGAAGAAGAACACAATGAAGCAGAAGATAAACAGGAACACCACAACACCGACAATGTCTTTCACGGTGTAGTACGGGTGGAAGGCAATGCCGTCCAGCGGGATGCCGTTTTCATCTTTGTGCTTCTTGATGTCGACGCCGTCAGGGTTGTTCGAACCGACTTCGTGCAGCGCCAGAATATGCAGCACCACCAAGCCGAGAATCACGATCGGCAGCGCGACAACGTGCAAGGCAAAGAAGCGGTTCAGGGTGATCCCGGAGATCAGGTAGTCACCACGAATCCACTGAGTCAGGTCGTTGCCGATCACCGGAATCGCACCGAACAGCGAGATGATCACCTGAGCACCCCAATAGGACATCTGGCCCCACGGCAGCAGATAACCCATGAAGGCTTCGGCCATCAGCGCCAGGTAAATCAGCATGCCGAACACCCAGACCAGCTCACGCGGTTTCTGGTACGAGCCGTAGAGCAGACCCCGGAACATGTGCAGATAAACCACGATGAAGAACGCCGAAGCGCCGGTCGAGTGCAGCAGACGCAGGATCGAGCCGTACTCGACGTCACGCATGATGTATTCAACGGAGGCGAAGGCTTCTTCTGCCGACGGCGTGTAGCTCATCGTCAACCAGACACCGGTGACGATCTGATTTACCAGAACCAGCAGCGCCAGGGAGCCGAAGAAATAGAAGAAGTTAAAGTTTTTTGGCGCGTAATACTTGCTGAGATGGTCTTCCCACATTTTTGTCGCAGGAAAGCGCGCATCAACCCAATCCATGAATTTGCTCATCACGCTTTCTCCGTATCGACGCCAATGACAATCAGGTCATCGGTCTCATAGGAATGCGGGGGAACTGGCAGGTTCAAAGGCGCAGGTTGCGACTTGTAGACACGGCCAGCCAGATCGTAGTGGGAACCGTGGCAAGGGCAGAAATAGCCACCGACCCAGTCTTTGCCCAGATCCGCAGGTGCCACTTCGGGACGGAAAGTTGGCGAGCAACCCAGGTGCGTGCAGATCCCGATCAGCAGCAGAATTTCCGGCTTGATCGAGCGCACTTCAGGGTCGACATAGGTGGGTTGCGTGGAGTTTTTGGAGGTTGGATCGGAGAGCTGGCCCTCGATCTTCTTGAGATTCCCCAGGATTTCCTCGGTACGGCGGACAATGAACACCGGCTGGCCGCGCCACTCAGCAATCATCTGCTGTCCTGGCTCGATTTTGCTGACATTCACTTTCACCGGTGCACCGGCGGCTTTCGCCTTGGCACTGGGAAACCATGACCCCACGAACGGGACCGCAGCCCCCAACGCTCCTGCAGCACCCACCACGGATGTGGCTGCTACCAAGAAGCGACGCCGGCCTGCATTCACGCCGTCATTGCTCATTCAGTCCTCTCCCATCAGCTTTTGTGGCCTGTTAAATCAGGCGTCTACTAAATAAATCAATGTTACTTATAAAAATTTTGCCGAGATGTTAATGAAAAGCCCCAATTCTGACAAGGGAATTACCCGGAGCTCGTACCCTCAAGCCTTGCAGTATAGGGGGTCTACGGAAGTGGCAAGTTGTCGCAGCGCAATTCTTTGATAAATCACAGGCATAAAAAAACGCCCGCTTCCGTGAGGAGGCGGGCGTTCTTTTTGAACGCGGAAGCGGAATTAACGCTTCGAGTACTGCGGACGCTTACGCGCTTTACGCAGACCAACTTTCTTACGTTCAACTTCACGGGCGTCGCGAGTAACGAAGCCAGCTTTGCGCAGAGCGCCACGCAGGGTTTCGTCGTAGTCCATCAGAGCGCGAGTGATGCCGTGGCGGATTGCGCCAGCTTGACCACTTACACCACCGCCGATCACGGTGACGTAGATGTCGAACTTCTCGACAGTCTCAGTCAGCTCCAGCGGCTGGCGAACTACCATGCGGGCAGTTTCGCGGCCGAAGAAGTTTTCCAGCGAACGGTTGTTGATGGAGATGTTACCAGTACCCGGACGCAGGAAAACGCGTGCGGTTGCGGTCTTGCGACGGCCAGTGCCGTAATTTTGAGTCGCCGACATAATGTACTATTCCGTTAAAACTTCAGTTCTTGGGGCTGCTGAGCAGTATGTGGGTGTGCAGCGCCCGCATAGACTTTCAGCTTACGGTACATGTCGCGACCCAGTGGGTTTTTAGGCAGCATGCCTTTAACCGCGGTCTCGATCACGCGCTCAGGGGCTTTAGCGATCAGCTTTTCAAAGTTGATCGACTTGATGCCGCCCGGGAAACCGGAGTGGGAGTAGTACATTTTGTCAGTGGTTTTAGCACCGGTAACACGAATCTGCTCAGCATTGATTACGACGATGTAGTCGCCGGTATCAACGTGAGGAGTGTACTCAGGCTTGTGCTTGCCACGCAGACGGCTCGCGATTTCGGTGGCCAGACGACCCAGGGTCTGACCAGCAGCGTCGACGACAAACCAGTCGCGCTTTACTGTTTCCGGTTTAGCAGTAAAAGTTTTCATTCTTTATAGCCTCAGGGGCCGCCCTGTAAATTAGACGGCGGATCTTACTGAATAGTGCGTACTTTGACAAGTCAAAGGCAGCCGGATACAGACGCTTTCGGGGGCTCGGGTCGGCGCGTCCGTTCAACGGCAAGATTCTTCGGCGGCGGCGCATCACTTCCACTGCAGAAAGAGGTCGGCAATTATGCAGATTGCGAAAAATATTTCAACCTGCTTTTATGATTGTTTTGCCCAAGGAGCACCCGATGGACTATCGCCAGCTAGGCCGTACCGACCTGAACGTGAGTGCAATCTGCCTCGGCACCATGACCTGGGGCGAGCAAAACACTGAAGCTGAAGCCTTCGCCCAGATCGGACGGGCCAAAGAAGCGGGGATCAATTTCATCGACACCGCCGAGATGTACCCGGTGCCGCCGAAAGCCGAAACCTATGCCACCACCGAGCGCTATATCGGCAATTACTTCAAAAGTCGCGGCGACCGGGCCGACTGGATCCTCGCCAGCAAGATCGCCGGCCCCGGCAACACCATCGACTACATCCGCGACAAAAACCTGCGCCACAACCGCCAGCACATTACCGCCGCGGTGGACGCCAGCCTCGAACGCCTGCAGACCGACTACATCGATCTGTATCAACTGCACTGGCCGGAGCGCAGCACCAACTTTTTCGGACAGCTGGGCTACAAACACAAGATCGAAGCCAACCTGACGCCGCTGGAAGACACCCTCGAAGCGCTCGACGAGCAGGTGAAGGCCGGCAAGATCCGTCACATCGGCCTGTCCAACGAAACCCCGTGGGGCACCATGCGTTTTCTGGCGCTGGCCGAAGCCCGTGGCTGGCCGCGTGCCGTGTCGATCCAGAACCCGTACAACCTGCTCAACCGCAGTTTTGAAGTCGGCCTGGCGGAAATCGCCATCCGCGAACAGTGCGGCCTGCTGGCCTATTCGCCGCTGGCGTTTGGTTTCCTCTCAGGCAAGTACGAGGGCGGCGCCCGCCCACCGAAAGGTCGCCTGAGCCTCTACAGCCGCTTCAGCCGCTATTTCAATGCGCAGTCGGAAGCAGCGTGCAGCCGTTATGTGGCGCTGGCCCGTGAACATGGTCTGGATCCGGCGCAAATGGCGCTGTCGTTTGTCACGCAGCAACCGTTTGTCACCAGCAACATCATTGGGGCGACGACGCTTGAGCAACTGGACAGCAACATCGCCAGCTTCGATCTGAAGCTTTCCGATGAGGTGCTGGCTGGGATTGAGGCGATTCACAAGGATCACCCGAACCCAGCGCCTTGATCGACCGCTAAAAGCTTCGCGAGCAGGCTCGCTCCCACAGGTACAGCGTGATCCTTGTGGGAGCGAGCCTGCTCGCGAAGAGGCCGATCAGAGCACCACCAAAGCGGAACGCGGAGCGTCCCAGGCGGCATTCCCACGCAGAGCGTGGGAACGATCATCAAAGCGACCGCGCAATGATCTCCTTCATGATTTCATTGGTGCCGGCATAGATCCGTTGCACCCGCGCATCCGCCCACGCCCGGGCCACCGGGTATTCCCACATGAAGCCGTAGCCACCATGCAACTGCACGCACTCGTCGAGCACCTTGCATTGCAGGTCGGTGCCCCAGTACTTGGCCATCGCCGCCGTCGGCACGTCGAGCTTGCCTTGCAGATGCAACTCAAGACAGCGATCAACGAACACACGACCGATCTGAATTTCCGTGGCCATTTCCGCCAGTTTGAAGCGGGTATTCTGGAAGTCCGCGATCGCCTTGCCGAATGCCTTGCGATCACGGGTGTAATCGATTGTCCATTGCAACGCTGCTTCTGCCGAAGCCAGGCCACCAATCGCCACGGTCAGGCGCTCTTGCGGCAATTCCTGCATCAGATAAGCGAACCCCGCCCCGGCCTGCCCCAGTAAATTTTCCTTCGGCACGCGTACGTCCTGGAAGAACAATTCCGACGTGTCCTGCGCCTTCATGCCGACCTTCTCCAGGCGCTTGCCCTTGTCGAAGCCCGGCGTATTCGCTTCGACCAGAAACAGACTGGTGCCCTTGGCCCCGGCCTTCGGATCGGTCTTGGCAACAACGATCACCAGGTCCGCGAGAAAGCCGTTGGTAATGAAGGTTTTCGAGCCGTTGATCACATATTCGTCACCGTCCAGCACGGCGGTGGTCTTGACGCCCTGCAGATCGGAACCCGCGCCGGGCTCAGTCATGGCGATGGCCGTGACCATCTCGCCCGAAACCAGTTTCGGCAGGTATTTGTGCTTCAGCGCCTCGCTGCCGTAATGCAGGATGTACGGCGCGACAATGTCCGAATGCAGCGAGAAGCCGATGCCGGTCAGGCCCAGTCGCCCGACCTCTTCGATCACGACCGCGCTGTAGAGAAAGTCCGCCCCCAGCCCGCCATATTCTTCCGGCAGGTGCGAGCAGAGCATCCCCGCCTCCCCCGCCTTGTTCCACAGTTTGCGGTCGATATGGCCTTGTTTCTCCCATTGCGCATGGAACGGCACGGCCTCTTTTTCGAGGAAGGTTCGTACGCTGTCGCGGAACAATTCGTGCTCGGAGCTGAACAAGGTTCTGGGGATCATGCGGCACCTTTCTTTGTTGTTGGAGTGAGATGACCTTCAGAGACTAAGCCTCCCTTCTGACACAGGACACTGGACACATCCGACAAAAAATAAGACGATCCAGCCGTCTGGTGACCACTTTCCCTTATAAAAACAAAACAAAAGTTGAATTATGTCCAAGCAAGTCTCCACGCCCTTGCGGCGCGTCAGCATCCTGGCAATCGACCGGGTTTTCGCCTCCACTCTCATGCAAGCCAAGGATTTCTTCCATCTGGCCAGCCTGCGTTATGGCAAACAACTGGGCCACGGCCTGACACCGGCGTTTGAAACGCGCCTGGTCAGCCCCGACGGCAAACCGGTGAACAGCTTCAGTGACGTCGTGATGCCGGTCGACGGCGGTCTGGAAAACGCCGATGTCATTATCCTCCCGGCGTTCTGGGACGATTTCGACACGCTGTGCGGCCGTTACCCCCAAGTGTTGCCGTGGCTGCGTGAACAGCACGCCCGTGGCGCGGTGTTGTGCGGTGAAGCCACCGGGGTGTTCTGGCTGGCCGAGGCCGGCCTGCTCAACGGCAAGGAAGCGACCACTTACTGGCGCTTCTTCAATGCCTTCGCCGAGCGCTTTCCCAAGGTCTATCTCAATCAGGACAAGCACCTGACCGATGCCGACAATTTGTATTGCGCTGGCGGCACCACGTCAGCCTGCGACCTGTACATCTACTTGATCGAGCGTTTCTGTGGGGCCAACGTCGCGCAAGCGGTGGCTCGCGATATTCTCTATGAAGTGCAGCGCAGCTATGCGCCGGGGCGTATCGGGTTCGGTGGGCAAAAGCTGCACCAGGACGTGATCATCCTGCAGATCCAGCACTGGCTCGAAGAGCATTTCGCCGACAAGTTCCGCTTCGAAGATGTCGCACGCGAGCATGGCATGAGCATCCGCAATTTCATGCGGCGCTTCCAGACCGCCACCGGTGACAAGCCACTGCATTACTTGCAACGGCTGCGTATCGAGACGGCGAAAGGCTTGCTGTCCGGCAGCCGCAAGAGCATCAAGACCATCAGTTATGAGGTCGGTTACGACGATGCGAGCTTCTTTGCGCGGTTGTTCCGTCAGCATACGGAGCTGTCGCCGAACCAGTATCGGCAGCAGTTTCAGCAGGCTGCATAATTTTCCTGCAACAGCGCAATTCAATGTGGGAGCGAGCCTGCTCGCGAATTCGGTTTCACATTCAACAAAATTGTTGGCTGACACACCGCCTTCGCGAGCAGGCTCGCTCCCACAGGGGAAATCAGTGCCAATAAAAAGGGCCTGCAATTGCAGGCCCTTTTTCTTTGCCGATTCTGTTTAAGGCTTGTGCGCCCGCGACAGGAATTCGTGCGATTGCATCTCCAGCAAACGACTCAGCGTGCGCTGGAATTCGAAGTTCAGACGGCCGCCGGTGTACAGATCCTTCAGCTCGACTTCAGCCGAAATGATCAGCTTCACGTTACGGTCGTAGAACTCGTCGACCATGTTGATGAAGCGGCGGGCAATGTCGTCGGTGGTGACGCTCATCTGCTCGACACCGCTGAGCAGCACGGCGTGGAAGATCTTGCCCAGCTCGATATAGTCGTTCTGGCTACGCGGGCCGTCGCACAGTTCGCGGAAGTCGAACCAGGCCACGTCATCGCAAGTCCGCAGGGCACGGATTTCGCGGTTCTCGATCATCAGTACATCGTTCTCGACCGCGGCAGTGCATTCCGGCGTCAGTGCCTTGAAGCTCTTGCGCAGGCTTTCGTGAGCGGCTTCGTCGAGCGGATAGTGGAACAGTTCCGCTTGTTCGAGGTGACGCAGACGGTAGTCGACGCCGCTGTCGACGTTGACGATCTCGGTGTTCTGCTTGATCAGCGCAATCGCCGGCAGGAAGCGCGCACGTTGCAGACCGTCCTTGTACAGACCGTCCGGAACGATGTTCGAGGTCGCGACCAGGGTCACGCCGTTCTTGAACAGTTCTTCCATCAGCGTGCCGAGGATCATCGCGTCGGTGATGTCGGAGACGAAGAACTCATCGAAGCAGATTACCCGCGACTCGGTCGCGAAGCGCTTGGCGATGATGGTCAGCGGGTTTTTTTCGCCGCCGAGGGTTTTCATTTCTTCGTGCACGCGCTTCATGAAGCGGTGGAAGTGGGTGCGGGTCTTTTCCTTGAACGGCAGCGCTTCGAAGAAGGTGTCGACCAGGTAAGTCTTGCCGCGACCTACGCCGCCCCAGAAATACAGGCCCTTGACCGGCGCCTGATCTTTTTTGCCGAACAGCTTGCTCAGCAGACCCGGCTTGTTCTGATCGGCGGCGATCAGATCCTCGTACAGACGCTGCAAATGACGCACAGCAGTTTCCTGCGCGGCGTCATGGAAGAAGTCCGGGCGTTTCAGATCAGCTTGGTATCGTTCTAGGGGCGTCATAATTCGTTAGCAAGGCAACAAAAACGGGCCGTCACTGTAGCGACGGCCCGGGGGAATGGCAATCGGCCCTTGGTCGGACCGTGCCGCCGATTAGTCCTGAACCGGGGTCAGCGCAACGCGCAGCGCCTCGATGGCCGCGTCCCGCGCAGCAGCATCGGCGAACGCCGGGCTGTCGCCAACGCACTCGCCTTCCAGCCACACGCTGAAGCTCAGGTCTTCACTGCGCACGTCCAGTGGCTGGCCAGATTGCAGTTGCTTGGTCACCTGGCCTGCGGTTTTGCCATCGGCGAAGTTACGCGACAGCAGCAGTTGCTCGCCATCAGCTGCCAGCAGACGGAAGCGGAAGCTGCCGTCGTCTTCACGGAAGCTGACGAAACGCGCGGCTTTCGCGGCTTTCTTCTTGGTCGTCGCGGCAACCTGAACCTGATTGACGAAAGAGCGCAGGCCAACGGCTTCGCGCAGTTCGTTGAGGAACGGCGTTGCCACGGCACGAGCCTTCTTGGCGCCGATCTGCAGGATGTCTTCCAGATCCGCCGGACGCTCGATCAACTGGTGATACTTGTCGCGCGCTTCGCCGAGATCGTTGTCGAGCAGCTGGAACAGACGGTTCTTCGCCTCGCCCCAACCCAGACCGCCCAACAGTTCGCTGCGGAATTCGTCAGCCTGCGCCGGGGTCGCGAACGCCTGGAACAGGGTGAACAGGTGCGAGTTGTCCGGATCCTTGGCTTCGCCTGGCGCTTTGGAGTCGGTGACGATCCGCGAGATCGCGTCCTTCATTTCCTTGGCGCTGGAGAACAACGGAATGGTGTTGTCGTAGCTCTTCGACATCTTGCGACCGTCGAGGCCTGGCAACGTCGCCACGCTTTCTTCGATCAGCGCTTCGGGCATGGTGAAGAATTCTTTGCCCTGCCCGAACAGGTGGTTGAAGCGCTGGCCGATGTCGCGGGCCATTTCCACGTGCTGGATCTGGTCGCGACCGACCGGCACCTTATGCGCGTTGAACATCAGGATGTCTGCGGCCATCAGCACCGGGTAGCTGTAGAGGCCCATGGTGATGCCGGCATCCGGGTCTTCACCGGTTTCGACGTTCTTGTCCACCGACGCCTTGTAAGCGTGCGCACGGTTGAGCAGGCCCTTGGCCGCGACGCAGGTCAGCAGCCAGGTCAGCTCAGGGATTTCCGGGATGTCGGACTGGCGGTAGAAGGTCACGCGGTCGACATCGAGGCCACCGGCCAGCCAGGTCGCAGCGATTTCCAGACGCGAGCGCTGGATGCGCAGCGGGTCATCGCATTTGATCAAGGCGTGGTAGTCGGCCAGGAAATAGAACGAATCGGCATTGCTGTCGCGGCTGGCGAGGATCGCCGGGCGGATGGCGCCGGCGTAGTTGCCCAGGTGCGGCGTGCCGGTGGTGGTGATGCCGGTGAGGATACGGGTACGGTTCGTCATGGGTAATCGCTTGTCAGACTGCAATCAATTCGAGAGACGCGGCAGGATCAGATCCTTGAGATCGGTCAGCTTGCCATGAAAAAAGTGTCCGCATTCTGCCACTTTCAGCAGCTCATGGGGGCGCTGGAGTTTTTCCGACCAGTCGTAAACCAGTTGCGGATCGATGACTTCGTCGGTTTCCGGCTGGATCACCGTAAGTTCGCCCTGTTGCGGCAGTTGATCCTGCTCGCCCAAGCGCATCACCGCCGGGGCGACCATGAACAGGTGCTTGAGCTGCACGCCTTGGGCTTCGAGACGGCCGCCGAGACTTGCTGCAACAAATCCGCCGAAGGAGAAACCGAACAGGGTCAGTGGCAGATCCGGGTGTTTTTCACGCAGCCATGCAGCGGCAGCCAGAGCATCGTCGACCTCGCCGGTGCCCATGTCGTGCGAACCTTCGCTGGCACCAACGCCGCGATAGTTGAAGCGCAAGGTGATCAGGCCCGCGTCGCGCGCGGTGCGCTGCAGGGTCGAGACGACCTTGTTGAGCATGGTGCCGCCCTGCACCGGGTTCGGATGACAGATCAGCGCGATGCCGCGCGGCTGCTCGTTGTCGAGGTACAAAGCTTCGATTTGGCCGACTGGGCCATCAATCACTACAGGGGTTTCACGCATCAGCAAGGAAGGAACTCCGTGACCTCGAATCGGGTCGACTCGTCTAGCAAATTGTCTGTGCCAATCTATTGCGAGTGAATCGCGGTATACAGCGCAGGTTCGAGCCGTTAACGTAAAGCAAAGCCGTTTATAGAGGAAGGACTCGTGGAACACTCGCTCTTAGTTTGGTTGTTACCGACTCTTGCCCTGGTTGTAGGTGTCGCCATTGGATTCCTGATCGCGCGCGTTGCGCCGAACGCCGCGCCGAGCCGTACGCAGCGTCAACTGGATGATATCCAGGAGCGTTTCGACAGTTATCAAAACGAGGTGGTCACCCACTTCAACAGCACCGCGATGCTGGTCAAGAAGCTGACCCAGAGCTATCAGGAAGTGCAGGATCATCTCGCCGAGGGCGCCAATCGTCTGGCCCTGGACGAGCAGACCCGCCAGCGCCTGATCGCTGCCCTGCACGCCGACGCGGCAGTCGCGCCACGCGAACGCCTGACGCCACCGCGCGATCAGGAGCCGCCGCGCGACTACGCACCGAAGACCCCGAACTCGCCGGGCATGCTCGATGAGCATTACGGGTTGAAGAAGTAATCAGTCTTCGCTGCAAACAAAAAGCCCCCGGACACTGATGTGTCCGGGGGCTTTTTTGTGTCTGTAATCTTCGGTGTTTGTAGCGGCCCCTTCGCGAGCAGGCTCGCTCCCACAGGGGAATGCATTTCAAATGTGGGAGCGAGCCTGCTCGCGAAGGGGCCGGCACAGGCCAGACAAAAAAATGCCCGATCACAGGACCGGGCATTTCTTCATTCAGGCAAGCGCTTACGGATACTGCTGAACCGTACCCGGCTGCTGTTGCTGCTGACCACCATACTGCTGACCCGGAATCGCCTTCAGGTTAACTTCAACGCGACGGTTCTGCGCCCGGCCATTCACGTCACCGTTGCTGGCAATCGGGTTATCCGGACCGGCGCCACGGGCCGACAGGTTGGCACCGCTGACACCTTGCGAAGTCAGGTAGGTCGCCACGCTCTGCGCACGTCGTTGCGACAGGTCCATGTTGTGCTGGCGGCTGCCCGTGCTGTCGGTGTAGCCAACGATTTCGATCTGGTTCTGGCTGAACTCCTTCAACGAGCCCGCGAGGTTGTTCAGCGGCTGGTAGAAGCTGGAGGCAATGTTCGCCGAATCGGTAGCGAATGTGATGTTGCCTGGCATGATCAGCTTGATCTGATCGCCCTGGCGCTGCACTTCAACGCCAGTGTTGGCCATGCTCGCGCGCAGTTTCTTTTCCTGCTGATCGGCGTAGTAACCGTAACCGGCAGCGGACGCACCCACCACGGCGGCACCAATCAAGGCACCTTTACCGCGGTTGTTGTGGTCGATGGCAGCACCGGCCAGCGCACCGGCCAGAGCACCGAGGCCACCGTACTTGGCGGTTTTGCTCATGCCTTGCGAGCCACCGTCGGCCTGGCCCTGATTGTCATACGGGTTGGGCGAGGCGCAGCCGGACAGCAAGGCCACGGCAGTAGCGACAATAATCAAACGACGCTTGGTGAACATGGAGAGCTCCTGGTTTTTCGCATTCGGTGGTGCAGCGGTCACTGGGTTAATGGACCTGCGCGGGCGTTTGATCATGACAATGCACAAAAATTCCGCCGGGCACTCGTGACAAAATATTTAGGCGCGCACAAACGGGTTTTCGCGCATCTCGTCACCCAGACGCGTATCCGGCCCATGTCCGGTCACCACGGTCGCGTCCTCGTCCAAGGTGTATAGCCGCTGCTTGATCGAACGCACGATGGTCGCCTGATCGCCGCCCCACAAATCCGTGCGCCCTACGCCGCGACGAAACAACGTGTCGCCGGCTATCAACAGCTTAGCCTCGGAAAACCAAAAGCTCATGGAACCGGGGGTATGTCCCGGCGTATGCAAGGCAACGCCGCAGCCGCAGGCGAGTTCCTCATCGTCGCTCAGCCAGCGATCCGGCGATGGCACCGGAACATATGGCACACCGAACATCTGGCATTGCATTTCGAGGTTATCCCAGAGGAACTGGTCTTCCTTGTGTAAATGCAGGGTCGCCCCGGTTTTTTCCTTCATCTGCCCGGAGGCGAGAAAGTGATCGAGATGCGCATGGGTGTGAATGATGCTGACGACTTTCAGGCCATGCGCATCGAGACGCGCCATGATCAGGTCGGGGTTGCCGCCCGGGTCGACGACGATGGCCTTCTTCGTTACAGGGTCGCCGATGATCGTGCAGTTGCACTGAAGCGGGCCGACGGGGAATGTTTCGCGAATCAGCGAGATGCTTTGAACGGTCATTGAAAAATCCCTGGAGTCTGGACGAACGGTCGTGCGTTTTTATCAAGAATTCTACGTCACCACCGATACAGAAGGCCCAGCCGCTTATTTGACGTCATTAAAAAAATATAGTGGCAATATAATGTCAATCGCCATTTTCTCGTGCAAAATTGACATCTGTAGCGGCCACATTCAGGAAGGGCCGCAGCCTACTCTGGAAAAATCCGCATGCCCCGTCCAACTGGTTTCACCGTAAGCAGAACCTCGAACTCTACTGGCAGCATCCAGCTCGACAGCCTGATTTCCGGTTATCAATGGCAAAGCACACAGCCAAACGTGCCCGGGGCAGTGACGGACCTGACTTACAGTTTCATCAAGCCCAACAGCTCCTATTTCGCCACCGCATACAGCTCCACCAATGAATACAATGCTGTTTACTCACTGACCTACGGTCAGCAGATTGGTGTAGCCGACGCGCTGGCTACCTGGAGTGCGGTTGCCAACATCACTTTCACGATGACCAGAGATAACGTCTTGGGTGTCGGTGATCTGCGCTTTGGTGGTTTCTCGCTGATGGACCCCAAGATCGCTGCCTGGGCCTACCTGCCGGATGATACGCCCAAGGGAGGAGACGTCTGGATCGGCCCGGCAACGGATAACCCGATGCCTGTCAAAGGCTCCTACGATTTCCTGACCTTCGTGCATGAGATTGGTCATGCCATCGGTCTCAAGCACCCCTTTGAAGCCAGCCCGGGCAACGGGACCATTCTTGCCCCGGCAATGGACGACGTCCGCTATACGGTCATGAGCTATAACGACTCATATTCCTATCAGCCGACGACACCAATGCTTCTGGATATCATGACCATCCAGAACATGTATGGTGCCAACACCCTGTGGCAATCGGGGAACAATGTTTACCAATGGGCATCGGACCAATCCGTATTCGAGACGATCTGGGACACGGGTGGTTATGATGTAATCGACGCCAGCAATCAGCTCGCTGCGGTACGCATCAACCTCAACGAAGGCCAATTCAGCCAGATAGGCCAGGCGTTCCTGAATCTCGATACGCTGACCGCGTTCAATGAGGGCCTGACAATTGCTTACGGCACTAAAATCGAAACGGCCATTGGCTCTGCATTCAACGACACCCTGATCGGTAACGACCTGAACAACTCGCTGGATGGTGGAGCAGGCGCAGACACCATGGACGGTGGTGCCGGCAATGACACCTACTATGTAGACAACATCAATGATGTCGTTATCGAGCGAGGCACATCCCTGACAGAAATCGACACGGTGAATGCCAGTGTCAGTTTCACCCTGGGCGCAAATATCGAGAACCTCAACTTACTGAACTACGACAACATCAACGGCATCGGCAACGATCGCAATAACGTGATTACCGGCAACGCCGGGAATAATATTCTCGACGGCGGCACAGGTGCCGACACCCTGATCGGTGGCGCCGGAAACGACACTTACCTGGTCGATAACTACGGCGATGTCATTGTTGAGTCCAGCAATTTTCTCTTTGAGATCGACACCGTTCAGTCCTCGGTCAACTGGGCCCTCGGCGCCAACCTGGAAAATCTCACTCTTATCGGCACCGGCAACATCGCCGGTAACGGCAACGCCCTCAACAACGTGCTGATCGGCAACGATGGCAACAACGAACTCAATGGTCTGGGTGGCCTGGACACCATGATCGGCGGCAAAGGCAACGATGCCTATGTCCTTGACCAGTCGGGCGAACTGGCGCTGGTGCAGGAAAAGGCTAACGAAGGTGTCGACACCCTTTATATCGGCTACGCGGCGACCTTCAGAACCGGCACCATCGACCTTAGCAGCAACCCTCTGCAAAATTTCGAGAACGTCACCCTCAATGGTGCGGGCCAGTTCACCGTCATCGGTAATGACCAGAACAACACACTGCTCGGCAATGCCGATGCCAACACCCTTCAAGGCGGTGCGGGCGACGATATTCTGGACGGTCGCGCAGGTGCGGACACGCTGATTGGCGGAACCGGCAACGACACCTACGTCGTCGACAACTATGGTGATGTCATCACTGAAACCAGCACACTGCCTGGCGAAATCGATACTGTTCGCTCCTCCGTCAACTGGGTTCTGGGCGCCAACCTGGAAAACCTCACCCTGACCGGCTCCGGCAACATCGCCGGCAGCGGTAACGCACAGGACAACGTGCTGATCGGCAACGACGGCAATAACGAACTCAATGGCATGGCAGGCCTGGACACCATGATCGGCGGCAAGGGCAACGATGCCTATCTGCTTGACCAGACCGGTGAACTCGCACTGGTTCAGGAACTGGCCAACGAAGGCACCGACACCCTCTACATCATGTACGGCTCCACGCCACAGACCGAGACCGTTGACCTGAATGCCGGTAATCTGCTGAACGTCGAAAACGTCACGTTGCTCGGTGCAGGCCGGTTCACCGTCATGGGGAATGGCTCGAACAACACACTGACCGGCAACAGCGGGGACAACATCCTCGACGGCAGTGTGGGTGCCGACACCCTGATCGGTGGAGCCGGAAACGACACTTACGTGGTCGATAACTACGGCGACGTCATTATCGAGAGCAGCACCCTGGCCAGTGAGATCGACACCGTTCGCTCCTCCGTCAACTGGGCACTGGGCGCCAACCTGGAAAACCTCACTCTCACCGGCACCGGCAACATCGCCGGTAACGGCAACGCCCTCAACAACGTGCTGATCGGCAACGATGGCAACAACGAACTCAATGGTCTGGGCGGCCTGGACATCATGATCGGCGGCAAGGGCAACGACGCCTACGTACTGGATCAGGCGGGTGAACTGGCGCTCGTGCAAGAGTTGGCCAGCGAAGGTAACGATACGTTGTACCTCATGTATGCAGCGACGCCCTCGACGGCCGCCGTGAACATCAGTCTTGCTAACCTGGCCAATATCGAGAACGTCACAATCAAGGGTGCCGGCGCGTTCACGATACAAGGTAACGATCTGAACAACATCCTGATCGGCAACAGCGACGCCAACACGCTCAATGGTGGCCTGGGAGCCGACACCATGAACGGCGGCGCCGGCAACGACACTTACTACATTGACAATATTGGCGACGTGATTGTTGAAACCAACGCAGCGCTCAATGAGGTCGACTCTGTCTTGTCGACCCTGAGCTACACGCTTGGCGCCAACCTGGAAAATCTTTCGTTGCTTGGCAATGCGAACATCAACGCGACCGGCAACGAGCGCAACAACAGTCTGAACGGCAACGCAGGCAACAACATTCTCGATGGTGGTGCGGGTGCCGACGTCATGTTTGGAGGTGCCGGCGACGATACCTACATCGTCGACAACTATGGTGATGTCGTCATTGAGGACAGCACACTGCCTGGCGAAATCGACACTGTTCGCTCCTCCGTCAACTGGGTTCTGGGCGCCAACCTGGAAAACCTCACCCTGACCGGCTCCGGCAACATCGCCGGCAGCGGTAACGCACAGGACAACGTGCTGATCGGCAACGACGGCAATAACGAACTCAATGGCATGGCAGGCCTGGACACCATGATCGGCGGCAAGGGCAACGATGCCTATCTGCTTGACCAGACCGGTGAACTCGCACTGGTTCAGGAACTGGCCAACGAAGGCACCGACACCCTCTACATCATGTACGGCTCCACGCCACAGACCGAGACCGTTGACCTGAATGCCGGTAATCTGCTGAACGTCGAAAACGTCACGTTGCTCGGTGCAGGCCGGTTCACCGTCATGGGGAATGGCTCGAACAACACACTGACCGGCAACAGCGGGGACAACATCCTCGACGGCAGTGTGGGTGCCGACACCCTGATCGGTGGAGCCGGAAACGACACTTACGTGGTCGATAACTACGGCGACGTCATTATCGAGAGCAGCACCCTGGCCAGTGAGATCGACACCGTTCGCTCCTCCGTCAACTGGGCACTGGGCGCCAACCTGGAAAACCTCACTCTCACCGGCACCGGCAACATCGCCGGTAACGGCAACGCCCTCAACAACGTGCTGATCGGCAACGATGGCAACAACGAACTCAATGGTCTGGGCGGCCTGGACATCATGATCGGCGGCAAGGGCAACGACGCCTACGTACTGGATCAGGCCGGTGAACTGGCGCTCGTGCAAGAGTTGGCCAATGAGGGCACTGACACCCTCTACATCAACTACGCCGCAGCTACCCAGACCCGAACCATCGATCTTGGCCTGAGCAACCTGCACGATGTCGAGAATGTCACGTTGCTAGGCGCCGGCCAGTTCACCGTCATCGGTAATGACCAGAGCAACACTTTGCTCGGCAATGCCGATGCCAACACCCTTCAAGGCGGTGCGGGCGACGATATTCTGGACGGTCGCGCAGGTGCGGATACGCTGATTGGCGGAACCGGCAACGACACCTACATCGTCGACAACTATGGTGATGTCGTCATTGAGGACAGCACACTGCCTGGCGAAATCGATACTGTTCGCTCCTCCGTCAACTGGGTTCTGGGCGCTAACCTGGAAAACCTCACCCTGACCGGCACCGGCAGCATCGCCGGCAGCGGTAACGCACAGGACAACGTGCTGATCGGCAACGACGGCAATAATGAACTCAATGGCATGGCAGGCCTGGACACCATGATCGGCGGCAAGGGCAACGATGCCTATCTGCTTGACCAGACCGGTGAACTGGCACTGGTTCAGGAACTGGCCAACGAAGGCACCGACACCCTCTACATCATGTACGGCTCCACGCCGCAGACCGAGACCGTTGACCTGAGTATCGGCAACCTGCTGAACGTCGAAAACGTCAAGTTACTGGGGCTCGGTCAATTCACGCTCACTGGCAACAACTTGAACAACACGCTGACTGGAAACATCAATGCCAACATCCTGGATGGAGGCTTCGGTGCCGATACCCTGACCGGTGGTGGCGGTGCCGATATCTTCAAGTTCGGCGCCGTAAACGAAATGGGGGTCGGGGCCAACCGTGATGTCATCACTGACTTCAGCAGCCTCCAGGGCGATAAAATCGACCTGACCCACTTTGATGCCAACTTACTGACCGCCGGTTTCAATGGTTTCACATTCATCGATGGCAACGACTTTACTGCGGCCGGGCAAGTCCGCTTCTCCGACCACATTCTCTCCGGAAACGTCTCCGGAGGCCCTGGCGCTGACTTCGAAATTCAGTTGGTGGGTGTTAATAGTCTGAGTGCCAACGACCTGGTCGCCTGACACTCCATCACCACAGGATCTGCTTGCAGATCCTTACCTGAAAAAAAATGCCCCGAACCTTGGTCCGGGGCATTTTTTTCGGGTCAGTCTTATGACCGTCAGGTGAGCAGTCCTAGCCCCTTAGCCCGTGCGACCGCCTGTGTGCGCCGCTCGACGCCCAACTTGCTATTGATGTGACTTGCGTGGGTTTTCACCGTATGTAACGAGATGAACAGCTGTTCGCTGATTTCCTGGTTTGAACAGCCCAGTGCGATCAGGCGAAGCACCGCCAGCTCTCGACTGCTGAGTTGCTCGGCTGCTACCGGATCCGCAACCGAACGAGTGGCAGGTAGCGGAAGATGCACGAGCAACTGCTGGCTGACATCGCTCGAAGCGCTCAAGGCCAGTTGCCCGCGCAACCAATCTGCATGCTCTCTGAGCAAGGCATCGAATGGCTGCAGCACGCCGCCGGTTGCGGCCTCCAACGCCTGGTGCAACGCTTTACGCGCTTCGGGCTCGCGTGCGCCCGCCAACAGCAACGCCACCTTCTGCGTCAACGCCATCACACTGAGCAACTGTCGCCCGGTTTGCTGACCGTTTTCATGCAATACGTTCAACCGCCCCTCGGCGAGCATGGGTTGCCCTTGAATCATGTCGAGCAACGCCTGTTGCAGTTCAACATGCAACGGCAACTGAGGATGAAACTCCGGCGGCGCTGCAGCGCGCTCGCCCGTGTATGTCTGGCCAAGCCGCGCCAGCCACGCCTCGGCCAGATCGGTGCGGCCCTGCGCCAGCCACAGTTCACATTTGACCAGCGTGATCATCGCCAGATAGTAGATCGGCGGCACGTCCCAGATATGCATCAGGCGTTCGGCCTCAGCGAGTTCGGCAAAGGCCTTGGCGAACTCGCCACTGCTGCCGTCCAGTCGAGCGATCACGCAGTGGCCGATCAACACGCTGATATCGCGACAGGCGCGTGCCTCGCCGATTCCGGCCAACAAACGCACGCGTGCTGCCTGGGGCTGCAAGCGCATGGCCAACAGAAAACCTTCATACAACGTCAGCCTTGCGCGCACCGCATACAGGCGTTGTGGCGACAAGCCGCGCAAGCGCTCCAGGCCCTGATGGACTTCATCGAGAGCACGCAGGATTTCGCCGCGAGCCTGCAACACCCGCGCACGATCGTAGTGTGCCAGCGCTTCGAACAACGGATTGCCGACGCGCTGCGCCAACTCCAGGGATTCGCGGTTAAGTCCACGTGCGCGCCACAGATCGCCGTCGGCAATGGCCAGATTGGACAAGGTCGATAAACACATCAGCCGCTGGCCATAGCGTTTGGCCGGCAGGCTTTCCAACGCTTCGCTGCAATACCTGAGGGTCAACTCACGATGGCCGCGGCCACGGGCAATGATCCCGCTCAACGCCAGCCATTGCGCCAGCATCGACTTTTGCGCCGTGGCCGATGGCGCCGGCAGGAAACGGCTCAGATGGCTGGACAACTCTTCGGCGGCATCGAGCTGACAGGCCAGCCCCAACGCCCAACTATAGAGAACGATCAACCGCGGCGTGCTGATCAGCAGACTGTCGGGCAAGTCCATTTTCCAGCGCAGCAGCATGCCGACGTTCTGCTCGGCCAGCAGTTGTTCTTCGGAAAGGTTCTGCACCAGATTCGCCGCCACATCGAGATGGCCGGCGCGCAACGCCTGTTCGACCGCCTCATCCAGCAGCCCCTGCGCGTTGAACCAGCGACAGGCGCGCAGGTGCAACGTCGCGGTCGGCACCATGGCTTGAGCAATCGGTCGGCTGCGCAGCAGATCCGAGAACAGATGGTGATAGCGATACCAGTGGCCGTGCTCGTCCAGCGGCACCAGAAACACCTGATGCGCCAGCAGGAAACGCAGAATTTCGGCACTGTCGTGAGCTTCACGGACGGCATCGCACAGTTCGCTGCAAAAACGCTCTTGTGGTGCGGTGTCGTAGAGAAAGGCCTGCACTTCGGCGGGCAGGCAATCGATGACTTCTTCCAGCAGATAATCGCGGATCAGCCCTTCCCCGCCGTTCAGTGCTTGTGGCAGCGCCGCATCGCTGCCCGCTTCGGACACCGCCAGCAACCAGAAACGCAAACCGGCGACCCAGCCTTCGCTGCGCTGGATCAGGTTTTCCAGTGCCTCACCGCGCAGGGAACTGCTGTGGCGATCGAGCAAGGTCAGAGCTTCGTCGTGGGTCAGGCGCAGATCCTGCTCATGCAGCTCCAGCAACTGCCGGGACAGGCGCAAACGTGCCAGATGCCAGTCCGGGCGCTGGCGACTGGTCACCATCACCAGCAAGCCATCGGGCAGATGATTGAGGAAAAACTGCAGACAGCGGTCGAGTACCGGACCTTGGGCAAGATGGTAATCGTCGAGCAACAGCAGCAACGGCTTGGCGGGATCGAGGTGCAGGGTCAACTCATCGAGCAAGCCGTCGAGCCATTCTTCGAAGGCAAATGGCTGATGGCGCTGGCGCATTTTCAGCAGGCCGAGTGCGCGACTGCCCAGTTGCGGAAAGTAGTCCTGCAAGCCTTCAAGCAAACGTTCAAGAAAGCGTCCGGGGTCGCTGTCACGAGGGCTCAGCCCCAGCCAGAGACTTTGCCAGTGCGCCGGCAGACTCTGACAAAACTCCACTGCCAGCGAGCTCTTGCCGAACCCGGCGGGAGCACTGACCAGCAACAGGCGCCCAGCGAGCCCGGCCTGCAGGCGCTCGCAAAGGCGTGGTCGCAAGACATAGCCGTCAGGCAACGGCGGGCGAAAAAAACGCCCGTCCAGTGCCGCGACGGCAACGCTTGCGGGACCCGGAAGTGGGGACAGATCGGTCATGGCCGGCTCTTGTTCGAATTGCTGTTGGCGGCATTGCAGATGTCCGCAGACTAGCCTTAAACGAACCGGTTATGAAGGTTGCTGCTACAAATGGCTACAAAAAGGCTACACCCTCCTGTAGCTCCCCCCTACAAAAGCAAAAAAAAACGCCCCGAACCAGTCGGGGCGTTTTCACGAGGATGCGGCCTCGGGTTACAGCGGGTTAGCGAACGCCATCCTGACGCAGTGCAGCCGGGGTGAAATCGCTGGTAGTGGCGGTGAAACCGAAGTCATACGCACTCTTCTCTTCGTTCTTCATGCCCAGCGCCAGATAGCGGCCGGACTGCAGGTCGTAGAGGGTTTCCAGGGCATACCACGGCACTTGTTTGTCGTAGTAGTTCTCGGCATGCGCCTCGGCCACACGCCACAGTTGGCCACGACCGTCGTAATGGTCGATCACGGCTGCCTGCCAGGTGTCTTCGTCGATATAGAAGTCACGCTTGGCGTAGATGTGACGCTGGCCTTCCTTCAGGGTGGCAACCACGTGCCAGACGCGACGCAGCTCGTAACGCGCCAGGTCCTGGTTGATGTGGCCGGCCTTGATGATGTCGGCGTACTTCAGTTTCGGGTCGTCGAGCTTGTAGCTGTCGGAGGCGATGTACATCTCTTTCTTGCCTTCGAGCTTCCAGTCGTAGCGATCCGGTGCACCGTTGAACATGTCGAGGTTGTCGGAGGTACGCAGGCCATCCGCCGCAGTACCCGGGCCGTCGTAGGACACTTGTGGCGCCCGACGCACACGACGCTGGCCGGCGTTGTAGACCCACGCCGAACGCGGCTCTTTTACCTGGTCAAGGGTTTCGTGCACCAGCAGCACACCGCCGGCCAGACGCGCCGGTGCGGTCACTTTCTGCTTGAAGTAGAACAGGATGTTGCCCGGGTTCGCCGGATCGTAGTCCTTCATCTTGTCGCGGAACACGAACTGATCCTGGAAGTACACCAGGCTATACGAGCCGTTCGGTTGCGGCGTTGCCTGGGTCACCAGACGGGTCACGCTGCCACCGCGGTAGCGGGTGATGTGGTTCCAGATCACTTCCACACCGGTTTTAGGAATCGGGAATGGTACGGCGGTGTCGAAGTTTTCCAGACCGTTGCCGCCAGACACCAGGTTGGTGGTGGTGGCGTTTTTCTTGATGGCGGCGAATACGTCATCCGGCACGGTCGCGCCGCGATGGGATGGGTAGACCGGCATCTTGAAGGTTTCCGGGTAACGCTTGAACATCGCGTACTGACCCGGCGCCAGCTTGTCCTTGTACTTGTCGACGTCTTTCGCAGTGATGGTGAACAGCGGTTGCTCACTGGCGTATGGATTGGACAGGAAACCCTTGCTGTCGACCGAGCCGGCATTCTTTGGCAACGGCTTCCACGCCGGGATCGAACCGTCGGCGTTACCGGCCATTTCGGCGCCCATCGGCGTCAGACTCTTGCCCAGTTTGTCGGCTTCGGCAGCAGGCACCGCGGCCATGACGCCGGTCGCCAGCAGCGACAGGCCCAGAACACCGGCGTGGAACAGACTCTTTG
Source organism: Pseudomonas tensinigenes (assembly GCF_014268445.2). NCBI lineage: Bacteria > Pseudomonadati > Pseudomonadota > Gammaproteobacteria > Pseudomonadales > Pseudomonadaceae > Pseudomonas > Pseudomonas tensinigenes. The sequence goes on from NZ_CP077089.1 coordinate 5,746,134, forward strand.
TTATTTTCATAAATTCGTTCGTCCTGAATGCAGTGCTTAGAAGTTCACGCCGAAGCTGAGCGCAACGAAGTCGCGGTCATCCACAGTGGTGTACTTGCCGTCAAAGAAGTTGGTGTAAGCCAGGCTCGCGGTGTAGGTGTTCTGGTATTCGGCATCAACACCCAGGCTGACCGCTTTGCGACCTTCCTCGAAGTTGCCGCCAGGGCCTGGCGAGTAACCGCTGACGTCGTGCGACCAGGCCACGTTCGGCTTGAGGTTCACACCGGCAAAGACGTCGTTGTATTCCCAGATGGCGCGACCACGGTAGCCCCACGACATCGAGGTGGTGAAGCCGTCGTTATCGCAATTGCGGCTGCGGTTGTTCTGCGGCGAACCCGGCCCTGCACCGTTGATGGTGCTGGCGTTGAGAATGTTGGCGCAGGTATTCACACCGCCAGTGGCTGGCAACTCGCCAGGGCCATACACCGGATCGCGGCCATAACGCTTGTCGGAACGGCTTTCCAGCCCACCGACGTAGGTCGCACCGACTTCGCCGACGAGGGTCAGACGGCTGGCGCCCATGACCTGATCGAAGAAGTGCGTGAACGTTGTCTGGATCTGGGTGATTTCCTTGCGCTCGTAACCGTGCAGGTCCTGACCCGGCACACCATTGAGGATCGAAGCGTTGGTCAGTGCGCCGCCGATCGGACGCACACCGGCGAACAGGATGTCGGTGGAGTTCAGTTGTACCGGCGCGTTCGGACGGTAGCTGATCTCACCGCTCCACGCCGTACCGGTAGGCAGCGTGGTGGAGAAGCTCAGACCGTAGAGGCGAATGTCTTCAGGGTACTCGATGAAGTAATTCGAGTTACCCGCGACCAGCAGTGGTGCAAGTGCCGCAAACGGCCCCGGCAGCGCGCGCGCGGTGTTGTAGACCGATTGTGGTGCGCCGGTGGCGCTGAAGATCGGCGCACGGCTGTGGTAATTCATGAAGTAGGCGCCGAATTCGGTGTCGAGCGGCTCGTACATGTACTTGAAGGAGGCGCCCCACTGACCGCTGTCGCGGGCATCGCGATCCGGGCCACGGCGCACCAGAACGCCTTCTTCGTTGACGTTGACACCGTTGGCGGCCAATGGCCCCAGGGCGATGGCCGGGATTTGCGAACGCTTGTTCAGCACGCGCAGGTTGTCGTTGCAACCGTCGGCCACGATGTCTGGCTGCGAGAAGAACGTGCCGCAGTTGTCGACGACGGTCTGGTCCCATTCCAGTTGATAGAACGCTTCGGCCGAAAGGTTTTCGGTGAGGCTCTGGGACACGTAGAACATGTTGACCGGGATCAGGCCTTCCTTGATCTCGGCGCCGGGACGACGGAACGCGGAAACGTCGATCGGGTTGATCGAGTTGATGCCGCCGCCGATGAAGGTACTTTCCCCCCAGCTCACCACCTGCTTGCCCAGACGCACGGAACCCGGCTGATCGGCGATCGCGTAGTTGTGGTAGACGAAGGCGTCGAGGATCTGCCCGCCGGACGACTTGGCGCCCTCTTTGCGACCCGAATCGCTGATGTCCTTGAACTGGCGGCTTTCGTCCTTGAGTTCGAAGTCGTACCAGTATTTGCCACGGACGAACACGCCGGTGTCGCCGTATTTCAGTTCAAGGTCATGGATGCCCTTGAAGATCTTCGAAAAGGTTTCGCCGCTCTTGAAGTTGGCGTGGCCATCGTCAGAAGTCTGCGACAGACCATGGCCGCCGTTGTTGACGCCGATGAGGTTCTTGTTCGGGCTCTGGGTAGACCAACTGGCACCGATCGACAGGGACGAGTCGAACTGGCCTTCGATTTCACCGACGTTGAAACTGACGCCGAATGCGGGCCCGGCGAGCGAAGAGGCAAGACTGACTGCCAGAGGCAGTTTCGCCCGGCGCCAGAACTGGTTTACTGAGGTCATCGACGCTACTCCATGTGCATTATTGTTATGGCAGTGAGTACTTTTAAAAACGTCCGAAGGACCGGGTGCCAGAGACAGCCCGAAGTCACTCCAAAAATGCATCGCCCCGTTTTGTGCGTGTGCCCCGTTCTTAAAAATCCTTGAGCGGACTATAGCCAGCAGGTGGTACTGCTTGATCCCTCTAAAGTGTGATTTGCAGCTGCCGGCCACTCTGGAACAGTCCTTTCGCCAGTCCGACACATGTCGGCACGGCAAGGATGGCTGATTTTTTCGATTTCACAAGCCAAGCGCTTGCTTGGTGGGTCTGGCGCGCCGGTTTCGGCGCGCCAGCAGACACTCAAAGTGTCGAGAGGAAGGTGCTGTTGTTGGCCTGCCATTCGGTGATGTCGAGGCGGATGCGCTTCTTGTCGAGCTTGCCGACACTGGTCTTGGGAATTTCGGTAACAAGGGCGATCTGACTCGGAATCGCCCACTTGCTCAGGTGGCCCAGTTCCACGAACGGCTTGAGGTGTTCCTTGAGCTCGCGCGCCCCGATCACGTGCCCTTCGCGGATCACCAGCAAGGCAAACGGACGCTCGCCCCACTGCGGATCGGCGATGCCTACCACTGCTACTTCGCGTACCGCGACGTGACGACTGATCAGGTCTTCGAGGTCCAGCGAGGAGATCCACTCGCCGCCGGTCTTGATCACATCCTTGATGCGGTCGCGGATGTCGATCACGCCCATGCTGTCGAGCGTGGCGACGTCGCCGGTGTGCAGCCAGCCGCCGGCCCAGAGCTCGGCGCCCTTCTGCGGTTCGTTGAAATAGCCCTCGGTGAGCCATGGCGCACGCAGCACCAGTTCGCCCTGGGTCTCACCGTCGGCCGGGAGGAAATTGCCGTCGCCGTCGACGATTGCCGCTTCCACCAGCGGCCCCGGCACACCGGCCTTGATCCGGTAAGTGGTGCGCTCGTCTTCGGTGCCAGCCATCAGCTCGTCGTTGAGATGCGCGCAGGAAACCAATGGCCCGGTTTCCGACATGCCGTACGCGGCAGTGAGCTGTATGCCGCGAGCCTTGGCGGTTTCGTACAGAGTGCGGTTGAGTGCGCTGCCGCCGATGACGATTTTCCAGCCGCCGAAATCAGTGCCCTGCGCCCCTTTGGCGTTGAGCAGCATTTGCAGAATGGTTGGCACGCAGTGGGAGAAGGTGACCTTCTCTTTGCGCCACAGCTCCACCAGAAACTCGGGATCGTAACGTCCCGGATAAACCTGTTTCAGGCCCAGCATGGTCGCCACGTAAGGCAGACCCCAGGCGTGAACGTGGAACATCGGCGTGATCGGCATGTACACATCGTTGGTGCCAAGCAGGCGCACGCTGTCGATGGAGCCCATGATCGTCGACACGCCCATGGTGTGCAGCACCAGTTGCCGATGGGTGAAATACACGCCTTTCGGGTTGCCGGTGGTGCCAGTGGTGTAGAACGTGGTGGCGACCGAGTTTTCGTCGAAGTCCTGGAAGTCGTACTGCGGACTTGCAGCGGCCAGCAGTTGCTCGTACTCGCCGACCAGATTCGGCAAATCGGCGGTTTTTTCCGGCAAATCAGTCAGCAGCAGGGTTTTCTCGACCGTGGTCAGGTGCGGCGCGATCGCCTGGTACAGGCCGACAAACTCGCTGTTGACCAGCACAAAGCGGTCCTCGGCATGGTTCATGGTGTAGAGGATCTGCTCCGGCGACAGGCGCACGTTGATCGTGTGGATCACCGCGCCGATCATCGGAATCGCAAACATGCATTCCAGGTAACGGTGGCTGTCCCAGTCCATCACCGCCACCGTGTCACCGGCCTTCACACCGGCCGCCGTCAGCACGTTGGCCAGCCGCGCCACGCGCTCGATCAGGGTCGGGTAGCTATAGCGAATCTGGTCGCGGTAAATGATCTCGCGGGTTTTCTCGTAACGGGCGCCGGACATCAGCAGCCGTTTGATCAGCAATGGATACTGGTAGGCCCCATCGGCCGGGGGAATGACGCGAGTCTGCAACATAAGAATCCCTTTTCTGACTGCACGGTGTTGGCGTAGAGATCGGTACTCTAGAACCCTTATACGCCAGCCAAATCAGCCAAAGGAATGATTTGCAAAGCCGTACAAATGCTAGCTTTGCGCCAGCATTTGCCGGTTTTCGTCTCAGATCAGGCCGTTTGCCCTACAGCCTCCTCGGAAGGCGTGCGTGGGAAAACTACCGCAGCGAGGAAGGTCAAAGCGCCGAAACCCGCAAGAATCAAGTACAGACCTACAAAACCATGGCGCGGTTCGACATAGGAAATCAGCGGAATCGCCGTCGCACTGGCGCCAAACGATAAACAATAACGCAGCGCGAAGACGCGCGATTGCCATTGCGGGGCAACGAAGTTGGCAACCATCGCATCGTTCACTGTTACCTGACCAAACACCACGAACATGAATGCCGCACCCAGCGCGATCACTGCCCAGCCGTCGGCATAGGCCAGCGCAAACAACAGTGGCGCCTGGCACAGCGTCAGGACAATGAACGGCCATTTCAGGCTGAGCCGATGCAACACCCGACCAATACTCAACTGCGCCACCGCGCCAAAGGCATACGCCAGACTGACCACCACGCCGAGGGTTTGCGGCGAGGCGAACAGCTCATGCAAACGTTCCTGAAACAGTTTCGGATAGGTCATGGTGGTGGCGTTGAACACCACGCCGCCGGTGGCCGTGGCCAACGCCAGCACGCCGAACACCATGACCATCGAAATACGCTGACCGGCCGCCCCCTTGAGTGGCGTGTGCGCACGCTTCGGAATCGGTTCTTCGCGCACCTGCAAGGCGAAGCCGAAACCCAGCACAATCGCCACCGCACCCGGTAACAGAAACGCCGAGCGCCAGCCGAATTGCGTCACCAGCAAGCCTGTGATCAGCGCCGAAAATGCCACGCCAAGATTGCCCCACATGCCGTTGATGCCGATTTCACGGCCACGGTTTTGTGCGTAAGCAACGAGCATTGCCGTGCCCACCGGGTGATAGATCGCCGCGAAAATACCGATCAGGGTCAGGCCGATCACCAGCATGCTCGGGCTGCTGCTCAGTCCGGTAAAGATCGCCGAAGCACCAATGCCGAAGAAAAACACCAGCATCATCTGCCGCCGACTCCAGTGATCGCCGAGCCAACCGGCGGGCAGCGAACAGGCGCCGAAGGCGATGAATCCTCCCAATGACAGGCCGATCAACGCGGCGTAATCAAGACCGAACGCTTGAGTCATGCCGAGCACGGCGGCGGGAAAAATCAGCATGAACATGTGATCGATCACATGCGCGGCGTTGATGTAGCGAATGACATTACGGGATTGATTCATGGCGGCACGCTTTACGTTGTTGTGTGCCGTTTATGCTAGGTTGGCCGCAAAGCGCATTCCTGCCAAGCAAGTCATCAAATCAGACATGTTGATCAGCCATTTCGAACACGGTCCGGTGAGTGCCTACCCCCGGGATTATCTGGACGGCGCGCACCAACCGCTACATCTGCATCGCGAGGCGCAGCTGCTGTATGCCGTCAGCGGGATCATGCGGGTGGTCACGGCATCCGGTGCGTGGGTGATTCCGCCGAGTCGCGCGGTGTGGATTCCACCCGAGGTGGCGCACGAGATTTTCATGAGCGGCGATGTGCAGATGCGCTCGCTGTTCATCGCGCCAGAATTGTCACCCGCCAGCCTGCAACAGTGCTGCGTATTGGCCGTGACGCCGCTGCTGCGCGAGCTGATCCTGCGCGCGGTGCAAGGGCCGCCGCACGCCGACAATCCGCTGATTCAGCAATTGATGCTGGAAGAACTCGCCGGTCTGAAAAACCTGCCGCTGCACATTCCGATGCCCAGCGACCGGCGTCTGCAAAATATCTGTCTGGCACTGCTGCACACCCCGGATCATGCCAATACCCTGGAAGACTGGGCGCAGCAGGTCGGCGCCAGCTCACGCACGTTGGCGCGGCTGTTTCAGCAACAGTTGCAGATGAGTTTCAACGCTTGGCGCCAGCAACTGCGCTTGATGGAAGCCCTGCCCCGCCTGCTCGCCGGGGACAGCGTGCAGCGTGTAGCGCGGGATCTGGGTTACGGCAGCGCGCGGGCGTTCAGCGCGATGTTTCGCCGTTTGCTCGGGGAAAATCCCCGCGACTACCTCAATAACCTGAGCAAGCTCAGCGAACTGGTGTAAGGCCCTGTGGGAGCGAGCCTGCTCGCGAAAGCGGTCTTTCAGCCACCAATAATGTCGACTGACCCAACGCCTTCGCGAGCAGGCTCGCTCCCACAGGTTTAAGTCGCGGTTCTGAGATCAGTGCATCTCGGTAAACGCGATTTTCACGCCGAGAGCGATCAGCACCGCGCCCATGGTGCGGTCGAACCAATGGCCCATGCGGGCGAAGCCGGCACGCACCCGTTGCTGGCTGAATAGCATCGCCACCAGGCAGAACCAGATGGCGGTCGCAACGGCCAGGTAAATCCCGTAACCGGCCTGCACGGCCAGTGGCGTGTGCGGGTTGATCACCACGGTAAACAGCGACAGGAAGAACAGCGTGGCTTTCGGGTTCAGACCGTTGGTCACAAAACCCGAGGTGAACGCACCGCGCGCCGTGCGTACGCCGGCCTCTTTGTGCAGATCATCGGCCACGACTTTCGCCGGTTGCGCCCGCAGTGCCTTGAAGCCGATGTACAGCAAGTAAGCGGCGGCCGCCCATTTCAAGGCGTTGAACAGCACGATCGACTGCGACACGATCAGGCCGATACCCAGCAGCGAATAACCGACGTGGAGGAAAATCGCCGTACCCACGCCCAGCGCGGTCCAGGTGCCGGCGCGACTCCCGTGGGTCACGCTCTCGCGCACCACCACGGCAAAGTCCGGGCCGGGGCTGGCGACGGCCAGCAGGTGGATCAGTGCAACGGTCAAGAACTCGGTCCAGTACATAGGGGCTCCTTTCGGCCAAGCGTATCGATTTGTTTCATCTGGTAGGCTCGGCAGATTACGCCCAACGCTCACAGCACAAAAGGTACAGTTGATGACGAACACGCGCCGCGCGGTATTCCTTGATCACCCTTCGCTGGATCTCGGCGACCTCGACCTCAGTCCACTGCGTGAGTGTTTCAGCGATCTGCAGCTGTTCGCGCAGACCTTGCCCGAGCAAGTTAGCGAGCGCCTGCAAGGCGCCACCGTGGCGATCAGCAACAAGATCATGATCGACGCTGCCGCCATGGCCGCCAACCCCGCTCTGAAACTGATCCTGATCACAGCCACCGGCACCAACAACGTCGACCTCGCCGCCGCCCGCGCGCAGGGCATCACCGTGTGCAACTGTCAGGGTTACGGCACGCCGTCGGTGGCGCAACACACGATCATGCTGTTGCTCAACCTTGCCACGCGTCTGGCCGATTACCAGAAAGCCGTTGGCGAAGGACGCTGGCAGCAGGCGAAACAGTTCTGTCTGCTCGACTATCCGATTGTTGAACTGGAAGGCAAAACCCTCGGCCTGCTCGGTCATGGCGAACTCGGCGGCGCCGTGGCGCGACTGGCCGAAGCGTTCGGCATGCGTGTGTTGCTCGGGCAGATTCCCGGGCGCCCTGCTCGCCCGGATCGTTTGCCGCTGGATCAACTGCTGCCGCAAATCGACGCCCTCACCCTGCATTGCCCGCTCAATGAACACACTCGCCATTTCATCGGTGCTCGCGAACTGGCGTCGATGAAACCCGGTGCGTTCGTGGTCAACACAGCCCGTGGCGGCCTGATCGACGAGCAGGCGCTGGCCGATGCCTTGCGCAACGGCCACCTCGGTGGCGCCGCGACGGATGTGTTGAGCGTCGAGCCGCCGACCCAGGGCAATCCGTTGCTCGCGGCGGACATCCCTCGCCTGATCGTCACACCGCACAATGCCTGGGGTAGTCGCGAAGCACGACAACGCATCGTCGGCCAATTGACTGAAAACGCTCAGGCGTTCTTCAGCGGTAAGGCGCTGCGGGTCGTCAGTTGATAAACTGCGGCACTTTTTTTTGAGGAGCAGTTATGGATCCGCGCAGTGAAGTACTGCTTCGTCAGCCCGAGTTGTTTCAAGGTTCGTTGTTGTTGGCCGGTTTGCCCGCCGATGATTTGCTCGGGCGCCTGCCCAACGCATTCGGCTGGTGCTGGCATGCCGGCGATCAAGCCGCGCTGGACGCTCGCTTCGAGGGTCGCAGCCATTTCGGCGTGAACATTCCCGAGCGCGAGTTCGACAGCGCCGTGGTGTTTCTGCCCAAGTCCAAAGACCTCACCGACTACATCCTCAACGCCGTGGCCTCACGTCTGGCCGGGCGTGAAGTGTTTCTGGTCGGGGAAAAACGCAGTGGCATCGAGGGCGCATCCAAGCAGCTCAACCCGTTCGGCAAACCGCGTAAACTCGACAGCGCGCGTCATTGCCAGCTCTGGCAAGTCACCGTGGCCAACGCCCCTGAAGCCAAGACGCTGGAAAGTCTGGCGCAGACCTATGAATTGCCTTTGGCCGAGGGCCCGTTGAAAGTCATCAGCCTGCCGGGCGTATTCAGCCACGGTCGCCTGGATCGCGGCAGCGCCCTGCTGCTGGAGCATCTGGACAAACTGCCGAGCGGCCATCTGCTCGACTTCGGTTGCGGCGCAGGCGTGTTGGGCGCGGCGGTAAAACGTCGCTATCCGCACAATCAGGTCACGCTGCTCGATGTCGATGCGTTCGCCGCCGCCAGCAGCCGTCTGACGCTGGCGGCCAATGGTCTGGAAGCTGAAGTGCTGACTGGTGACGGTATCGATGCCGCGCCGATGGGTTTGAGCGCGATTCTAAGCAACCCGCCGTTCCATGTCGGCGTGCACACTGATTATTTCGCCACCGAGAACTTGCTGCGAAAAGCAGCGAAACATCTGAAAAACGGCGGCGAACTGCGCTTGGTGGCGAACAGTTTCCTCAAGTATCAACCACTGATCGAAGAGCATCTGGGCATCTGTGCGATCAAGGCCGAAGGCAATGGTTTCCGGATTTACCGCGCCAAACGCGGCTGAAAATTTGTTCTTGCTCAATCGGATTTGCCTAGGCAGAATCCGCTCCGTCCTAGGGGAGTAGTCTCCCACGAGCGCCAAGCTCGTCCGGCATACGTCAACATACTTGATCCTCAGATCATGGCGTATGCGACCCAAGCGTCCGCAACAGACGGATCGCAGGGTTTGACAAGACCTATGACACGCACACCTTACCCGGGGCGGGAAGGCTGTACGTGTCATAGCCGTGTCGACCCGCCCCTTAGGAAATCCTGATGCTGGACTCGTTACTCGTTCCCACCGCAATCGTTGCCTTGGCCGAAATCGGCGACAAGACGCAACTGCTCGCGCTGATTCTCGCCGCTCGCTTCCGCAAACCCTGGCCGATCATTGCCGGGATTGTCGCCGCGACCCTGGCCAACCACGCAGCAGCCGGTGCGGTCGGCGCCTGGTTCGGCAGTTTCTTCTCGAATGCGACGCTGCACTGGATTCTCGCCGCAAGTTTTACGGCCACGGCGCTGTGGACGCTGGTTCCGGACAAAATGGATGACGATGAAACCAGCACCGCACGCAAGTTCGGGCCGTTCCTGACCACGCTGATTGCGTTCTTCCTGGCTGAAATGGGCGACAAGACTCAGGTCGCGACCGTGATGCTCGCGGCACAATACCCGGATCTGTGGCTGGTGATTATCGGTACGACGGCGGGCATGTTGATTGCCAACGTGCCGGTGGTATTGGCCGGTAACTTTGCCGCGGACAAATTGCCACTGACCCTGATCCGTCGCCTCGCGGCTTCGGCGTTCATGATTCTGGCAATTGTTGCGGTGTACAAAGCCATGCAGAGCAGTGGCTGGGTTTAACCCTGCCAACGCCGATCGTTCCCACGCTCTGCGTGGGAATGCAGCCGGGGACGCTCTGCGTCCCATTTGAACGCGGAGCGTCCCTTGAGGCATTCCCACGCAGAGCGTGGGAACGATCATCGACTCAGGATTTCGGCGCTTGTTCGTACAGCGGCATAACCTTCGGAATCGCCGCCTGCAACGAAGCAATCCGGCTGGTCGAAGCCGGGTGAGTGCTCATGAACTCCGGTGGCGAACCTTCCGACGCCTTGCTCATCTTGTTCCACAGAGTGATCGCGGCATTCGGGTTGTAACCGGCGCGTGCGGCCAGTTCCAGACCAATCAGGTCGGCTTCGTTTTCGTTGGCACGGCTGTTCGGCAGGGTCATACCGTAGTTGGCCACGGTGTCAGCCAGCGCCAGACTGTCCTGACCCAGACCGAGCAACGCACCCGCGCCCTGCTTGGCCATTTCGATCCCGTAGGCCTTGGACATCGCTTCACGACCGTGCTCGCGCAGGGCGTGGGCGATTTCATGGCCCATGACCGCGGCGATTTCATCGTCGGTGAGTTTCAGGCTGTCGATCAGCCCGGTATAGAAAATGATCTTGCCGCCAGGCCCGCAGTTGGCGTTTAGCTCGTCGCTCTTGATCAGATTGACCTCCCACTGCCATTGCGCCGCATCCGGACGGAAGTTCGGCGCCTGGGCGATCAGGCGGTTGGCAATCGCCTGAACCCGCTTGGCCTCGGGACTGGTCTTGTCCAGCACACCTTTGCTGGAGGCTTCGCCGACGGTTTTCTGATACGACTGGGCATACATCTGGTCGACCTCTTGCGAGGACAGCATGCTGAACATGTACTGCTTGCGCTCCACCCCCACGGCGCCGCCGCTGGTGGTGTTGACCGACTGACAACCGGCCAGCAACAGCGCTGCGCTCAGTGCACTTACAACCATTGTCTTGTTCATTCAAAAGCTCCCTGAAAACCTGTCGCGTATCGTAGGCGGGTAATTGTATCGGCGCCAGATACAACGGACGTGTTGCAGCGACTTTCAGACGTTTCCCACTTGGCCTGTCGTAAAAAATTCACAGCCACCACTGAGCCCGGTGCAACTGCGTCGCGCACTGATCCATTTGCGACATCGGCTTGCAATTGCACCGGCTCGCACTCATGGCCCAATGCCGCCTGCCGATACATCAGCGCAGACGTCCTCTTGCGTGCGGAGCTCCCATGAAGTTCAAGTCGATCCAGTTTTCCGTTGCCGCCCTGGCCGGCGCCATCGTGCTCAGCGTGGTGGCCGCGCTGGTGCTGTATGCGCTGTTTTCCGGCGCGCGCACGCAAGAAATGGTGCAGCAGCGCACCCAGGCGCAGTTCGAGCAAGTCATCGAACAGCGCCTGACTTCGCTGGCACAAACCCAGGTCAGCCAGATCCAGCGCGAACTCGAAGCGCCGCTGCTGATCGCCGGCGGACTGGTGCGGGTCAACGCCCTGCTCGGCACACCGGGCGCCGATGGCCAGCCGCGCCTGAGCGTCAGCCGCGAACAACTGATCAGCCTGATCAGAGAGAACGTCGAAAAGAACCCGAAGATTCTCGGCACCTACATCGGCTGGGAAAAGAATGCCCTCGACCACGATGACGCGGCCTACGTCGGCACCAGCGTGGTGGGCATCGATGCCGCCAACGGGCGCTTCCTGCCGTGGTGGTTCCGCAACGATGACGGCACCCTCGGCCTGGACAAACTGGTCGACGTCGACGACCAGAAAACCCTGTCCACCGGAGTGCGCGCCAGCGAGTACTACTTGTGCTCGAAGGAAACCAAGAAAGCCTGCGTGATCGATCCGGCGCCGTACAAGGTCGGCGACAAGATCGTCATGCTCGCCTCCTTTATTGAACCGATCATGCTCAACGGCGCTTTCCTGGGCATCGTCGGTGCTGACCTGTCGGTGAACTTCATTCAGGAAATGCTCCTAGGCGCCAACCAGAAACTGTACAGCGGCGCCGGGCAGATGGCCCTGATCGGCGGCAACGGGCGGATCGTCGCTTACACCAAAGACCCGAGCAAGTTCGGTGAAAAAGTCAGCGATATCCTCGACGCCGAGCAGACCGCCAACATGGCCAATCTCAAGCGGGGTGAAGTGACTTACTCGGTCAACAAGGACAAGGGCCGCATCGAGTTGTACCTGCCGTTCGGCATCGGCCAGACCGACGCGCGCTGGACGTTGATGCTGCAACTGCCGCTCAACGCGGTGATGGCGGATCTGCAAAAACTGCAGGCCGACCTCGATGCGCAACGCAAGTCCGACACCTTCGGCATGGCCATGGTCGGTCTGCTCATCGCCGGCATTGGCTTGCTGGTGATCTGGCTGGTCGGCCACGGCATCGCCCGACCGCTGAAGCAAATGGTCGCCATGCTCAATGACATCGCTCAGGGTGAAGGTGATCTGACCCGACGCTTGAGCAGTGATCGCAGCGATGAATTGGGCTCGATCGCCAAGGGCTTCAACACCTTTTTGGCCAAATTGCAGGCGATGATCACGCAGGTAGTGACGTCGGTGCAGAGCGTCAGCGATTCCTCGGAGCACACCGCCGACATCGCCATTCGCACCAACATCGGCATTCAAAAACAAATGGCCGAGATTGATCAAGTCGCCACGGCGGTACAGGAAATGACCGCCACCGCGCAGGATGTGGCGCGCAACGCGACGCAGGCGGCGCAAGCGGCCAGTCATGCTGATCAAGCGGCCAGCCAGGGCATGCAGATTGTCCGTGACACCTCGAACTCGATTGGTGTGCTGGCGGTGGAAATCGGTAAGGCGGTAGACGTGGTGCAGACGCTGGCCAAGGACAGCGAAAACATCAACGCGATTCTCACGGCGATTCGCGGGATTGCCGAGCAGACCAATTTGCTCGCCTTGAACGCGGCGATTGAAGCGGCGCGTGCCGGCGAGCAGGGTCGTGGTTTTGCGGTGGTGGCAGACGAGGTGCGTAATCTGGCGCAGAAAACCCAGAAAGCCACCGAAGAAATCCAGAGCATGATCCAGCAACTGCAGCAGGGCACTCGCGATGTGGTGCGAGTCATGGAAGACAGCCAGAACCGCACTGATGAAAGCGTGCAGCACGCGGCGAAAGCGGCTCAAGCGCTGGAAACGATTACTCACGCGGTGTCGGTGATCAACGACATGAACACGCAGATTGCCAGCGCGGCGGAAGAGCAGAGCGCGGTGGCCGATGACATCAATCGCAATGTGATCAACATTGGGCAAGTGGCCAATGAAGTCGCGGGCGGTGCGGATGAGTCGAGTTCGGCGAGTGCTGATTTGACCAAGCTGGCAGAGCAGCAGCGGCGGTTGATCAATCAATTCAAGGTCTGAAAAGCCAAGAGCACCCTCACCCTAACCCTCTCCCAAAGGGAGAGGGGACTGATTGGGGGATATTTCAGAATGACACCGACCTGAAAGATCTTCACTGAATCCATAATCGACTCGATGCATCAGGTCGGTGAATCGCTCAAGACAACTCGGTCGGTCCCCTCTCCCTCCGGGAGAGGGCTAGGGTGAGGGGCTTTTGATCTAAATGCTTTAACCCGGGGTCAAACACTCCGGCCCATTGAGTTTCGGATCATTGATCAGATTCGCCAACACCCGCTCACGCAGCGCCGCCGGCTCACTGGCCAGCAACCCCTGCAACACATGCAACGGCGTCTCGGGATCGAGCCACGCCGCCTGCCCCGCCTCATCGAGAATCAACGGCCGGCGCTGACTCGACGCCGGTTGCGTAATCACCGCAGTGCTCAGCCACACCTGCTCCTGCACCGGATAAGCCTCCCAGATCGCCGCGAAAAACAGCGACGATCCCTCCCCCGGCGTCAGCCAGAACGGACGCTTGCGCTGGGTTCCGCGCCATTCGTAAAAACCATTCGCCGGTAGCAGGCAACGACGCTGGCGCAGCGCCTCACGAAACATCGGCTGCTCGGCCACGGTTTCCGCCCGGGCATGCGCCGGGGTTTTCGACAGATCGGTCAGCCACGGCGGCGTCAGCCCCCAACGGGCGCGGGCCAACGTGCGCTGGCCATCTTCAGCGGCGCGCAGCATCAACACCGAATCATTGGGGGAAATGTTCCACTGCGCCTGCTGATCGGCGGGAAAACCTGGCAGGGCCGCGAAATCGCGGTTCCAGCGAAACAGGGCATAACGTCCACACATGGGGCAACACGACTCTGAAGTAAAACGAAGCTCAGCCTAACAGACCAGCGTCCCGGGGAAGCTCTCCGGTTCATCGCCGGGCAGCGGCAGCGCGGCATTGTACGCGGTGATCAGCTCGCGGGCGTATTCGGCCTGGTCGTTATCCACAGACAAGCCCAACAGACCGAAGATCGGCAGCTCGCCCGTTCCACCGAGCAAATCGCGACCAATCAAGTGCGCCTCGATGCCTTCGCTGGCGAGCATGCCCTTGAGCATTTCACCTTCCATCAGGTTTTCCGGCTCATAGATTCGCTGCATGGGCACGCCTCACTCGTTTTCGCTGAAGACTTCCAGATGCCATTCCTCTCCATGAACCTGCAATACAAACGTGATCGGCCGACAACACACCTGACAGTCCTCAATGTAAGTCTGATCTCCACCGGACAGGTCCAGCGTCGTCTCTACTACTTCCCCACAATAAGGACATTCGTAATCAGCGGTTTCCAGCATCGCGGTCTCCCAAGTGACTTGTGCGTATAATCGCCGGTCTATTTGCAGGGCTATTTTTGTCTGGCTACTTTTTCAGACCGTGCCCCGCGGGTTTTCGATCAAAACCTTTACTTACCCTAGCCGTTTCCAACAAGAGAGCATGATGGGCGAATTCGATGCCATCCGACCTTACGACGACAGCGAAGTACCTGTGGTACTGGCAAGACTGCTCGGCGACAAGGCGTTTCTAGATATCCTCACCCACTTCCGCTTCCCGCGTTTTGCCGGTGCTTTCGGCTGGATGCTCAAACCACTTATAGCCCATCGGCTGCGTCGTGAGTTCGCCGACGTGACCTCGGTGGCGACTTTGCAGGACAAGGTCGAGTCCTACGTCGACCACACCATCGAGCGCGCCACCGACGGCGTGACCTACACCGGTGTCGAGCAATTCAAGTCCGGCAGCGCTTATCTGTTCATCGCCAACCACCGCGACATCGTGATGGACCCGGCCTTCGTCAACTACGCCGTGTACCACGCCGGCCTGCCGACGCCGCGCATCGCGATCGGCGACAACCTGCTGCAAAAGCCGTTTGTCAGCGATCTGATGCGTTTGAACAAGAGCTTTATCGTCCACCGTTCGATCACCGGCCGTCGCGAGAAAATGGCTGCGTATCAACTGTTGTCGGCGTACATCAACCACTCGATCCGCAACGATTGCGCGTCGATCTGGATCGCTCAGGCCGAAGGGCGGGCGAAGGACGGTGACGACCGCACCGAGTCGGCGATCCTCAAGATGTTCCACATGAGCCGCAAGGACGAGCCGTTCGGCGAAGTCATTCGCTCGCTGAACGTCACCCCGGTGTCGATCAGCTACGAATACGACCCGTGCGACCAGGCCAAGGCCCGCGAGCTGTACATCCGCGCCACCACCGGCACCTACGCCAAAGCGCCGGGCGAGGATGACGTAAGCATCGCCAAGGGCATCACTGGCTACAAGGGCCGGGTGCACGTGAACTTTGCCGCGCCGATCACCGAGCTGTTTGAAGACACCAAGCAATTGGCGGTGGAAATGGACAAGCAGATTCTCGGCGGTTACCGCTTGTTCCCGGTGCATTACCTGGCGTATGCGCAGTGGGCCGATGCTGATCCGCAGTTGAATGTGCCGAAAGCTGCCGAGGTGTTCCCGGCGGATGAACTGGCCAAGGCGCAGGAAGAATGGCAGAGCCGGCTGGATGCGTGCCCTGCAGAGCACCGTCCGTATCTGGTGCTGCAATACGCGACGCCGGTGCGCAATCAGTATCGGGTCAAGGCTGGGTTGCCGCTGTAAGCGGTTTCCACCTGACGCAAAAACGGCGCCTTCGGGCGCCGTTTTTTTATGCCTGAAGCTTTTAGAAGCGCGTGCTGATCCAGGAAACGATCAGGGCCAGCCCGAGGCAAGCAAAACCAAATCGATAGAAAAACCGGTTCATGCGCAAGGTCGCCCAGTCCAGGATCGGCTCGGCATTCGGCTGCGCCTGACGCTGGGCGGCAATGCTGGCCATCGCGCGCTGTTCACGGCGGCGAGTGGCGTGCAGCAGCCAACTGCCCGGAAACGCCAACAACAGCGCCAGCAGGTTGATCAACTTGGCGGGATGGGCGGTAAACAGTGTCATCAAGTGCAGCGACATCACAGACCTCTATCTGAACCGGTATGGCAGACGCCAGATCGACGACCGCGGCGCGGATTCTACCGAAACCCGAGCGCCCTGCCCCAAGCTTTGCGACAAATTACCTGACAATCGACCGATGGCTGTCCTGTGTCACGGCATCGTCATGTGGATAGGCCACCCTGCGCGCCTCGAAACACACATGGAACGCGACATGCTTCACGCTGAAAACCAGGATCGTCTGTACCTCATCACCCCCTACGACGAACAACAGAGCCTCGTCGGCAGCCTTGCCTTCAATGTTCAAGATCGCCATTGGCTGGTGTATTGCGCGCTCGGCGGGCATCAGCATGCGGATTTGCCCGAGACGGATTTGTTGACGGGCGTTAGCGTTCTCGATTTCTACTCGCAGGCAGCTTGAAAAATCAAAAGCGCCCTCACCCTAGCCCTCTCCCGGAGGGAGAGGGGACTGACCGAGTTGTTTTGTCGAGGTACATCGACCTGAAAGTCCGAGGTGAATGCAGATCTCAAGAACAACGCAAATCGGCTCCCTTCCCCCTCTACCCCTTGGGGGAGAGGGTTGGGGTGAGGGGGATCGATCTTCCATACGACACAAATCCCAACCCTGACACCCACAAAAAAGCCCGAAACCATCACTGGTCCCGGGCTTTTTCACATCCGCTGAAAACCTACTCAGCCAGAACCTGACCCACAGTCGGATCCTTGAACAGACGCGTCAACGCATCGCTCAACACATCGCTGACCAGTTTGGTGTTGGTTTCCTGGTTCGGCGCCATGCCGAAACGCTGGTCCAGCGACGCACCGTAACGACCGCTGTAACGGCGGTTGGCGTTCTGCACGTCGGAGCGGAAGGTCGCGCCGATGGTCGCTTCGGTCACGTACATGCCTTCTTTCGGCGACTGATACTTCAGCTCGGCCAGGGTCACGGTCAACTGCGGAGCGTTTGGCGCGTTGTTGGTCGGGGTGAAACCCAACAGGCGCACGGCAGCTTCAGCCTGAGCCTGCAGCTTCGGCAGGATCTGCTCGCGCTGCACGGTGATGGCGCTGGTTTCCGGGTACAGACCGCCACGGGTACCGAGGGTTGGCGACGGACGACCGTCAACCACACGCACGACGACTGGCTGACCACGGCCGACCGCTGGCAGCTGGGTGGTCAGCTTCGGCTCCGGGTTCAGTTGTTGCGGGCTGTGGGCGCAGCCGGCCAGGGTCAAACCGGCCACAGTGATCAAACCGAACAACAGGCGTTGCAACATGCTCTTCTCTCCAGAATCAGGCACAAACAGGCCGGCAGTATAGCGGTGGGCCACTGCGGGTAACCAGCGCCCGGCAGTGAATACTGAAATGTCTGACAAACCCTTGGGAAAGCGGTTCCTGTCACAGATTATTCACCCGCCATACACGTTGACGTCACGGCGCCTTGGCAACCTTGCAATCAGTCCCCCACAAGGTACTCAACCATGCGTTATCTGATCTCGTTGTTCGCACCGCGCCCACTGCATCGCAGCTTCGCCCTGCTCGACCGCAATGGCCATTGCCAGGCATTCAAGCAGTGCAGCCTGCAGCCAATGGGCGACGGCTGGGTGGAAATCGAAGAAATCCGCCTCAACTGGTTGCACCAGCCACTGCCCGCCAGCGCCCGCGTCATAGCGTCGCAGCCCCGTGCACGCGTGCAAGCGATGTTGAGCATCTGACCGGATGCCTAATAAAAGTCATTAAACACGAGCAACTGCCCGCATTTCTTCGATACAATCTCCCCCCGATTATAAGGACGTCTCCTGATCGGGCCCCGCAACAGCGTCAATGCGCATGCATTTGACATCAAAATCGCCCACAGAGAGCCGCCCACACAGATCGAGTGAAGTTGGCGCGCTTGCCTGTTCTTCCGGCAAAAACCCCGCTTTTCGCGAATCTGCAGAGCTGTCATGACGCTCGGCCACCGCGTTGTTTTTGCCCTCGGGCAAGGTGCCAGGCCTGGACAGCCCTTTTTTGAGGTTCACGTCTTCAAAAGAGCGTGAAAAAAACGGGTTTTCACAACTTCACAAGAGTGTGGCGAGCAAATGAAAAGTTTTGCGTCTGAACATGCACCATTAGCGTCTGAAACAGCCCAACGACACAGGACCGGGTATACCTCGAATATCGGAGCCTGAAGCCTGTCCGCTACGGATTTGGTTGCACAAAAACGGATGTCTCGACCATAAGTCGAATTGCCAGCTGCGTGCTGAAATGAGTTCATGGAGCTCTTGAAAGCCAAGCCGCATACATCCGTCGAAGTTGCGAAAAATTGCGAAGATTCGGACATGGCGAACCTGACCACGGATAGCCCGGACATCATTGACCTGTCCCGGAACGCCTGGCAGCCATGCCGACAATTTGGTGCTGCAGATTTTGGAGACGCGTTAAATGGCGCATAACGAAGCAGTCGACGTAGTTCTGGTTGGGGCGGGCATCATGAGTGCCACCCTGGCAGTACTGCTCAAAGAGCTCGACCCCGCGATCAAGCTGGAAGTCGTCGAGCTGATGGATTCCGGTGCTGCCGAGAGTTCCAACCCTTGGAACAACGCCGGTACCGGCCACGCCGGCCTGTGCGAGTTGAACTACACGCCGCAAGCCGCCGATGGCACCGTCGACATCAAGAAAGCCGTGCACATCAACACCCAGTTCGAGGTGTCGAAGCAGTTCTGGTCGTACCTGACCAAGAAAGGCACCTTCGGCTCGTGCAAATCCTTTATCAGCCCGGTGCCGCACCTGAGTTTCGTCCAGGGCGACAGCGGCGTGTCTTTCCTCAAATCGCGCTTCGACGTGTTGAGCAAGCACCACGCCTTCGCTGACATGGAGTACACCGAAGACAAGGCCAAGATGGCCGAGTGGATGCCGCTGATGATGCCGGGCCGCTCGCCGGACGAAGTCCTCGCTGCGACCCGCGTGATGAACGGCACCGACGTCAACTTCGGCGCCCTGACCAATCAGTTGCTCAAGCACCTGACCAGCGCTCCCGACACTCAAGTCAAATACTGCAAGCGCGTTACCGGCCTCAAGCGTAATGGTGCCGGCTGGACCGTCAGCATCAAGGACGTCAACAGCGGCAGCACGCGTGAAGTCGATGCCAAGTTCGTCTTCCTTGGCGCGGGTGGCGCGGCGTTGCCGTTGCTGCAGGCTTCGGGCATCGAAGAAAGCAAAGGCTTCGGCGGCTTCCCGATCAGCGGCCAGTGGCTGCGTTGCGACAATCCGGAAGTGGTCAAGCATCACCAAGCCAAGGTTTACAGCCAGGCGGCCGTGGGTTCGCCACCGATGTCGGTGCCGCACCTGGACACCCGCGTAGTCGACGGCAAGAAATCCCTGCTGTTCGGGCCATACGCCGGTTTCACTACCAAGTTCCTCAAGCACGGTTCCTTCATGGACCTGCCGCTGTCGGTTCGCGCCGGCAACATCGGGCCGATGCTGGCCGTGGCGAAAAACAACATGGACCTGACCAAGTACCTGGTCAGCGAAGTGATGCAATCGATGGAACAGCGTCTGGATTCCCTGCGCCGTTTCTACCCGGAAGCGAAAGCCGAAGACTGGCGCCTGGAAGTGGCCGGCCAACGGGTGCAGATCATCAAGAAAGACCCGAAAAAGGGCGGCATTCTGCAGTTCGGTACCGAACTGGTGTCGGCCAAGGACGGTTCCCTCGCCGCCCTGCTCGGCGCTTCGCCGGGTGCGTCGGTGACCGTTTCGATCATGCTGGAACTGATCGAGAAGTGCTTCCCGGCCAAGGCCAAAGGCGAGTGGGCTGGCAAACTGGCGGAAATCTTCCCGGCCCGTGAAAAGGTCCTGGAAACCGATGCTGCGCTGTATCGCAAGATCAACACGCAGAACAACATCGCGCTGGAACTGGTTGAAGAAAGCAGCGAGACCCCAAGCTACGCTTGATCTTGCCGCATAAAAAACGCCCCGTACTCAGTGAGTGCGGGGCGTTTTTTATGGCCTTGAAAAGCAAAAGATCGCAGCCTGCGGCAGCTCCTACAAAGGTTCTGTGCTCACTCTGTAGGAGCTGCCGAAGGCTGCGATCTTTTGATCTTAAGCGCGAGCGTTATCGATCAGCTCGATGTATTCCGGGGCGTTGCGCTGATCGGCGATCAGCTCAACGAAGGTCTTGCCCTGTTCGTCCTTGCCATCGACGTCGTAGCCAGCCGCAACGAAGAAGCCCAGAAAGCGCTCGAAGTCGTCGATACGCAGGCCACGGTAAGCCTTGATCAGTTTGTGCAGCGACGGCGAAGTGGCGTCGACCGGCTCAAAATCGAGGAACAGCTTGATCTGCTCATCGCCGATCTCGTCACCAATCACTTGTTTCTTATCTTTACGCATTGCCGACTCCAGCTCGCAGACATTACACGGGGCGGGCAGTTTACCCCTGCCCGGCCGCCCGGCTCAACGCGATCGCACGGCCCCGGTGTGCAAATCGGCCCAGATATGGCCATTGGCGTAACTGAGGAACTGCACATACACGGTGTCATTGCGCAGCAGATCGATGATCACGCGGTATTGGGCCAGTGGATAAAACAACGTCAGGGTCTTGCTCTTGTCGTCGTAGATCGGTTTTTTCAGGCTTTTGCTTTCGCCGTCGAAATTGACCAGCACCTGAGTGATGGTCGCGCCCTTGTTCAGGGATTTGCCCTTGAGGCGAATCAGCAGCGATGAAGTAACCGGAATCGGCTGCTGATTGGACTGGCGTTGCGCGCCGACGACCACCGAGTAATCGGTGACCTGCAACAGTTGCTGCTGTTCAGGCTCGGCATCGCGCACCGTCAGATCGTCCGGCGGCAGGAACTGGCTGTGCATCGGCGCGGCGGACAGCGGCAGGCTGAGGGCCAGCAACAGGGCGGCAAAGCTGCGGATCAAGAGGCGCATGACAGGCTCCGGGGGGCGGGGCCGAGCACTCTAGCATGGGTATCGCGGATGGATCAGCACACACAAAACAACTGTGGGAGCGAGCCTGCTCGCGAAGGCAATTTCACATTCAACACTTATGCTGAATGAAAGATCGCTTTCGCGAGCAGGCTCGCTCCCACAGGGGATAGCGCGGGGGTCTTACATGCCTTTAACGGCAAAGATCCCGTTGGCGTTGCGCCAGTAGCCTTTGTAGTCCATGCCGTAACCGAAGATGTAACGGTCGATGCACGGCAGGCCGACGAAATCGGCTTTCAGGTCAGGACGCGCCTTGCGGTCGTGATCCTTGTCGATCAGTACGGCGGTGTGCACTTTGCGCGCGCCGGCGTGTTTGCAGAAGTCGATGATCGCGCCGAGGGTGTGACCTTCATCGAGGATGTCGTCGATGATCAGCACGTCGCGGTCGATGAACGAGACTTCCGGCTTGGCTTTCCAGAACAGGTCGCCGCCGCTGGTTTCGTTGCGATAACGGGTCGCGTGCAGGTAGGACGCTTCCAGCGGGAAGTGCAGATGGGTCAGCAGCTTGCCGGAGAAGATCAGGCCGCCGTTCATCACGCAGAACACCACCGGGTTGCTGTCAGCCAGTTGTTCGTTGATTTGTGCACCGACACGGGCGATGGCCGCCTCGACTTCAGCTTCGGTGTACAGGCAGTCAGCCTCTCGCATGATTTGACGGATATGCTCGAGATCAGCGGACATGGCGCTCTCCAGGGGTTGGCGGAATTGGAAAAGCGGGCAAAGGTACGCATCCATCGAGGCCGAATCAAGCCTTTATGGACTAACGTACAGAATGTCCTATAGGACATCACCCTCGGATAGATTAATCTAGGCCGGTTTTTTTGCCCGCCGCCGGAGTTTTTCCATGCCCATCCTCGAGATCCGCCATCCGCTGATCCGCCATAAACTCGGCCTGATGCGCCGCGCCGATATCAGCACCAAGAACTTCCGTGAGCTCGCTCAGGAAGTCGGCGCCCTGTTGACCTATGAAGCTACAAAAGATTTGCCGCTGGAGTCATACGATATTGCAGGCTGGTGCGGCACCGTGTCGGTCGAGAAAATCGCCGGCAAGAAGATCACCGTCGTGCCGATCCTGCGCGCCGGCATTGGCATGCTCGAAGGTGTGCTGAGCCTGATCCCGGGTGCCAAAGTCTCCGCTGTGGGTGTCGCCCGCAACGAAGAAACCCTGCAAGCGCATACCTATCTGGAAAAACTGGTTCCGGAAATCGACGAACGGTTGGCGATGATCATCGACCCGATGCTCGCCACAGGCAGCTCGATGGTTGCGACCATTGACCTGCTGAAGAAAGCCGGCTGCAAGGACATCCGCGCGATGGTGCTGGTTGCCGCGCCGGAAGGTATTGCCGCCGTAGAAAAGGCTCACCCGGACGTGACCATCTACACCGCGTCCATCGATGAGCGCTTGAACGAGCACGGTTACATCATTCCTGGACTTGGCGACGCCGGTGACAAGATCTTCGGCACCAAGCAGAAGGACGCGTAACCATGCAGCAAGAGTTCAACGATCCGCTCTGGCGCACGGTGCTGTCCGGCGCCCAGATGCTGTTCGTGGCTTTCGGCGCTCTGGTGCTGATGCCGCTGATCACGGGCCTAGACCCGAACGTGGCACTGTTTACCGCAGGTCTGGGGACGATTCTGTTCCAGATCGTCACCGGGCGTCAGGTGCCGGTGTTTCTGGCGTCGAGCTTCGCTTTCATCACCCCGATCATTCTCGCCAAGGGCCAGTTCGGCCTTGCCGCGACCATGGGCGGGGTGATGGCGGCCGGTTTCGTCTACACCTTCCTCGGTCTTGCCGTGAAGATCAAAGGCACCGGTTTCATCGACCGTTTGCTGCCGCCGGTGGTGATTGGTCCGGTGATTATTTCCATCGGTCTGGCCATGGCGCCGATTGCCGCGAACATGGCGATGGGCAAGGCTGGCGACGGTTCGGAACTGATCCACTACCAGACCGCGATGATGATCTCGATGCCGGCATTGCTGACCACGTTGATCGTGGCGGTGTTCGGTAAAGGCATCTTCCGTCTGGTGCCGATCATTTCCGGCGTGCTGGTCGGTTTTGCTATGGCGTTCTATTTCGGTGTCGTTGATACCGCGAAGATTGCCGCTGCGCCATGGTTTGCGATCCCGCACTTCACCGCGCCGGAGTTCAACTGGCAGGCGATCCTGTTCATCGTCCCGGTGGCATTGGCTCCGGCCATTGAACACATCGGTGGCGTGATTGCCGTCGGTAGCGTGACCGGTCGCGACTATCTGAAGAAGCCCGGCCTGCATCGCACCCTGCTCGGTGACGGCATTGCCACCACCGCAGCCGGTCTGTTCGGTGGTCCGCCAAACACCACCTACGCCGAAGTGACGGGCGCGGTGATGCTGACCAAGAACTACAACCCGAAAATCATGACCTGGGCGGCGATCTTCGCCATCAGCCTGGCGTTCATCGGCAAGTTCGGCGCGCTGCTGCAAAGCATTCCGGTGCCGGTGATGGGCGGGATTCTGTGCCTGTTGTTCGGCTCGATCGCGGCGGTGGGGATGAACACCCTGATCCGTCACAAGATCGATCTGGGCGAGGCGCGCAATCTGGTGATCGTGTCGGTGACGCTGGTGTTCGGGATTGGCGGTGTGCTGGTCGGCACCGGTACCGGTCCGGACGACTTCGGCCTCAAAGGCATCGCGCTGTGCGCGGTGGTGGCGATTGCGCTGAACCTGATTCTGCCGGGCAATGATGGCTGGAAGAACAAGAAGGCGGATGAGCCGCTGATCTGAATCTTTAGATCTTCATCGCCTGACAGATAGCTATCGCGAGCAGGCTCACTCCTACAAGGTCAACGCAATACCTGTAGGAGTGAGCCTGCTCGCGATTTGCTTTCAGAGGGCCAGAGGCGCTCGTTCGCAAAGAGTTGCCAACGCCTTCGCCCATTGCGCGTCATCATTGAGGCACGGCACCAAGACCAACTCTTCGCCCCCCGCTTCGCGGAATTGCTCTTTACCGCGATCACCAATCTCTTCCAGCGTCTCGATGCAGTCGGCGACAAACGCCGGACACATCACCAGAATCTTCTTCACGCCGCTTTTCGCCAGTTCATCCAGCCGCGCTTCGGTGTACGGCTCGATCCACTTGGCCCGGCCCAGACGCGACTGAAACGACACCGACCATTTGCCATCCGGCAGGCCCATGCGCTCAGCAAACAACGCCGCTGTGCGCAGGCATTGCGCGCGATAACAGGTCGCCAATACCGCAGGCGAGGCGTTCTTGCAGCAGTCTTCATTCTTGAAGCAATGATTGCCGGTCGGATCGAGTTTGGTCAGGTGCCGCTCGGGCAAACCGTGGAAGCTCAGCAGCAAGTGATCGTAATCCTGCTGCAGATGCGGCTTCGCGCTTTCAACCAGCGCATCGAGGTATTCCGGCTGATCGTAGAACGGCTGCAGCACCGACAATTGCACATCGAGCTTGTTCTGCCGGATTACCCGTTTCGCTTCTTCGATCACCGTGGTCGTGGTGCTGTCGGCGAACTGCGGGTACAGCGGCGCCAGCGTGATGCGCTTGCGCCCGGCCGCAACCAGCTTCAGCAAACAGGTTTCAATCGATGGCTCACCGTAACGCATCGCCAGTTCCACCGGGCCATGCGTCCATTGCCGGGTCATCTGCTGTTGCAGGCGCCGGCTGAGCACCACCAGCGGTGAACCCTCCTCCCACCAGATCGAGGCATAGGCGTGGGCCGATTGCTCCGGGCGTTTGATCAGGATCAGCGACACCAGCAGACGCCGCACCGGCCATGGCAGGTCGATCACGTACGGGTCCATCAGGAATTGATTGAGGTAGCTGCGCACATCGGCCACCGAGGTGGAGGCCGGGGAACCCAGGTTGACCAGAAGCAAGGCGTGATCGGTCATGCAACGTCCTATTTCAGAGGCGGCTGGAGAGATCGTCCAGGGCCGCACGTAAATCCGTGAACTGGAAAGTGAAACCCGCTTCCAGCAAGCGTGCCGGCATCGCCTTCTGGCCGCCGAGCAACAACAAAGACATCTCGCCGAGACCGACTTTCAGCGCCAGCGTCGGCATCGGCATGAACGCCGGGCGGTGCAACACGCTGCCCAGCGTCTTGGCAAATTCGCGATTGCGCACAGGTTTCGGCGCGCACGCATTATAAGGACCACTGGCCTGATCGCGGTGCAGAAGAAAATCAATCAGGGCGATTTGATCGCTGATATGAATCCACGGCATCCACTGCCGACCATTGCCCAACGGCCCGCCCAGGCCGAGTTTGAACGGCAGCAATAACCGCGACAAAAAGCCGCCCTCGGCCGACAGCACCAGACCGGTTCGCACCAGCACCACACGGATTCCCTGCGCTTCGGCACGTTGCGCGGTTTCTTCCCAGGCGATGCACAACTGGCTGGCAAAATCGTCGATCACCGGCGGCGAATCTTCGGTCAGCTCGCGCTCACCGCCATCGCCGTACCAGCCGATCGCCGAACCGGAAATCAACAATGGCGGTTTCTGCGCGCGGGTTTCGAGCCACGCCAACAGTGTTTCCGTCAACGTGATGCGGCTGCTCCAGAGCAACGCTTTGCGGCGATGGGTCCACGGCCGATCGGCAATCGGCGCGCCGGCCAGATTGATGATCGCGTCCACGGACTCCTCGCCGAGGTCTTCCAGACGCGCGATGCCACGCACCTGCGCGCCGCAGATCTTCGCGACCTTCTCCGGTTTTCGGCTCCACACCGTCAGGCGATGCCCCTGCCCCGACCAGTGTCGGCAGAGCTGACGTCCTATCAAACCAGTACCGCCGGTCAGCAATATGTGCATGACATCTTCCTCGCGTGGCGTTTAACCCGGATCACTAGTCTATTTTTATAAACAGGGATCTTTTCTATCGGGCAGGCTCTATTGTTTAACCATAGGCCAAGCTGTCAGAACGAGAACGCTAGAAGTTATACCAAAAAACAAAATTGTACAGGTTTCATCCACGGCGTAGTCTGTACAGAAAGGTAAACGAGGCCCCTATGACTGTACCTATCGCAATCATCGGCACCGGCATCGCCGGGCTCTCCGCCGCCCAGGCTTTGACAGAGACCGGGCATACCGTGCAATTGTTCGATAAAAGTCGCGGCAGCGGCGGGCGCATGTCGAGCAAGCGCAGCGACGCTGGCTCGCTGGACATGGGCGCGCAATATTTCACCGCCCGCGACCGCCGCTTCGTCACCGAAGTGCAGCGTTGGCAAAGCCAGGGCTGGGTCGCCGAGTGGACGCCGCAGCTCTACACCTATCAGGGCGGGCAGTTGAATCTGTCGCCGGACGAGCAGACCCGCTGGGTCGGTGCGCCGCGCATGAGCGCCATCACCCGTGGCTTGCTCGATGGCCTGGAGGTGCACTTCGCCTGCCGGATTACCGAAGTTTTTCGCGGTGAAGAACACTGGCATTTGCAAGACGCCGAAGGCTTCACCCACGGACCGTTCAGCCACGTGGTGATTGCCACGCCAGCCCCGCAAGCGACGGCATTGCTGGCCGCTGCGCCGAAGCTGGCCGGTGCCGCCGCGGGGGTGAAAATGGAGCCGACCTGGGCTGTCGCCCTCGCCTTCGAAACGCCGCTGGACACGCCGATCGAAGGCTGCTTCGTGCAGGACAGCCCGCTCGACTGGCTGGCGCGCAACCGCAGCAAACCGGGGCGCGACAACACCCTCGACACTTGGGTGCTGCATGCTACCAGTGCGTGGAGCCGGCAACACATCGACCTGTCCAAGGAAGCGGTGATCGAGCAACTGCACGGCGCCTTTGCCGAGTTGCTGCACAGCGCCATGCCAGCGCCGAGCTTCAGCCTCGCCCACCGCTGGCTCTATGCGCGACCCGCGACGGGCCACGAATGGGGCACGCTGGCCGATGCCGATCTGGGCCTGTACGCCTGCGGCGACTGGTGCCTGTCCGGGCGAGTCGAAGGCGCTTGGCTCAGTGGCCAGGAAGCTGCGCGACGCTTGCACGAACACCTACAATGAACCGCATCAATCCGCAAAAATTGCTGCTGTCGAAATGGACAGCAGCTCACCCGCAAAACCGTGAAAAACACTTTCTGGTGACCGAGTTGTTCCGTGATGAGGAAGGCACGGTGTTGGAAGTCGAGTTGCAGGCGGTGTTGACCAAGCGTGCCGAAAGATTCGATTGGCAGACGCTACAAAACAACGCTGAATGGCTGCAGGGCTGGAAATAAACACCAGCCATTGTGGGAGCGAGCCTGCTCGCGAATGCGGATTAACCTTCAACAGATGCATTGACTGACGCACCGTATTCGCGAGCAGGCTCGCTCCCACAGGGGATTAGCGATTTAACCGAAAAAGTTGTACAAATGATTTGACTTGTACACCTTTGAATCTATGCTAAGCCAATATTGTACAGAGATTGATCTCTGTATAGGTTTAGATTCGAGGTGCCTATGCTTGCCCTGCCCGCCGCGAAGCCAAAAATCGCCATCAGCGCCTGCCTGCTGGGTGCCGAGGTGCGCTACAACGGTGGGCACAAGGAATCACGCCTGTGCAGCCGCACCCTCACCGAGCATTTCGATTTCGTCCCGGTGTGCCCGGAGGTCGCGATCGGTTTGGGCATCCCGCGCGAACCCACCCGTCTCGTCGGCGACGCCGAGCATCCGCAAGCGGTCGGCACGGTGAACCGGGCGATCAACGTCACCCAGCCATTGGCCGAATACGGCGAGAAAATGGCCGCCGAACTCAATGACATCTGCGGCTACATCTTCATGCAGCAATCGCCGTCCTGCGGCCTGGAACGGGTCAAGGTCTACCACGCCAACGGCGCCCCGGTGAACGGCGGCGGGCGCGGGATTTACGCCCAGGCGTTCTGCGCACAGCACCCGGATCTGCCCGTGGAAGAAGCCGGGCGTCTCAACGATCCGGTGCTGCGCGAGAATTTCATCACCCGCGTGTTCGCCTACAGCGAATGGCAGCAAGTCCTCGCGAAAGGTCTGAGCCGCCGCGCCCTCACCGAATTCCACTCGCGCTACAAATACCTGCTGATGGCGCACAACCCGCTGCAATACAAAGCACTCGGCAAGCTGTTGGGCAACATGGCGCACAGCGATCCCGTCGAGCTCGGCCCACGCTACTTCAGCGAACTGATGGCAGCGTTGAAAAAATGCGCCACCCGTGGCACCCACTGCAACGTGCTGCTGCACATCAGCGGTTATCTGAAACAGGTAATCAGCGCCGAAGACAAACAGGAAATGCAACACGTCATCGGCCAGTACCGCCAAGGCATCGTGCCGCTGGTGGTGCCGTTGACGTTGCTCAAGCATCACTTTCGCCTCCATCCGGATTCGTACATCGCGCAACAGGTTTACCTGCAACCGCACCCGGAAAACCTCAGCCTGCGAAACGCAATCTAATGAACGACAAAATGGATACCAGCGCCCAGGAAGACCTAGGCGCGGATTTTAAAAAAGCCCTCGACGAGGGTTGGCTGCCGATCCGCGAAGTCGCGCGGCAGACCGGCGTCAACGCGATCACCCTGCGCGCGTGGGAACGCCGCTACGGGCTGGTCGTACCGCAACGCACGCCCAAGGGCCACCGGCTGTATTCGGCCGAACATGTTCAGCAAATTCTGACCATCCTCACCTGGCTTAACCGTGGTGTTGCTGTCAGTCAGGTCAAACCGCTCCTCGACGCACCGCAGGCGTTCAGCGAATCAGTGGAAAACGATTGGCAGCGCTTGCGCCAGACACTGCTGACGGCCGTTACGCAGCTCAATGAACGCAGCCTCGACGACAGCGTCAATCAGGCCATGGCGCTCTACCCGCCACGCACGCTGTGCGAGCAATTGCTGATGCCGTTGCTGGCGGAACTGGAGCAGCGTTGGCAGGGCCAGTTCGGCGCGCAGATGGAACGGGTGTTCTTTTATTCGTGGTTACGCAGCAAATTCGGCACACGCATCTACCATAACAATCGTCAGTTGCATGGCGCCCCGCTGCTGTTGATCAACCATTCCGACCTGCCACTGGAACCTCATCTGTGGCTGTGCGCGTGGCTGATCAGCAGCGCCGATTGTCCGGTGCAAGTGTTTGACTGGCCGCTGCCGGCCGCCGAACTGGCGCTGGCGGTCGAACATCTGCAAGCCCGTGGCGTACTGCTGTATTCCAGCAAAGCCATGAACCTTGCGCAGTTGCCCAAGCTACTGAACGGAGTCAGTTGTCCAAAAATGCTGGTCGGACCAACGGTATGCATCCACCACGCCGAGTTGTCCGTAAGAACTTCCGAGATGGCTGATGTGTTCCTGGCGGAAGACGCGCTTCTTGCGCATCAGGAACTCGTTCAGCGTGGGCTGATTTAATGGACGCCGTGAGTGCCGACATGCAATTGATCTGGCTGCGCAGCGACCTGCGCCAACATGACAACACCGCTCTCGCAGCCGCCGCAGCGCGCGGCCCGACGGTCGCCGTGTACCTGTTGAGCCCGCAGCAGTGGCTGGAACATGACGATGCGCCGTGCAAGGTCGACTTCTGGTTGCGCAACCTGCGTGAGCTGAGCGCAAGCCTTGGCACACTCAACATCCCGTTACTGATTCGCACTGCAAGCCATTGGGATCAAGCTCCGGCGGAACTGCTCAAACTCTGCCGGCAACTGAAGATAGCGGCGGTTCACGTCAATGAAGAATATGGCGACCATGAAAGCCGTCGCGATGCAGCGGTGGCCGAAACACTGAAGGCCGAGGGCATCACCTTTCACAGCTATCTCGACCAGTTGCTGTTCAAACCCGGCAGCGTACTGACCAAGACCGAGAGTTACTTCAAGGTGTTCAGCCAGTTCCGCAAAGTCTGTTATGAACGCCTGCATCGCTCGATGCCGGCGCTGGTTAAAGCCCCCGGCAAACAGGAAAAACTTGAGGTCAGCAGCGACCCGATTCCCGACTCCGTCAAAGGCTTCGCCACACCGAGCCAGACCCTGCGCGATCTATGGCCCGCCGGCGAAAAGGAAGCCCGACGCCGCCTCGACACCTTCACCGACGCGCAAATCGACTACTACCAGAGCGAACGCGACTTCCCGGCCAAGCCTGGCACCAGTCAGCTTTCGGCGTATCTCGCTGCCGGTGTAATTTCGCCACGGCAATGCCTGCACGCCGCCCTGCAAAGCAATCAGGGCGAATTCGAAAGCGGCAAGGTCGGTGCGGTCACCTGGATCAACGAGCTGCTGTGGCGTGAGTTCTACAAACACATTCTGGTCGGCTATCCCCGCGTTTCCCGCCATCGCGCTTTCCGCCCGGAAACCGAAGCGCTGGCCTGGCGTGATGCGCCGGACGATCTCGCCGCGTGGCAAGAGGCGCGCACCGGCCTGCCGATCATTGACGCGGCCATGCGCCAATTGCTCGAAACCGGCTGGATGCACAATCGCCTGCGCATGATCGTGGCGATGTTTCTGACCAAAAACCTGCTGATCGACTGGCGTGAAGGCGAACGCTTTTTCATGCGCCACCTGATTGATGGCGATCTCGCGGCGAACAACGGTGGCTGGCAATGGAGTTCGTCGACGGGCACCGATTCGGCGCCGTACTTCCGCATTTTCAACCCGTTGAGCCAGTCGGAAAAGTTCGACAGCGAAGGCCTGTTCATCAAGCACTGGCTGCCGGAACTGGCCGACCTTAACAAAAAACAAGTGCATAACCCTGCCGACCTCGGTGGCTTGTTCGGCGCGGCGGACTATCCGTCACCGATCGTCAACCTCAGCACCTCGCGTCAGCGCGCTTTGGCGGCCTTCAAGAACCTGCCTTCGCGGACGTCTTCAGGAGGCGACGATGAGTGAATTCCTGCGCCGCTTCGCCCGGCAATTTTCAGCGTTGAACAAAGACAACCTGCAAAGCCTGGGCGAGCTGTACAGCGATGACATTCACTTCACCGACCCGCTGCACGAGGTGCAGGGTCTGGCGCAGTTACGCGACTACTTCGGCGAGCTATACGCCAACGTCAGCGAACTGCGTTTCGATTTTCATGGTTTCGACCAGATCGGCGACTGTGAGGGTTACCTGCGCTGGGTCATGAGTTATCGCCATCCGCGCCTGGCGGGTGGCCGCTTGATACGCGTCAGCGGCTGCTCGCATTTGCTGTGGCACGACAAGGTTTATCGCCATCGGGATTATTTCGATGCCGGGGCGCTGCTGTATGAACACTTGCCAGTATTGGGCCGGGTCATTGCCTGGCTGAAAAGGAGAATGGGATGAGTCGTACACCTCCACGGCGTTATTGGTTGACCGGGGCCAGCAGTGGCATCGGCGCGGCGCTGGCTGAAGAGATCCTGAAAACCGGTGCGCACCTGGCGGTCAGTTCCCGTCAGATTGCCCCGCTCAAAGTCTTGTCACAACGCTATCCAGGGCAGGTTTTGGTAGTGCCGGGTGACCTGACCAACAGCCAGACGGTGCGCGAAATCGGTGAGCAGATCGCCGCGGACTGGGGTTCGCTGGACTCGGTGATTCTCAACGCCGGCACCTGCGAATACGTCGATGCCAAACAGTTCGACTCATCGATCGTCGAGCATGTGGTGCGCACCAATCTGCTCGCCAGCAGTTATTGCATCGAAGCCGCGCTGCCGCTGCTGCGCAAAGGCACCGCGCCGCATCTGATCGGCGTGGCCAGTTCGGTGACCTACTTGCCACTGCCACGGGCCGAAGCCTACGGCGCCTCAAAGGCCGGACTGCGTTATCTGTTCGAATCGCTGCGCATCGATCTGGCCGACGAAGGCATTGAAGTCACCGTGGTCAGCCCCGGTTTCGTCGAAACTCCGCTGACCGCGAAAAACGACTTCCCGATGCCTTTGAGCTGGCCTGTGGATAAAGCCGCGCGGCACATCTTCGCCAAGCTCAAGGACCGGCCGCTGGAGATCGCCTTTCCGGCGCTGTTCATGGCCGCGTTGTGGCCGCTGTCGAAACTGCCGGCACGTGTGCAACTGGCGATCGGCAAGCGCATGGTGCGCAAGTCGCCTCCGCTGACGGATCCGACATGAAAATCGCCATCGTCGGCAGCGGGATCGCCGGGCTGACCTGCGCCTACCTGCTCAATCGCCGCCATGAAGTCACGGTGTTCGAGGCTGGCGACTGGGTTGGTGGCCACACGCACACGGTGCCGGTGACCGTCGATGGCCGCCAATATGCGGTGGACACCGGTTTCATCGTGTTCAACGACTGGACCTACCCGAATTTCATCCGCCTGCTCGGGCAGCTCGGCGTGGCGTTCAAGCCGACCGAAATGAGTTTCTCGGTGACCGACCCGGACACCGGCCTGGAATACAACGGCAACAACCTCAACAGCCTCTTCGCCCAGCGCAGCAATTTGTTGTCGCCGGGGTTCTGGGGCATGTTGCGCGACATTCTGCGCTTCAACAAAGAAGCCCAGCGCGACCTGGTTGAACTGCGCATCGCCGCTGACACAACCCTTGACGAGTACCTCAAGGCTGGCGGTTACGGCGAACGGTTCATCCTGCATTACATCGTGCCGATGGGCTCGGCGATCTGGTCGATGCCGATGGCGGAAATGCTCAATTTCCCGCTGCAGTTTTTCGTACGTTTTTTCAAGAACCATGGACTGTTGTCGGTCAGTGATCGGCCGCAATGGCAAGTCATCGAAGGCGGCTCCAGCGCTTACATCGCGCCGCTGACGGCCGCGTTCAAGGAAAGGATTCGTCTCAATTGCCCGGTAGCCCGGGTTGATCGTGACGTGCATGGCGTAGTTATCCACAGCCCGGCAGGCCTCGAACACTTCGATCAGGTGGTGTTCGCCTGTCACAGTGATCAAGCGTTGAAACTGCTGGCGGTCCCAAGCGAAGCCGAACGCGCGATCCTCGGCGCCCTGCCCTACGCCGACAACGAAGTGGTGCTGCACACCGACACGCGCTTGTTGCCGACACGCAAACTCGCCTGGGCGAGCTGGAACTATCGGCTCTGCGGCGCCGGCCACACCCACGCCGCCGTCACCTACGACATGAACATTCTGCAGGGCATTCAGAGCGACACCACGTTCTGCGTCAGCCTCAATCAGAGTGCCGGCATCAGCCCGGACAAAGTGCTCGCCCGTTACACCTACGCCCACCCGCAATTCAGCCTCGCGGCGGTGGCAGCACAAAATCGCTGGAGTGAACTGGATGGCGCGCAGCACACGCATTATTGCGGCGCCTATTGGGCCAACGGTTTCCATGAGGACGGTGTCGTCAGCGCCTTGCGCGTGGCCGCCGCGTTCGGGGAGACCTTATGAACAGCGCCCTGTACAGCGGCTGGATCGGCCATCGGCGCTTCTCGCCGCGCCGCCATGAGTTCCGCTATCGGATCGGTTTGCTCTACCTCGACCTCAGCGAGCAGGACGCCGTGCTTGCACTGTCGCCGCTGGCCGGGCGCAGTCGCTTTGCGCCGTTTTCATTTCGCGAGACCGACTACCTGAAGACCTTCACCGGCCGTGGCATACGCCTGATCGATGCCGTGCGTCAGCAGGTCGGCATCGCCATCGGCCATGAACCGCAAGGCTCGATCTGCCTGCTGACCCAGGCGCGTAGCTGGGGGTTGTCGTTCAACCCGGTGAGTTTCTTTTATTGCCATGAAGCCGACGGGCAACTGGCGGCGATTGTCTGCGAAGTCACCAACACGCCATGGCGCGAGCGTTATCACTATGTGCTTCCAGCGCGCACGCCCGTCGACCTGCGGGACTTTCACCAGCACTTCGCCGTGGCCAAGGCCTTTCACGTTTCGCCGTTTTTGCCGCGCGATCTCGAATACCGCATGAGCTTCAGCCCCGCCGCGCAAACCCTCGGCGTGCACATGGCCGACTGGCAGGGCGAGCACAAGCTGTTCGACGCGACGCTCAATCTGCAACGCGAAAGCCTCGATCGCCACAGCTTGCACCGTTACTTGCGCCGCTTTCCGTGGATGACCGCGAAAACCGCCTTGGCGATTTATTGGCAGGCGCTGCGACTGCTGCTTAAACGCGCACCGATCTTTGCTCATCAGACTGCCGACGGCAGCTTTCAAACCGCCACTGTGCCTCCCAAGGAGCACCGCCATGAAATCCTCTAGTCTGTCGGTCAGCCGGCTCAGCACCAACGGTCTGACCGGGTCGTTGCTGCGCCGTGGTGTGTTGCGCCAACTGGCGCAGCTCAAACACGGACAATTGCTGGTGGTCGAGGATGGCGAACGGCTGATGTTCGGTGCGCCGGGCAGTGCCTTGCTCGGGGAAATCCACGTGCTCGACTCGGCGGTCTGGGGCATGGTTGCCGGTAATGGTTCGATTGGTGCCGGTGAGGCGTTTATCCACGGCTATTGGAGTTCACCGGATCTGACGGCGGTGGTACGCGTGTTCGTCAGCAATCTCGACGTGCTCGATGCCATGGAGGGCGGCCTGGCACGTCTCGGCCGGCCGTTGGTGCAAGGTCTGCACTGGCTCAATCGCAATACGCGCAAGGGTTCGCAGAAAAATATCGCCGCGCACTACGACCTTGGCAACGATCTGTTCGAACAGTTTCTCGACCCGACCATGATGTATTCGGCGGCGCAGTTCCTTACGCCCGAAGACAGCCTGGAGCAGGCTCAGTTGAATAAGCTGGAGCGCATCTGCCAGAAACTCGCGCTCAAACCCGGCGACCATTTGCTCGAGATCGGCACCGGTTGGGGCAGCATGGCGCTCTACGCCGCACAAAATTACGGTTGCCGCGTCACCACCACGACCCTCTCGAAAGAGCAGTACGCGTTTACCGCGCAGCGCATTGAACAACTCGGTTTGCAAGATCAGGTCACGCTGTTGCTCAAGGACTACCGCGACCTCACCGGCGAATACGACAAACTGGTGTCGATCGAGATGATCGAAGCGGTCGGTCACCGCTTCCTGCCGACTTACTTCAAACAGTGCGCGCATTTGCTCAAAAGCAACGGCCTGATGCTGATCCAGGCAATCACCATCCGCGAACAGCGCTACGAACAGGCCAAGCGCGGCGTCGACTTTATCCAGCGTTACATCTTCCCCGGCGGCGCCCTGCCCTGCGTGCAGAAAATGCTCGAAGTGGTCGGCCGCGACACCGACATGAACCTGCTGCACATGGAAGATTTCGGCCTGCATTACGCAAAAACCCTGCGCCTGTGGCATGAGAACTTCCGCCGCGCCCATGGCCGTCTCACCGAACTGGGCTATGACGATTATTTCCTGCGGCTGTGGGAGTTTTACCTGTGTTACTGCGAGGGCGGTTTCCTCGAACGCACCATCGGCACCGCGCAACTGTTGCTGGCCAAACCGGCCGCGATGACTGCGCCGCTGCTCGGACGCTTCGATGCTTGAGCGTGTCGCCAATGCCGTATTGTTCCAGATCGGCTGGCTGATCTGCGTGCTCGGCGGCAACAGTTTGTGGCTGCTGGTGGCGCTGGCGGTGCTGGTCATCCATCTGTGCTGGATCAGCAGTTGGGCGGCCGAGGGTCGTCTGATGTTGAGCGTGGTGATTGTCGGCACGGCGGTGGACAGCGTTTTGCGCGCTTTGGGCGTATTCGAATTTCAGGACTTGTCGCCGCTGATTCCACTGTGGCTGATGCTGTTGTGGGCGCTGCTCGCGACCACTTTGCGCCACTGCCTGGCATGGAGCGCCCGGCCGTGGTGGCTGGCGAGTTCACTGGGTGCCGTCGGCGGCGCATTGTCTTACTACGCCGGCGGGCGGCTGGCAGGCGTGCAATTTCCCTACGGCGAGTTGCCCACCCTGATCGGCATCGGCCTGCTCTGGGCGCTGCTGTTTCCGCTGTTGCATGTGATGGCCCGGCGATTAAGCCACTGAGCGTCCGTCAGAGCTTTCACACGCATGTCGACCACTGCCTTACACTGCCGGCCATGAAGACCATTCCCCACCAACAAATCACTGAACCGGCAGTCACCTGCTCGACCTGCGCGGCGTGCTGTTGCCAGCTCGAAGTGATGCTGATCACCGACACTGGCGTGCCTGATCGCTTTATCGATACCGATGAGTGGGGCGGCGAAGTCATGCTGCGTCTGGACGACGGCTGGTGTGCAGCGCTGGATCGCGACAGCATGATGTGCACGATCTATGAGAAACGCCCGCTGATCTGCCGCGAGTTCGAAATGGGCGCGCCGGAGTGCATTGAAGAGCGCAAAGGCATCACGACTGCCTACCGCTGATTTTTGAGTTCACTGAAAACAACTGTGGGAGCGAGCCTGCTCGCGAAAGCGCTCTTTCATTCAACATCTTCGTTGAATATGAAATAGCTTTCGCGAGCAGGCTCGCTCCCACAGGGGTCAAGCGTTTAGCAGTTACAGCGGCAGTGTGTAATGCAGCGAGTAACTTTCTACACCGTCGTTGTCACTGGCAAGACCAGCGTTGGAATAGTGCGTCGCACGAATTCCGACTTCATGCCCGCCATTGAAACGCAGACCAAAACCGAGGCGGTCTTCAAACTGGAAAGAGCCGCCGAGATTGTTGGATTCGTACTTGGTGTTAGAGAAGGCCGCCACGCCGATCCCCGCTTCGATGTACGGTTTGACCGACTGACCGGCAAACTCGTAAACAAATACCGGCGAGAACGACAGGCTGTTGTTACTGGATGTCTTGTCACCTTCCCAATAGGTATAAGCACCGCTCCAGTAACCGGTCAGGCGACCGACATCACTCTGCAGCCAGCTCTTGTCCCAATCGAAATTCATGCCCAGGCGGTACGTCATGGTCGAATCGCTGGTGGCCCCCACCGCAAACTCAACACCTGCCGCTTGTGCAGTAAAACTTTGCCCCATCAGTGCGGCCGCAATCGCGGCCAAGCAGAATAGTCGCTTCACGTTGAAACTTCCTTTACCGGAACGATCGTTTGGTTTTCTCGATAACTCTTCGCTATAGAAGCTGGCGCCTGCTTAGAAGTTCAGCTGATTTTTTAGTTATTTCACAATTTTTTTACAAGTCGAAGTTTTGCACTTCACCAGCGTTTTGTCCGAGCAGTGGCAGGATGTTTTTAAAGTACTCAGGATCGGCGCTGGTCCAGAATCTGACCGGTTGGTTCGGGCCGGCAGCGAGCAAATCGCGCTCAGCCAAAAGCCGCTGAAGTTGCCGCGCTACAGCAGCACCGGTATCGATCAGACTGATGTCCGCAGGGATCATCAACTTGAGCATCGGCTTGAGAAAGGGATAGTGAGTGCAACCCAGAATGATCGTGTCGCAACCGCTGGCCAACAGTGGCTCGACATAACCTTGCAGCAACTGGCGCAACTCGGCGCTGTGCAGATCGCCGCTTTCAATCAGCTCGACCAGACCGGGGCATGGCTGGGTGATCACGCGTACATCGGTGGCAAAGCGATCAAGCAGTGCTGCGAACTTGGCGCTCTGCAATGTGCCGGTGGTGGCGAGCACGCCGACCACCCCACTGCGGGTCGCGGCGGCGGCAGGTTTGACCGCAGGCTCCATACCGACAAGCGGCCAGTCGGGAAAATCACGGCGTAGATCGGCGACACCCGAGACCGTCGCGGTATTGCACGCGATGACCAAGGCCTTGGCGCCTTGCTCACGGAAAAACCCGGCCATCACACTGCAGCGCTGACGGATGAACTCCGGGGTTTTCTCTCCGTAGGGAATGTGCCCGCAATCGGCGACATAGAGCAGTGATTCATTGGGTAGCAAACGCTGGATTTCCGCCAGCACCGACAAGCCGCCGACACCGGAGTCGAACACGCCGATCGGCGCTTCACGCATGGCGCGAACCACAGACGCTGCAACCCGGATCACGCTTGACGCGCAACTCGCGGAAGCGCGAACCGAGAGCATCGATCAACAGCAAGCGACCCACCAGCGGTTCGCCGAAACCGACCAATACTTTCAACGCTTCCAGCGCCTGCAAGCTGCCGACCAGACCGACCAGCGGCCCGACCACACCGGCCTCGCTGCAGGTCAGTTCAGCTTCGCTGCCGTGGCCGTATAAACAGTGGTAGCAAGGGCTCTCGGCTCGACGCGGGTCGAACACCGACAACTGCCCTTCGAGTCGAATCGCCGCGCCGCTGACCAACGGTTTGCACGCAGCTACGCACGCAGCGTTGACGGCTTCGCGGGTGGAGAAATTATCGGAACAGTCGAGCACCAGATCCACCGCAGCCACGGCGGCGGCGAGAGAATCCTCGTCGAGCGCCTGACGATGAGGAATCAGTTGGATCTCGGGATTGATCGCGGTCAGACGCTTGAGCGCCGAGTCGACCTTGCTCATGCCGACGCTGTCGGTGTCATGGATGATCTGGCGTTGCAGGTTGGTCAGATCGACCGTGTCGAAATCCGCCAGACGCAACTCACCGACACCCGCCGCTGCGAGGTACAACGCAACCGGCGCACCGAGACCGCCGAGCCCGACGATCAGCACGCGACTGGCTTTGAGCTTCAACTGCCCGTCGATGTCGATGTGTTGCAGCAGAATCTGCCGGCTGTAGCGCAGCAATTCCTGATCATTCAGCACGGCAGGCGCCCCAGACTGATGCGTTGATGACCGCCCAGGTCGGTGCGGCTGTGGACTTCTTCAAAACCGCGCGTCAGCAGCAAGTCGCGTACGGCTTCGGCTTGATCATAGCCGTGCTCGAGCATCAGCCAGCCAGCGGCCTCCAGATGAGCCGGGGCCTGATCGACGATCAAGCGCAGATCGTCGAGCCCGTCCTCACCAGCAACCAGCGCGCTGGCCGGTTCGAAGCGCACATCGCCCTCGACCAGATGCGGGTCGGCGGCAGCAATGTACGGCGGGTTACTGATGATCAACTGGAAACGCTGACCTTCCAGCGCGCTGAACCAATGGCTGTTCAGCACCGTGGCGTTGTTCAGATGCAGGCGCTGGCGATTGCGCTCGGCCAAAGCTACGGCTTCGAGTACACGATCCACTGCAGTGACTTTCCATGCAGGACGTTCGCTGGCCAGAGCCAAGGCGATCGCGCCGCTGCCGGTGCCAAGGTCGAGCACTTTGGCCGCAGTCGCGGGGAGCAATTCCAGCGCCGCTTCCACCAGCAATTCAGTGTCCGGACGCGGGATCAGCGTGTGCGGCGCGACTTCCAGATCGAGTTTCCAGAAACCCTGCTGACCGAGAATATAGGCCACCGGCTCACCGCTACGGCGGCGTTGCAGGTATTCGGCAAAGGTCAGCGCTGCTTCACTCGGCACGATGCGCTCGGGCCAGGTGTGCAGAAAACTGCGTGACTTGCCCAGCGCCGCCGCCAGAAGCAATTCAGCATCCAGACGCGCCGTGGGCGAGTCCGGCAATTCGGCGGCGCGCAACAGGCTGGCGATGATGGTCATTTATTCACCTATCGCTGCAAGTTGGTCAGCCTGATATTCGGCCAGCAACGGCTCGATCACCGCTTCAACGCCACCGGCGAGGATTTCATCCAGCGAGTACAGGGTCAGGTTGACGCGATGGTCAGTGACCCGGCCCTGAGCAAAGTTATAGGTGCGAATCCGCTCGGAACGGTCGCCCGAGCCAACCAGCAATTTACGCTCGCTGGCGATCGCGTTGGCCGCCGCTGCGGTTTGCTGATCGTTGAGTTTGGCCGACAGCCAGGCCATCGCCCGAGCGCGGTTCTTGTGCTGGGAACGTTCTTCCTGACACTCGACGACAGTGCCGGTCGGTATGTGCGTGATGCGGATCGCCGAGTCGGTAGTGTTAACGTGCTGACCGCCGGCCCCGGAGGAGCGGAACGTATCGACGCGCAAATCCGCCGGGTTGATCTCGATGGCTTCGCGCTCGTCCGGCTCGGGCAATACCGCCACGGTGCAGGCCGAGGTGTGGATACGGCCCTGTGATTCGGTAGCAGGCACGCGCTGTACGCGGTGCGCACCGGATTCGAATTTCAGCTTGCCGTAAACGTTGTCGCCTTCGATGCGGGCGATGACTTCTTTATAGCCACCGTGTTCGCCTTCGTTTTCCGACAGGATCTCGACACGCCAGCCGCGCCGCTCGGCGTAACGCGAGTACATGCGGAACAGGTCGCCGGAGAAGATCGCCGCCTCGTCGCCACCGGTGCCGGCACGGATTTCGAGAAAGACGTTACGGCCGTCGTTGGGATCCTTGGGCAGCAACATGCGTTGCAGGTCGGCTTCCAGGGTGATCAGCAATTCCTTGGCTTCGCGGACTTCTTCCACGGCCATTTCACGCATGTCCGGGTCGCTGTCCTTGAGCAGCGCCTGCGCGCCTTCAAGATCGCTTTGTACGCTGAGCAGCTTTTTATAGCCTTGTACCACCGGCTCAAGTTCGGCGTATTCCTTGGAATAAGCGCGGAATTTGGCCTGATCGGCAATGACTTCGCCGTCGCCGAGCAGCGCGGTCAGTTCCTCGAAACGGTCCTGGAGGATGTCCAGCTTATTGAGCAGTGACGCTTTCATTGCGGTTTTTTATCCGAAAAGCTATCCGGTGAGCCCTCGAGGGCAAAGAGTTCCTGGGCCATGGCCAGCGCATCGAGGCGGCCTTCGGCAGAAAGCTTTTTCAGTTGCACACTGGGCGCATGCAACAGTTTATTGGTCAGGCCACGGGCCAGTTGTCCGAGCACGTCTTCGGCGTTGCCGCCATTGGCCAGCAGGCGCAGGGCTTTTTGCAGCTCTTCGTCGCGCAGGCGTTCGCTCTGTTGACGATAGGCCTTGAGCACATCGACCGCCGCCAGCTCGCGCAAGCGCACCATGAAATCGTCGGCGCCGACCGAAACCATCTCTTCCGCCGCTTGGGCTGCGCCCTGGCGACTCTTGAGGTTCTCGGCGACCACTTCGTGGAGATCGTCGACGCTGTAGAGGTAAACGTCGTCCAACTCGCCGACTTCCGGCTCGATATCCCGGGGAACGGCGATGTCGACCATGAAGATCGGTTTGTGCTTGCGCAGCTTCAATGCACTTTCCACCGCGCCTTTGCCAAGGATCGGCAACTGACTGGCGGTCGAACTGATGACGATATCGCTGCGCACCAGTTCTGCCGGGATGTCCGACAGCAACACCGCGTGGGCGCCGAACTGTTCGGCGAGCAGACTGGCGCGTTCGAGCGTGCGGTTAGCGACGACGATGCGCTTGACCCCCAGCTCGTGCAAATGGCGGGCGACCAAGGTGATGGTCTCGCCGGCGCCAATCAGCAGAGCCTGACTGCGCTGCAAATCACTGAAAATCTGCTTGGCCAGGCTGACGGCGGCAAACGCCACCGATACCGGGTTTTCACCGATGGCAGTGTCGGTGCGCACCTGTTTGGCGGCATTGAAAGTTGCCTGAAACAGTCGCCCCAACAGCGGGCCGATGGTGCCGGCTTCGCGGGCCACGGCGTAAGCCGACTTCATCTGACCGAGAATCTGCGGCTCGCCGAGCACCAGCGAGTCGAGCCCGGAGGCGACACGCATCATGTGACGAACTGCCGCATCATCTTCATGCACATAAGCACTCGCACGCAGCTCGTCGAGGCTTAAATGGTGATAGTCGGCCAGCCAGCGCAGCACGATATCGGCAGAAAGCTGATCCTGTTCTATATAAAGCTCACTGCGATTGCAGGTGGAGAGGATCGCGGCTTCGCGGCTGTCGGTCAGTCGGCAGAGCTGCTGCAAGGCCTCCACCAGCTGTTCAGGAGTAAAAGCCACGCGCTCGCGGACGTCTACTGAAGCAGTCTTGTGGTTGATACCGAGTGCAAGGAAGGCCATTCAAGGTCGCTGATGGTGACGTGAAGCCGGCAATTGTCCACCTTCGAAAGATTCAGAACAACTACCGCTGACTATTGTCCCAATCGTCAGCCCCTATAATGGGCACAATTGAGTCTCGGTTATGTTTGGCCGAAGGCTTGTGTCATGATGATCCGACCGCAGGTTAGTCGTCCTCTTCCTATATGAATAGATCTTCCGCGTTGCTCCTCGCTTTTGTCTTCCTCAGCGGCTGCCAGGCCTTGGCTCCCGTTTCGCCGGACGGTACGCCGTCGGTTGAAGACACCACGCCCGCGCCTGAAAAGCCCAAGGTTTACAGCTCGTTCAGCGAGGAAACCGTTTTCAGCCTGTTGAGCGCCGAACTCGCCGGCCAGCGCAATCGTTTCGACATTGCTCTGGATAACTACGTGACCCAGGCCATCAATACGCAGGATCCGGGTGTCTCCGAACGCGCCTTCCGTATCGCCGAATATCTGGGCGCCGATCAACCGGCCCTCGATACCGCGCTGATCTGGGCGAAAAACGCCCCGGACGACCTCGAAGCGCAGCGCGCCGCTGCCGTGCAACTGGCGCGCGCCGGGCGTTATGACGACTCTATGGTCTATATGGAAAAGGTCCTGCAAGGCAAGGGCGATACCCATTTCGATTTCCTCGCGTTGTCGGCAGCGGATACCGATCAAGAAACCCGTAACGGCCTGATGAAAAGTTTTGACCGCTTGTTGCAGCGCCATCCGAACAACAGCCAGCTGATTTTCGGCAAAGCCCTGCTCTTGCAGCAGGACGGTGACAACAAAGCCGCACTGGCCCTGCTCGAAGACAATCCGCCGGATGACGGCGAGATCGCACCGATTCTGCTGCGCGCGCGCCTGCTGCAAATTCTCAACCGAGGCGACGAAGCGCTGCCTCTGCTGCAAAAAAGCATCAAGAAGTACCCGGACGACAAGCGCCTGCGCCTGACTTACGCGCGCATGCTGGTCGAACAGGACCGCATGGACGACGCCAAGGCCGAGTTCTCCAGCCTTGTGCAGCAATACCCGGAAGACGACGAGCTGCGTTACTCGCTGGCATTGGTCTGCCTGGAAGCCAAAGCCTGGGATGAAGCCAAGGGTTATCTGGAAGACTTGATCGCCCGTGAAAGCCACGTCGATTCGGCGCACCTGAACCTCGGTCGCATCGCCGAAGAACGCAACGACCCGCAAGGCGCGCTCATCGAGTACGCCCAGGTCGGC
Organism: Pseudomonas tensinigenes; assembly: GCF_014268445.2. NCBI lineage: Bacteria > Pseudomonadati > Pseudomonadota > Gammaproteobacteria > Pseudomonadales > Pseudomonadaceae > Pseudomonas > Pseudomonas tensinigenes. The sequence goes on from NZ_CP077089.1 coordinate 5,789,046, forward strand.
CCGGGCAACGATTATCTGCCGGCGCAATTGCGTCAGGCCGATATTCTGATGAACAACGGCAAAACCGCTGAAGCGCAGAGCAAACTCGCCGCCCAGCGTGACGAACAACCGGACTACGCGATTCAGTTGTACCTGATCGAATCGGAAACCCTGTCGGCCAATAAACAGGACGACAAGGCTTGGAAAGTCTTGCAGCAAGCCTTGCTGCAATACCCGGACGATCTGAATCTGCTCTATACCCGGGCCATGCTCGCGGAAAAACGCAATGACCTCGCGCAAATGGAAAAAGACCTGCGCCTGATCATCAAGCGTGATCCGGACAACGCCATGGCGCTCAACGCACTCGGCTACACCTTGTCCGATCGCACCACACGCTACGCTGAAGCCAAAGCGCTGATCGAGCAGGCACACCAGATCAACCCGGAAGACCCGGCCGTACTCGACAGCCTCGGCTGGGTGAATTACCGCCTGGGCAATCTGGATGACGCCGAGAAATATCTGCGTCAGGCGCTGGAGCGCTTCCCGGATCACGAAGTCGCCGCGCACCTGGGCGAAGTGTTGTGGACCAAGGGCAACCAGCGTGAAGCCAAACAAATCTGGGGCAAATTCCTCAAGGATCAGCCCGACAGCACCATTCTGCGCAGCACCATCAAGCGCCTGACCGGATCCGAGACTCTTTAACTCATGTTTTTGCGCCACGTTATTGTTTTCAGCTTCATCGCCCTGCTCGCTGGCTGCTCGGGTTTTGGCACTCGCGAATCGGTCGAGGGCCACGGCAGTCCGGCTCAATGGGCCGCGAACAAACAGCAACTGACCAGCCTCGACGGCTGGCAGATCGACGGCAAGATCGGCATCCGCGCACCGAAAGATTCGGGTAGCGGCACGCTGTTCTGGCTGCAACGTCAGGATTACTACGACATTCGTTTGTCCGGCCCGCTGGGTCGTGGCGCGGCACGTTTGACTGGGCGTCCGGGCAAGGTCTCGCTAGAAGTCGCCAACCAGGGTCGCTATGAATCGCAGTCCCCGGAAGCCCTGCTCGAAGAACAGCTCGGCTGGAAACTGCCGGTGTCGAATCTGGCCTGGTGGGTCCGTGGTCTGCCCGCTCCGGACAGCAAAAGTCGCCTGAATCTGGATGCCGACAGCCGCCTGGCCAACCTCGAACAGGATGGCTGGAAAGTCGAATACACCGCCTACACCGAACAAAACGGTTACTGGTTGCCGGAGCGCATCAAGCTGCACGGCACTGATCTTGACGTGACGCTGGTGATCAAGACCTGGCAACCGCGCAAGCTGGGACAATAACCGATGACCGCTGCACGCCTGACCCTGCCCTCGCCGGCCAAACTCAACTTGATGCTGCACATTCTCGGGCGCCGTGAAGACGGTTATCACGAGTTGCAGACGCTGTTTCAGTTTGTCGACTACGGCGATGAAATCACTTTTGCCGTGCGTGATGACGGCGTGATTCAATTGCACACCGAATTCGCCGGCGTGCCGCATGACAGCAACCTGATCGTGCGCGCGGCGAAAATGCTTCAGCAACAGTCCGGTTGCACGCTCGGCATCGATATCTGGATTGATAAAGTCCTGCCAATGGGCGGCGGCATCGGTGGCGGCAGTTCGAATGCGGCGACGACTTTGCTCGGCCTGAATCATCTGTGGCAGTTGGGTTGGGATGAGGATCGCCTGGCCGCACTGGGCCTGACACTCGGTGCCGACGTGCCGGTTTTTGTCCGTGGTCACGCGGCGTTTGCCGAGGGCGTGGGCGAGAAACTCACCCCGGTGAATCCCGAAGAACCGTGGTATCTGGTGCTCGTGCCGCAAGTCTCTGTTAGTACGGCAGAAATTTTTTCCGATCCTTTGTTGACACGTAACACGCCGCCCATTAAAGTGCGCCCCGTTCCCGAGGGAAACAGTCGAAATGACTGCTTGCCGGTGGTTGCAAGGCGTTATCCAGAAGTACGTAACGCATTGGATTTGTTAGGTAAATTTACCGAAGCAAAACTCACCGGAACTGGAAGTTGTGTGTTTGGGGGCTTCCCAAGCAAAGCTGAAGCTGATAAAGTCTCGGCCCTTCTGACAGAGACCCTTACAGGGTTTGTAGCCAAAGGCAGCAACGTTTCGATGTTGCACCGCAAGCTGCAAAGTCTGCTCTAAAGGAACCAAGTGCACGGCACTTGATGCAACAGATACAGGGGCGTCGCCAAGCGGTAAGGCAGCAGGTTTTGATCCTGCCATGCGTTGGTTCGAATCCAGCCGCCCCTGCCATTTTCTATACTCATCCAGGTTACCCTCAGCCTCTAGGTACTGCGCGTGTCCAAGATGATGGTCTTTACGGGGAACGCTAACCCCGATCTGGCTCGGCGTGTTGTACGTCAGCTGCATATCCCTCTCGGTGACATCTCTGTCGGTAAGTTCTCCGACGGCGAAATTACTGCCGAGATCAATGAAAACGTTCGCGGTAAAGACGTTTTCATTATTCAGCCGACTTGCGCTCCGACCAACGATAACCTGATGGAACTGGTAGTGATGGCTGACGCCTTCCGCCGCTCCTCGGCTACTCGTATCACTGCTGTTATTCCTTATTTTGGTTATGCCCGTCAGGATCGCCGTCCGCGTTCCGCACGTGTGGCTATCAGCGCGAAAGTCGTTGCTGACATGCTTACCGTAGTCGGCATCGACCGTGTTCTCACGGTTGATCTGCATGCTGACCAGATTCAGGGTTTCTTCGATATTCCGGTAGATAACATCTACGGCTCCCCGGTTCTGGTGGATGACATTGAAGATCAGCGCTTCGAAAACCTGATGATCGTGTCCCCGGACATTGGTGGCGTCGTGCGTGCACGTGCCGTTGCCAAATCCCTGGGTGTGGATCTCGGGATCATCGACAAACGCCGTGAGAAAGCCAATCACTCTGAAGTGATGCATATCATCGGTGATGTCGAAGGGCGTACCTGCATTCTGGTCGATGACATGGTCGATACCGCCGGCACTCTGTGCCACGCGGCCAAGGCCCTGAAAGAGCATGGCGCAGCCAAGGTCTTTGCCTATTGCACACACCCTGTGCTGTCGGGTCGGGCCATCGAGAATATCGAAAATTCCGTGCTGGACGAGCTGGTGGTGACTAACACCATCCCGCTGTCCGCTGCAGCACAAGCCTGTGCACGTATCCGTCAACTGGATATCGCACCGGTTGTTGCCGAAGCGGTTCGCCGCATCAGCAATGAAGAATCGATCAGCGCGATGTTCCGTTAAGGGCCCTGCCCTTCGCGAAATGTCTCGTTGACGAAAAGCGCCCCGCCCCGGCATTCCTGCCGGGGCGGGGCTTTTTTGCCCATACCGTGTTTGGCGCTGGTCGCAAACGCCACTCCGGTCATGGCTATTTTGGAGATACAAAATGAACGATTTTACTCTGAATGCTGAAGTGCGTTCCGACCTGGGGAAAGGTGCGAGCCGCCGCCTGCGTCGTCTCGCCGCTCTGGTTCCAGCTGTTGTTTACGGTGGCGAAAAAGCCCCTGAATCCATCAGCATGCTGGCCAAAGAAGTTGCCAAACTGCTCGAAAACGAAGCGGCTTACAGCCACGTTATCGAACTGAACGTTGGCGGCAAAAAGCAGAACGTCATCATCAAAGCTCTGCAACGTCACCCGTCCAAGGGTCACGTTCTGCACGCTGACTTCGTACGCGTCGTAGCCGGTCAGAAACTGACCGCTATCGTGCCTGTGCACTTTGTTGGTGAAGAAGCTCCGGTCAAGAAAGGCGGCGAGATCTCGCACGTCCTGAACGAAATCGAAGTGACTTGCCTGCCGAAAGATCTGCCTGAATTCATCGAAGTCGACCTGTCGGCTCTGGAAATCGGCGCAATCGTCCACCTGTCCGACATCAAAGCCCCTAAAGGCGTTGAGTTCGTTGCACTGGCTCACGGTGACGACAAAGCTGTTGCAAACGTACACGCTCCACGCGTTGCTCCAGAAGCTACCGAAGAAGGCGCAGCAGAGTAATTCACTCTGTTTAGCCTGAGTGAGCAAGTAACATCGCGGACTGGAACGTAGCGAGAAAGCGGGCGAGAACGCGGAGTTTACATCCATGGTAAATGAGCATTTTTCGTCCACTTTCGCCGCTTTCCCTGATCGCGGCGATGTTACTCACCACTCAAAGGAAGGGCCCCTATCGTGACTGCCATCAAACTGATCGTTGGCCTGGGAAATCCAGGCGCCGAATACGACCAGACCCGGCATAACGCAGGGGCCCTTTTTGTTGAGCGTATCGCCCACGCACAGAATGTGAATCTTGTGGCCGATCGCAAATATTTCGGCCTGACCGGGCGCTATTCGCATCAGGGTCAGGATGTTCGTCTGCTGATTCCCACCACTTACATGAACCGCAGCGGCCAGGCCGTGGCGGCACTCGCCGGTTTCTTCCGCATCAAGCCTGAAGAAATCCTCGTGGCACATGACGAACTCGACCTGCCTCCGGGCGTTGCCAAGCTCAAGCAGGGCGGCGGCCATGGCGGTCACAACGGGTTGCGCGACATCATTGCGCAACTGGGAAATCAGAATACGTTCTACCGCCTGCGGCTTGGCATTGGCCACCCGGGCGTCGCCAGTATGGTTTCAAATTTCGTCCTGGGTCGTGCGCCACGCGCCGAACAGGAAAAACTCGATGCCAGCATCGACTTTGCCCTCGGCGTGCTGCCGGATATCCTCGCCGGGGAATGGAACCGCGCGATGAAAAACCTGCACAGCCAGAAGGCCTGACTCTACTCCGAGGGGAAACACCATGGGATTCAATTGCGGCATCGTCGGCCTGCCTAACGTCGGCAAGTCCACCCTGTTCAACGCCCTGACCAAATCCGGTATCGCGGCCGAGAACTTCCCCTTCTGCACCATCGAGCCGAACAGCGGCATCGTGCCGATGCCGGATCCGCGTCTGGACGCTCTGGCGGCCATCGTCAATCCAAAGCGCATCCTGCCGACCACCATGGAATTCGTCGACATCGCTGGCCTGGTTGCCGGCGCCTCGAAAGGTGAAGGCCTGGGCAACAAGTTCCTCGCCAACATCCGCGAAACCGACGCGATCGCTCACGTCGTGCGCTGCTTCGAAGACGAAAACGTGATCCACGTTTCCAACAGCGTCGACCCGAAGCGCGATATCGAAATCATCGACCTGGAACTGATCTTCGCCGACCTCGACAGCTGCGAGAAACAACTGCAAAAAGTCGCGCGCAATGCCAAGGGCGGTGACAAGGACGCAGTCGTTCAGAAAGCTCTGCTGGAGCAATTGATCGCGCACTTCACCGAAGCCAAGCCGGCGCGCAGCCTGATGAAGAACATGAGCGCCGACGAAAAAGCGGTGATCAAGGGCTTTCACCTGCTGACCACCAAACCGGTCATGTACATCGCCAACGTCGCTGAAGACGGTTTCGAGAACAACCCGCACCTGGACGTGGTTCGCGCCATCGCCGAAGAAGAAGGCGCCATGGTTGTTCCGGTCTGCAACAAGATCGAAGCAGAAATCGCCGAGCTCGATGACGGTGAAGAGAAGGACATGTTCCTCGAGGCCCTGGGCCTGGAAGAGCCTGGCCTGAACCGCGTGATCCGCGCCGGCTACGAAATGCTGCACCTGCAGACCTACTTCACCGCCGGTGTCGAAGAAGTCCGCGCCTGGACCGTCAAAGTCGGCGCCACCGCACCTCAAGCTGCCGGCGTGATCCACACCGACTTCGAGAAAGGCTTCATCCGCGCCGAAGTGATCGCCTACAACGACTTCATCCAGTACAAGGGCGAAGCCGGTACCAAAGAGGCCGGTAAATGGCGTCTGGAAGGCAAGGATTACATCGTCAAGGACGGCGACGTGATGCACTTCCGCTTCAACGTGTAAGCGTTACGCCCAAGAAAAAGCCGCGTCTGATACGCGGCTTTTTTGTGCCTGAAATTTACTGCTGAACCTATCTCCCCTGTGGGAGCGAGCCTGCTCGCGAAGAGGGAGTGTCATTCACATCTCTGCGGATGACACACCGCATTCGCGAGCAGGCTCGCTCCCTCAGTTGGGAATAGTGTGGCGTCAGACCTTTTTAGTGCGCGGCAAGAAGATCGCCAACACGCCAAACAATGGCAGGAACGAACACAGGAAATACACGTACTCAATCCCGTGCACATCCGCCAGATGCCCCAGCAACGCCGCGCCAATCCCGCCAAAACCAAACATCAAACCGAAGAAGATTCCGGCGATCATCCCGACATTGCCCGGCACCAGTTCCTGCGCGTACACCACGATCGCCGAGAACGCCGAAGCCAGAATGAAGCCGATCACCACGCTGAGAACGCTGGTCCAGAACAGATCAACGTGAGGCATAAGCAGCGTAAACGGCGCCACGCCGAGGATCGAGAACCAGATCACCGCCTTACGGCCGATCTTGTCGCCGATCGGCCCGCCGAAGAACGTCCCCGCCGCCACCGCGCCCAAGAACAGGAACAGGTGCAACTGCGAACTGGCCACCGACAAGTCGAACTTCTCGATCAGGTAGAACGTGAAATAACTGGTGAGGCTGGCCATGTAGAAATACTTGGAGAACACCAACAGCCCCAGCACCACCAGCGCACTGGTCACCCTGCCCTTCGACAGCCCGTGAGTCGCTGCCTGACCGGCCTTGAGCTTGAACAGGTTGAGGTGATGGGCGTACCAGCGACTGATGCGGTACAGCACGAACAGCGCAAACACCGCGAACAAGCCGAACCACGCCACATTGCCTTGGCCGAACGGGATGATGATCGCCGCCGCCAGCAACGGGCCGAAGGCCGAACCTGCGTTACCGCCGACCTGGAAGGTCGATTGCGCCAACCCAAAGCGTCCGCCCGAAGCCAGTCGGGCAATCCGCGAAGCCTCAGGGTGGAACGTCGAGGAGCCGATACCGATCAGCGCTGCCGCCAGCAGAATCAACGGAAAACTGCCGACCATCGACATCATCACGATGCCAATCAGCGTACAGATCGAACCGGCCGGCAATAGCCACGGTTTCGGGTGCCGATCGGTGTGATAACCGACCCACGGCTGCAACAAAGATGCGGTCAGCTGAAAGGTCAGAGTAATTAGCCCGACCTGAGTAAAGGTCAGGCCGTAATTGGCCTTGAGCATCGGGTAGATCGACGGCAGCACCGACTGGATCAGGTCGTTGATCAAATGCGCCAGCGCCACCGCGCCGATGATACGCATCACCAATGGGCTGCTTTGCGGAGCAGCGGGCGCCGAGGCAGCGGCGGTCTGAACGTTGCTGATAGCCATGAAAGTTTCCGGACAGCAGATGGGTGCACGCAGGCAGGTGCGTCAATGTGCCATTTTTCGGTGCGCCAGCGCCATCCCCTTAGCCAGCTAACTAACTGACTGGTCGTCGACTGCAAAGTGATAGCGCAACGCCATGGTCTGAATCTTGCCTTGCTTCTCCCCTTGAACGCGGGCGCCTTACAAAGGCGACCGACAATGGGAAGTTTCGCTACAGAGCCGGCCTACAGAGCGGGCGAGAGTGAACTTTCGAGGCCTTTTAGCAGGGCACAACATCCAGGTCGCACGACCGCGATGCACGCCATTGGTGCGTGGTGTCCAGAGGAGTCATGGGGCATGCAGGCTTTCCTTTCACCGGGGATCAAATTGCTGGGGCGGTTTGGCTTCGCAGGTAAATTCCAGTTGTTGTTTCTGCTGTTCATTCTGCCGTTGGCCGGCAGCCTGTTAATGATCGGCCAGGACTATCGCGACAAACTCAATCTGATTTCCGGCGAACGCGCCGGCGTACGCCAGTTGCTCGCGCTGGATGCGCTGGACAACCTGCTCGCCGCGCAACGTGATCGCGCTGCCCGCTGGCGCGCCACGGAAACCAATCGCCAACCGACGCCGGCCACTCTCGCTGCCATGGCCGCGTTCGACGCGGTGCAACCAGCGGTTCTGCAAGCGACCACGGATTTGGGCGCCGCCCTGAAAAACGAAGGCGCTGAAGGCGAAACCCTCACCCGCTATCAAGCACTGCAAACCGCACTCAATGGTCTGGATTCAAAAAGCCTGAGCAGCGTCGGTTGGTGGCCGGACGGTTACGACCGCTTCACCAACGCCCTCAGCGCCCTGCAAGCGTTGCGCGAGCAGATCGTCATGGACAATCGCCTGACCCTCGCACCGTGGCTGGAAACCTATCTGCTGACACAAATTTCCACGCAGCACGCGCCGGATCTCATCGAACGGGTCGGACGCCTCGCTGCAGTCGGCCAGGCATCGGTCGTCTCCGGCCAATTCACCCTGCAAAGCCGTCTGCAATTGCGCGACCTGCGCAGCCGCATCGGTGACGCCCGCGAGCAGCTGGTCAAAACTGCCACGCTGCTCGAAGCACGCCTGCCGAAAGATCAGCAGAGCTGGGCCAACCAATACCACAACAGCCTCAAACACCTCGACAGCGGTCTGAAGGTGCTGGATGACGGCGTGTTCGGCGGCTCTATCAATCTCAAACCGGAAGAATTCGAACGCAGCCTCGATGCGCTGCTGACCGACCTCGCCGCCCTGCGCCAGCAATCGCTGGTGTCGCTGGATCAGCGCCTCGACGCCTACCACAGCTCGGCGATTCGCCAATTCATCATCGTCGCTACAATCTTCGGCTGCCTGCTACTCGCGGCGCTGTATTTGTTCGTCTGCCTGCAAGCCTCGATCCGTCGCAGTGCCAGCGGCATCACCCTGCTCGCCGAAGCCCTGCGCGATGGCAACCTCAGCCTGCAAGTGCCGGTGGTGGGCCGTGATGAACTGGCCGCGATCAGCACCGCACTCAACGTTGCCGTGGTGCAACTGCGCACGAGCATGCTTGGTGTCGATCACGAAACCTCGCAACTGAGCAACGCGGTACGCAGCCTCAACGAGCATTCCAGCGGCGCTCTCGGCGAAGTCGAGGCACAACAGTTGCAGATCAGCCAGATCGCCGCAGCCGCCACGCAATTGGCCGCAACGTCGCAAGGCGTGGCGCAGAGTTGCGAACAGGCTTCTGGCAGCGCCCAACACACCCGGCGCATCGCCGCCGACAGCAGCCGCGACAGCCAGCGCACCACGGCGAGTATTCAGCAACTCAATCAGCGTTTGAATGAAACGGCTGCGGCGTTGGGCCGGGTCAGTGAACAAGGTCAGCAGATTCAATTGGTGGTCGACACCATTCGCGGTGTTGCCGAACAGACCAACCTGCTGGCGCTCAACGCAGCCATCGAGGCTGCTCGTGCGGGTGAACAGGGTCGCGGCTTTGCCGTAGTAGCCGATGAGGTGCGCAGCCTGTCGCAACGTACGCAGTCGTCCACCGCGCAAATCGCCGGCACGGTCGACAGCCTGCGCGCCACGGTCAACGAAGCCGTGAGTTTGATGGAAGCTGCATGCGGCCAGGCGCAAACCGATGCCGAGTCGGTCACCGGTCTCGGTGAACGCCTGGGCGAAATCGCCAGCGCCGTGCAGAGCGTCACCGACACGTTGGCGCAGATCGCCACGGCGGTTGAGGAGCAAGCGAGTACCGCCGACGAAGTCAGCGGCAATATCCAGCAGGTCGATCAGGCGGCCGTGCGTTTGCTCGAAGGCGCACGGGCGGTGAATCTTGCGGCGGATACCCTGAGTCAGGGCAGCCACGCCCTGAGCGCCAATACGGCAAGATTTCAGCTGCGTTGATGCCCCGCCCGGCCCGGATTTTCCGGGCTGGAGGATAAGCGGTTGAAAATAAGAAGAAATATTTTAAATTTACGCTTGACGCTTTTCCATTTCAGGGGAATAATGCGCGCCACTTGGCTACATAGCTCAGTTGGTTAGAGCATAGCATTCATAATGCTGGGGTCCGGGGTTCAAGTCCCTGTGTAGCCACCAAGTACTAAAAACGGCTTACCGAAAGGTAGGCCGTTTTTTTATGCCTCGAGAAAAGTCTCGGTAATCTGTTACTTCAATACATCCTTCTCTTCGTCGCTCGCTTTGGTCGCTGCCTGTACGATCAGGGCGTCGAGCATCTGCGCAATGACCTTCTGCTGGACCTTCGAAAGCTCATTGATGGACTGCAGCCGTCGATACCACGTCGAGGTCAAGCTGCGTCTGGGCGTCTCCGTGTACGAGGGAACCCCGAGCAGGTCTTCAACAGGCACGCGCAGCGCAAATGCCATCTTCACCAGCGTAGTGACCGGCATGCTGCGGGTGCCCTCCTCGTAGCCCTGAAAGGTTTGCCGGGAAAGACCTAAAGCCCGGGCAAACCGAGTCTGTGTGATCTCGTGCACTGTGCGTAAGTGAGCAATGCGACTGCCCATCGCCACCAGAAAATCGCGATCCTCATTGGAAATACTCATGACAATGGCCGACTGAAAATAGAGTTGAATGGCAACGGACTCGTCCTTTTCATCTGAAATCCATCCTGGAAAAACAACAGAAAACATCCTCAGGTAAAGGCGCGTAAGTTGTCGACCTGAAAAATCTGTAGGAAATATTCAGACGCACCCGCCATGCAAAGCGAAAGACTACAAGCACGAAACACCCCGGGGTCATCTGAATCAATCCCCAATCAACAGCCTGAGAGAGCGCTGTAGGAAACAGTTCCGATTCAGGTACGAATTGGATTTTTCGTAAAACCACGCGCCTGAAAGTCACCCCATCGGTTTGCCCGAATCCCCCATTGACCGACAAGCTTTCCTGGCTCGATTCAAAGCCATACAGGGAGTTGGCATGGCTCGATTCAAATCTCTCTTCGATGAAGATTGGCCTTGGGAACGTCCGAGATGGAACGGCTCGTGGGCCGCTTGGAATCCGCCTCCCCCGCCGGAGCCGGTGTACGTCGAAAAGGATGAATGGCCAACGCCCAAGCCCAGCGAAGATCAGGTGTTCGCCAAGTCCTGCACTGTGGATAACTGGTGCCGAACGGACGCCGGTACGGCACCCGAACCCACCAGCAACTTCGGCAAGATCATGGTCGCCGGCGCCATGCTCTTGCCCTCTGCCAGCACCGCTGTCGCGACAGCGATAGGCGCCGATCTGGCCTTGGGGCGTTTGGCGGGCGGTGGGATTCTGCAACAGCGCCTCAACTGGGCGATTCGCGGCGCTGCTGGGCCGGCCAGCGTGTTCGTCCTCGGGATGCTGCCGACCCGCATGGGCGACGGCACGCTGCACACCGACGAACAACTGCGCCGCATGAGCCGCGCCCCCACTCGTGTGCGCTTCCAGTTTCGGCGTGACGCCGAAGGGATCATGCAGGTTTACGGCATCCACTCCGGCGCTTCGGGCGATGACTCGGTGCGTACTGTCAAAGTCGAGTGGAACAGCGACAAGACTGCCATGGAGGCCAAGCTCAACGGCATTACGATTTTGTGGACGCCGCAACGCGGGCCACTCGGTTCAATGCCGCCGCTGGTTTATCCCGAACACGGCGAGCAACTGAACACGATCCTTGTTCATCCGATTCCCGAGAACACGGATACCCAGATAGAAGGCCTGCCCGGCGAGGACATTACTGCCGAGGATTGTATTCTGGTGTTCCCGGCGGACACGGGGCTTAAGTCGCTGTATGTGGTGTTTTCGAGGCCGGCCAGACTGACGCCGGGTACGGTGACGGGTGTTGGTGAGGATGTGTTGGGGATATGGCTTGCTGGGGCGGGAACGGGGATCGGTGCGCCGATTCCGACACGGATTGCGGATAGGCTCAGGGGGCGGGAGTTTTCAAGCTTCGATGCCTTCAGAAAGGCGTTTTGGACTGAGGTTGTGAATGATCCAGATTTGCGCAGCCAATTCATCCCGGACAATATTGAACGGATGCAGAATGGCAATGCGCCAAAGGCCCGTTACAGGGATTCCAATGGTTCAAAAGGCTCCTTTGAAATTCATCATGTCGATCCAATTTCAAAGGGTGGCGAGGTTTATCACGTAGACAATTTGCGGATCAACACGCCAAAAAACCACGCAGATATTCATCGGAAATAATTCAATGAAAAGCAACCTTTCTGACTATACCGAAGCAGAGTTTCTAAGCTTTCTGCAAGAGATTCGAGCCGCCAACAAAAACGCTCCAGATGAAGTTCTCGACCCGCTGTTAAGCCACTTTTGCACCATCACCGGACATCCAGATGGAACGGACTTGATCTACTACCCAGAAGATGGGGCAGATAATTCCAACGAAGGAATCATCGAAACCGTGAAAAGGTGGCGCGCCGCGCAGGGTTTACCAGGGTTCAGCGGTGCAAACACCTGAATGTAGTCAAGCTGCCAGTAAATTATTCACACAGGCCGGGGACTCACCCTATCCACAGTCACATCAAGAACAAGGTGACAACCTGAACGATCCATTTATCAAAAGCAGCTTCTCGGACTACACCGAACAAGGCTTCGCCGAATTCATAGACGAAATCCGAAAGGAAGATAAGGCGCCAACGGATGAGCGTGCGGATGTTCTGGTGCGGCACTTCAACGAGGTTGTTGGCCACCCAAGCGGGATGGACCTCATTTATTACCCTGAACCCGGAGCTGACACGTCGTCCGCTGGTATCGCCGGCACAATTGCAGCATGGCGTGTAGCCAACGGTCTGACAGGGTTTAAGCAGTAAGTGCTTTTAAATATCTCGAGACAACCCCGAACTTTTGACGAGAGGATAAACCTCCTCACCACAACGCTATGTCTGACCTACTCAGGTTTCTCTGTCGACAGGGCTAAGAACCCCTTCGCCCAAATCTGCCGAGTGCGCAACCCCACCATCGCCCGCCAATCCGGATCAGCCGGGTAAAACTGCTCCAGCAGATTCAACTTGATCCCCCGCCCCGTCGCATCAAGCGGATCGCCATGCAAATGCAACCAATGGTCATCACGCAAATGCCGATGCACATCCGGCCCCGGATACGTCCCGCACTCGATCACGAACGGCATCAGTTGCACGCTCGGCAACGCATTGAGCAACGCCTGCGAGGTGTACCCGGTAGCCGTCGCTGCCACACCGGTTTCGCTCAAGGTGTCGGCGCCGGTGTGCAGGGTGTAAAGCCATGGACCATAAATCGCCTGGGCTTGCGCGAATGCCGGGTACGGCGCCTGGGTGATGGTCAGCAACATCGGATGACCGTACTCACCGGCGCCGGTGTGCAGGTCGAAACACATTACGGTTTCAGCGCCAGCCAGATGCGCGTCGATTATTTGATGCAGCGTGCGATTCGACCAGCTCGGCGCGCGGCCGCCGTAAAACAGTCCATCGGGATGACTGTGCTGACCGCCCTCGACAATCGACATCACCGCCGGCCAGCCGTGTTCTTTGATCTGCGCATCGAGCAAGGCATCCGCGCGTTGGCGCTCGGGGCCGTGCAAATCGGTGCAGGCGTAGATTTCATGCAGTGCGGCGTAAGCGCGGTTATCCGGTAGCGGCCCGGTGAAGTCCAGGTGATTGCGGTTGAGGTCGATGTTGTCTTCGTTGACCCGGCGCAACCATGCCGTGCCCCATGGGTTGATCAGGTGCACCATGACCACCGCGACATCCTTGGGCAGTGAGCCGGGTTCGAAGGTTTTCAGCCAATCGATCTGACAATCCGAACCGTAATAGCCCTCGACGCCGTGCGTACCGCTGAGCGCTACCAGTCGGCGCTTGGCCAGGGGATCGCCGAGCACGGCGACGTCGGTGCTCAGTGGTTCGCCGAAGGGGCCGCAGCGTGGATGTGCGTAGGAGGTGAGCGTGGCGCCGGCGGCATTGGCGGCGGTGATGAACTGTTCGCGTTGATCGCGGTAGCTGGATTCGGCGGGGAACTCGCTGTGCATGCTTGGCCTCTTGTTGGTTTTGTATTTGTGGGAGCGAGCCTGCTCGCGAAGCGGTGTTTCATTCAATATTCAGGCTGGCTGATACACCGCATTCGCGAGCAGGCTCGCTCCCACAGGGGCATATTTCAGTTCGATGAGTTTGAGGTTGACCCTAGCGAACATACGCCCCGAAAAGAAAGACAAAAATGCCCACCGGTTTGCGTCGCGACCGGGCGGTCGATAAAGTCCCTGAGACTTTTATCCCACGGACGGAGAGCCCGCGTGTTTTCAGCCTTGCCCTTGAGCCGCTTTCGCCTGCCTGCCCTGACGCTGATCATCAGCGCCCTGACCCTCACCGCGTGCAACGCCCCGCCCTCTTCGACCTTGCCGCTGGCACCGGAAGCCGCGTCCGGTTTCCGCACCGATCTGCAAACCCGTCACGCCAGCCAACACATGGCCGCTGCTGCCAATCCCTTGGCTGCGGAAGCCGGTCGCGAGATGCTGCGTCAGGGCGGCTCGGCGATTGATGCGGCGATTGCGATGCAAGCGGTGCTGACCCTGGTTGAGCCGCAATCGTCCGGGATCGGCGGCGGCGCGATGATCGTGTTGTGGGACGGCAAACAGGTGCGCACGTATGACGGTCGCGAAACCGCACCGGCCGGCGCCACCGAGAAGCTGTTCTTGCGTGCCGATGGCCAGCCGATGTCGTTCCCGCAGGCGCAGATCGGCGGTCGTTCGGTCGGTACGCCGGGCGTGCTGCGCGCGCTGGAAATGGCGCATAAACAACACGGTCGTCTGCCATGGGCGAAGCTGTTTGAACCGGCGATCAAACTGGCCGAGCAAGGCTTTGCGATATCCCCACGTTTGCACTCGCTGCTGGAATCAGATCCAGTCATCCGCAAGTCGCCGGATATGGCCAAGTACTTCCTTAACACCGATGGCAGCGTCAAAGCCGTCGGCACGCGCCTGCAAAACCCGGCATTGGCCGCCGTGCTCAAACGCATCGCCAATGAAGGCGCGGACGCACTGTACAAAGGCCCGATCGCCGAAGAAATCGTCGCCAAGGTGCAAGGCCACGCCAACCCCGGCAGCCTGTCGCTGAACGATCTGCAGCACTATCAAGCCAAGGAACGCGCGCCACTGTGCACCGATTACAAACGCTGGCAGGTCTGCGGCATGCCGCCGCCGTCGTCGGGCGGGATCGCCGTGGCGCAGATTCTCGGCACGTTGCAGGCGCTGGAAACCCGCGATCCACGTCTTTCGCTGACACCCCTCAAACCGGTGAAAACCGATAAACCGGCCGGCATTGAACCGGATCCGCAAGCCGTGCATCTGATCGCCGAAGCCGAACGCCTGGCCTATGCCGATCGCGCGCAATACGTCGCCGACACCGACTTCGTGCCAGTGCCGGTCAAAGGCCTGGTCGATCCGGGTTATCTGGCCAGCCGCGCCAGCCTGATCGGCGAACGCAGCATGGGCAGCGCCAAACCGGGCACGCCGCCGGGCGTGCAGGTTGCCTACGCGCCGGACCGTTCGCCGCTGCGCATCTCCACCTCGCAAGTGGTCGCGGTGGATGACCTCGGCGGCGCGGTGTCGATGACCACCACCATCGAAGCCGCGTTCGGCTCGCACCTGATGGTTCAGGGTTTCCTGCTCAACAACCAGATGACCGACTTCTCGTTCATCCCCGAAGAGAACGGCCAGAAAGTCGCCAACCGTGTCGAACCCGGCAAACGCCCGCGCTCGTCGATGGCGCCAACACTGATCTTCGATCGCCACAGTGGCGAATTCGTCGCCACGGTCGGCTCGCCGGGCGGTTCGCAAATCATCGAATACGTGGCCAAAACCACTGTAGGCCTGCTCGACTGGCACCTCGACCCGCAAAGCGCCATCAGCCTGCCCAACTTCGGCAGCCGCAACGGCCCCACCGAACTGGAACAAGGCCAGTTCAGCCCGGCGCTGATTCAGGCGCTGAAAGACAAAGGGCATGCGGTGAATGAAATCGACATGACCAGCGGCACACAAGCCATCGTGCGGGTCAAGGATGCGCAGGGGAAGGCGTCGTTGGAGGGTGGCGCGGATCCACGGCGTGAAGGGGAAGCGTTGGGGGATTGAGGCTAGGAGGCAAACAAAAAAGGCTTACCGCGAGGTAGGCCTTTTGTTTAGCACACTGCGTATTTCAAATCGGGATGTTTAAAAACTGCGAGATAAACAGAGAACCGTCCCACAAGGTTTTCAGGTTGTCCGTCGGACGTCAGCTCTCTAGCCTGTACTCGTCGCTGCCAATTCAGTGACCGGGATTGGAAACCCCGAGTAGAACCGAGCGCACAAGCGCCTTTCATAACGTATCCTTGCGCACCTTCATGGTGTGCACTCCGTTATGGCGGCTGTGCGCGGGAGACCTTCGGGTCAACCGGGTTCTCCGTTCCCCGGGTTTCCAACCTGCGTACAGCTGCCACCTATTCGTTCGGAAACCGAATCGGCCAGCTCCAATCCTGATCGGAGAACACCATGAAAAAACCAACACCCAATCCCCCCGAAACAGACACCGACCCAACATCCCCGTACGCAACCATCGACAGCAAAAAACTCAACGAAGCGGCCGACCGCGCCCTCGACCACTACCTCAAACCGACCATTCACATCATGGCGTCCACCCGCATAGCTGAACCCATGTACCTCGCCAACCCGGTCTACGACACCGAATCCCTGCTGGCCAATGCCAGCGAAACCCTGGGCTCGGTCACCGAGATGCTCAACAATTTCGCCGCTGTGCTGGATAGCGCGCACCGCAAGACCGCGCTGGGTATCGCGCAAATCGTCATGCTGAGTGAGCTGGCGGTGAATCAGGCGCTGGATAACGTTCAGCCGGTTACGTAGTTTTCGCAATGCATAAAAAATCCGATGCCGTGCAGGCATCGGATTCTTATTTCCTGGCGTTGCCCGGAATAAATCTGGCGTCCCTTTTTGCCCTATTAGGCGGGCTCCTTTGAAGTGGAGTAATCCATGAACGTACGCCCGATTCATAACGAAGACGACTATCGTGCGGCGCTTAAGAACGTGTCTGCACTTTTCGACAACGAGCCAGTACCGGGTACTCCTGAAGGCGATCACTTCGACATCATGATCAGCCTTATCGAAGCCTACGAGGCCACACAGCTTTCACATCCAAGATCTATGGCTCAGCGATTCGCCAGCAGATGCGCACCAAACAGCAGATAACAACCACCGGCCAAGCGATCCAGCCACTGACGCGAACGGTCATACACACCGGCAATCCGCCGACTGGCGAAGAACAGCGCTACGCAGCAATACCAGCTGAACGACAGCGTCGCCATGGTCAGCACCGCCAGCGCCAGCAACAGTGGTGGGATGTGAGCCGGCATGGCGGTGGCGAAGATGGTGGCGACAAACAATGCGGATTTAGGATTGGTCATGTTGCCCAGAAAGCCGCGGCCATAAGCGCCGAGCAACGTTTGCTCCGATGTATCCAGCGTGCCCGCGACGATCGGCGCCTTGCGCTTGAACTGCTTGAGTCCGAGGTAGATCAGGTAGCAGCCACCGGCAATCTTGAAGCTCAGGTACAGCGCTGGTGCGGCGCTGAACAGCGACTGAATGCCCAGGCCACCCGCTAGCCCCCACAACACGGTTCCGCTGGCCACGCCGAGCGCCGCGACGACACCGTGGCGGCGGGAACGGCTAACCGCCAGTTGCGCGATGTTGAAGAGGTTCGGGCCGGGGGTGACCACCGCGACTGTCCACAACAGCGCCAGCGACAGCAGCGGCGCCAGATAACTCGAAAGGGAAAGATCCATGGGGCATGTGCCTGATTGGTTCGACGATGCCCTCTACCTTGCAACATCCGGCAATGTTTTGCCATCAGCCGTCATTCAGACCGCTAGCGTCTTGCCATCGACCGCATCACCAATCTTCAGGAAATGCCCGCCCGCCACGTGATGCAAGGTGCGCAGACCATCGTGCCCTTCGAAATGCCAGCGCCCGTCGCTGAACACGCGCTCATCGGCATGGGCGGCGATGACTTCGGCGAGGAACAGGTCGTACTGCTCGTGATTGCGCGGCTCCGGGAGCAAACGGCATTCGAGCCAGGCGACGCAGCCGTCAAGCAGCGGCGCTTCGACTTGTTCGCCTGCGAAGGTTTGCAGGCCGTACGCCTGAAATTTGTCCTGTCCCTGGCTTTGGCTGATTTCCAGGCCTGACGTATTGCCGACGGTTTGCACGATGTCGGCCTGATCGACGCACGGGACGTTGAGCACGAAGGTGCCGGACGCTTCGAGCAACTGGCGGGTCCAGGTGGATTTATCGAGGACGACGGCGACTTTCGGTGGCTCGAAATCCAGCGGCATGGCCCAAGCGGCGGCCATGATGTTGCGCTGACCGTCGTGGGCGGCGCTGACCAGTACGGTCGGCCCGTGGTTGAGCAAACGGTAGGCTTTGTTCAGGGGCACCGGGCGGCGTTGGGAATCGCTCATGGGATCTGCTCCGGGGAAAAGGAGCCGATTGTAGCGCCAGCATCGAAATACAGGCAGGTGAAAACTCTGTAGGAGCTGCGGCACGCTGCGATCTTTTGATCTTGATGTTGATCCTCGGAATCAAGATCAAAAGATCGCAGCCTCGTTTCACTCGACAGCTCCTACAGGGGTTGGGTGCAGGTCAGTGGGAGAGTTGATTGGCGAACTGGCCTACCGCATTCACGACCTTCTGCGCACCGTCCTGAATCTCGACAATCACCGTGCCCGCCTCTGCCGCCAGCGCCAACCCTTGTTCGGCCTGGAGCTTGCCATCAGTCATCAGGGCCACGGCGTTGCGTGCCATTTCCTGGTTCCGCCGCACCACGGTGACGATCTCTTCAGTCGCCTGACTGGTGCGCGAGGCCAGTTGTCGCACCTCGTCGGCCACCACCGCAAAACCACGGCCCTGCTCACCGGCGCGCGCCGCCTCAATGGCAGCGTTGAGCGCCAGCAGGTTGGTCTGTTCGGCAATGCCGCTGATGGTTTTGACGATGGTGCCGATCACTTGCGACTGCTCGTTCAGTGCCTCGATACCCTCACCGGCAGCCTGCATGTGCCGCGACAGATCACGCATCACATTCACCGCCTCGGTGACCACGGTGGTACCACGTTGCGCGGTGCTGTCGGTTTGCTGCGAGGTGCTGTAGGCGATGCTCGCCGCGTCGGCGACGGCTTGTTCGCGGTTGACCTGATCAGTGATCACGGTGGCGAACTTCACCACTTTGTACAATTTGTTGTTGGCATCGACCACCGGGTTGTAGGACGCCTCCAGCCACACCGTACGACCATGGCTGTCGACACGCTTGAAGCGGTCAGCGACGAATTCGCCGTTGTTCAGACGACGCCAGAAATTCTGGTACTCGGCGCTGTTGTATTCCTCCGGGGTGCAGAACAGGCGGTGATGTTTGCCCTTGATCTGCGCCAGGCTGTAACCCATGCCGCTGAGGAAGCGATCGTTGGCGTTCAGCACATTGCCGTTGAGGTCGAACTCGATCACCGCAGTCGAACGCACCAGCGCACCGATCAGGTTTTCGTGTTCACGCGAGGCTTCAATGGTGCGGGTCAGGTCGCTGGCGAACAGCGAAATGTGCTTGATCCGCCCATCCGAAGAACGCACCGGTTGCACGATCGAACGCAGCCACGCTTCTTCACCATTGCCACGCAGCAGGCGCACGGCACCGGCGAAATGTTCGCCGCGGTTCATGGCGTTTTTGAAGCGGTGATGGAATTCGTCCGACTTCACGTGGGCCGGGACGATGTCTTCAATCGCCCGACCGATCAGGTCATGACTCTTGTAGAGCATCTCGGTGAGGAAGTTCTGGTTGACCGACTGAATGCGCCCGTCGGGCTCAAGGGTCAGCACCAGCATCTCGCTTTCCAGGCTTTCCTTCACCTGCACGAGGCTGGAGAGTTCTTCACGAAGAGCGGCCAGCTCTTGCTTCAAGCGTTTGTTGAACATGGGGAGTACCGATGGGCAGGTTGGAAAGCGGGATGCAGCCTAACCATCGGCCTTGAAAATCTTTTCTGAAGAGCGTTTGCGACCCGACGGTCAAAAATAGTTCCAAGCTACCGAGTCAGGCAGTTCCCGCCACCTGGCAGGGTCCCGTGCGCGGCATCCGCGAGCCGAAATACGCCGCGGTCAGGAGGCCCACCACACCCATCACCGCGCAGAACATCACGCAGATCCATGGGCTCCATGGCATCAGACCAATCAGCAGCAGCGGTGTGATACTGGCCCATGCGGCGTAGGCAATGTTGTAGGTGAAGGAAATGCCTGACACGCGAATACGCGCCGGGAACAACCCGACCATCACCGACGGCACTGCGCCGACAACACCGCACGCGAGACCGGCCAAGGCGTAGGCGACGCCGACCCAATCACCAGCGCTGATCAAACAACCGTAAAGCACGCCGACGCCCAATGGCAGCAGCAGGCTATACAGCATGACCGTGCGCCACGCGCCAATTCGGTCGACCAGCAATCCGGCAATCACGCAGCCTATATTGAGAAACACGATGCCCAATGCACTGAGGGCGAAGGTGTGGCTGGCGGTCATGCCGAAGGTTTTCTGCATCATGGTCGGGGTGATCACTACGAACACCACCACTGCCGAGGTCAATACGCAGGTCAGCAACATCGCCGGCAACATCGCCAATCGATGTTCACGCAGTACTGTGCGCAACGGCAGTTCGACCCGCGCTTCACGCTGCGCTTCCATGGCCATGAACACCGGGGTTTCGCTCAGCCAGCGGCGCAGGTAAACGCCAATCACGCCAAACACGCCACCGAGCAGGAACGGGTAGCGCCAGGCGTAATCGAGGATTTCCGCCGGGGTGAAGACTTGTGCGAGAAACGTCGCAGTCAACGCGCCGATCAGGTAACCGAAGGTCAGCCCGGCCTGCAAAAAGCCCAGGGCGTAACCACGATGGCCGGCCGGCGCGTGCTCGGCGACAAACACCCAGGCACTCGGCACCTCACCACCGACCGCCGCGCCCTGGAGGATGCGCAACGCCAGCAACAGCAGCGGCGCGAAGTAGCCAATCTGCGCATAGGTCGGCATGATCCCGATCAGCAGGCACGGCAGCGCCATCATCAGGATGCTCAGGCTGAAGACTTTTTTGCGTCCGAGTTTGTCAGCGAAATGCGCCATCAGGATCCCGCCCAGCGGCCGCGCCAGGTAACCGGTGACGAAAATCCCGAAGCTTTGCAGCAGACGCAGCCATTCGGGCATTTCCGGCGGGAAGAACAGCTGGCTGAGGGTCAGGGCGAAGAAGACGAAGATGATGAAATCGTAGATTTCCAGCGCGCCGCCAAGGGCCGCAAGGCCGAGGGTCTTGTAGTCGGAACGGCTGAACGGCGCGGGTTTGGCCGGGGATTGGGCAGTCATGGCAAAGAACTCGGAAACAGGCAAAAAACCAAGGCGCCCATGGTCTACGCAAATGCGCGGATGGACAACCCGTTAGACCATAGTCCCGGTTTTGCAAAACCTGCTCACAAAGCATCGATAGTTGAATTACTGTTAATGCCTGTCCAGCGGGCCGACGCCAGCACCGATCAACCACAGTGAACCCCATGTGGGAGCGAGCCTGCTCGCGAAAGCGGTTCAGGCAACCTCAATGTTGAATGTACCGACCTCTTCGCGAGCAGGCTCGCTCCCACAGGGATCTCTGTGTTGTCGAGATCGGCGAGCGTTCCCGCGGACCACAATAACCATAAAAATCCGAGGTACTCCCTGTGGCCGTTGATATCGAAGATAGCCGCTCCGCACGCTTTGCCCTGCGCTGTTCAAGTTTCGCCGAACGCTGGTTTCCCGACTCCTGGGTGTTCGCCGCGCTGGCGGTGATCATCGTTGCTTTGGCCACGCTGGCCATGGGCGCCAAACCTACCGATGCGGCGATGGCCTTCGGTGACGGGTTCTGGAGTCTGATTCCGTTCACCATGCAAATGGCTTTCGTGGTGATCGGCGGCTACGTGGTCGCCAGCTCGCCACCGGCCGTGAAACTGATTGACCGGTTGGCACGCATCCCGAAAAACGGCCGCTCCGCTGTAGCGTGGGTGGCGCTGATCTCGATGGTCGCGTCCCTGCTCAACTGGGGCCTGTCGCTGGTGTTCGGCGGTTTGCTGGTCCGCGCCCTCGCCCGCCGCACCGATCTGAAAATGGATTACCGCGCCGCCGGCGCCGCTGCCTATCTGGGCCTTGGTGCGGTGTGGGCGTTGGGCCTGTCGTCGTCGGCCGCGCAGTTGCAGGCTAACCCCGGCAGCCTGCCGCCATCGATCCTGTCGATCACCGGAGTGATTCCGTTCACCGAAACGATTTTCCTCTGGCAGTCCGGCGTGATGCTGCTGGCGCTGATCGTGATCTCGATCATCATCGCCTACGCCACCGCACCCGGGCCGAACTCGGCGCGCGATGCCAAGGCCTGCGGCATCGACCCGGCCTTCAACCTGCCTCCGCTGCAACCGCGTACGCGGCCCGGTGAATGGCTGGAACACAGTCCGCTGCTGATCATTGTGCTGGTGCTGCTCGCGGCGGGATGGCTGTTCCATGAGTTTTCGAGCAAACCGGCGATCACCGCGATCTCCGGGCTGAACACTTACAACTTTCTATTCATCATGCTCGGCGCACTGCTGCACTGGCGCCCGCGCAGCTTCCTCGATGCCGTGGCCCGTGCGGTGCCGACCACCACCGGCGTGTTGATCCAGTTCCCGCTGTACGGCTCGATTGCCGCGCTGATGACCACGGTCAAAGGCGCCGATGCGCAGACCCTGGCGCACCACATCTCGACCTTCTTCGTCAGCATCGCCTCCCACGACACCTATGCACTGCTGATGGGCGTGTACTCGGCGATTCTCGGCTTCTTCATTCCATCGGGTGGCGGCAAGTGGATCATCGAGGCGCCGTATGTGATGCAAGTCGCCAATGATCTGCAGTATCACCTCGGCTGGGCGGTGCAGATCTACAACGCGGCCGAAGCGCTGCCAAACCTGATCAACCCGTTCTACATGCTGCCGCTGCTGGGCGTACTCGGACTGAAGGCGCGGGATCTGATCGGTTTCTCGTTCGTGCAATTGCTGGTGCACACGCCGCTGGTGCTGCTGTTGCTGTGGGCGCTGGGGACGACATTGGCGTATACACCGCCGGTGATGCCGTAATTTGAAGAGGTTGCACCTGCCTTAGTGCAGGTGCGATCAGTTCTGTTCGGTAGGGAGTACCGTTAATAGCTCGGGCAAAGCGACCTGAACCGTTTCCCACACTACATCCAGATTGATATCGAAGTAGCCATGAGCGATTCGATTACGCATTCCGCGCATGCTCCGCCATGGAATTTGCGGGTTTTGAGCAGTGAACTCAGGATAACGATCCATCACCTTGGTAGCCGCCTCGCCAATGATGACCAGACTCATAATGACTGCTTGCTGCGTTCGCTTGTCTTCGGCGAACTCTTCCTTATTCAGGCCTTCGACAAATATCAACGCATCACTGGCGGCCTGCCGCATATGTTCAAGGTAATCGCCAAGCCGGTTTTCTATCATACGGGACGAGCCTGATCCAGAACCTGCTGCCGAAACTTCAGCGGTAGATCTCCTGGTGTCAGCAGATCGACAGTCACGCCTAACAGGTCCTCGAGCTCCACTTGCAGCCCACCGAGATCGAACAAGGTGGTACCGGGAAGTGGATCGACCAACAAATCCAGATCACTGCCTTCCAGATCAGTCCCAAGTGCGGCGGAGCCAAATACACGGGGATTGGCCACACGAAATCTTCCGACAACCTCACGGATGGCAACGCGTTGCAAATCAAGAGCAGTGGAAGGCTTCATGGATCACCGTAACCAGATTCATTAATGCAGCAGTCTAGCAGTGCCAAAGGACGCTAGACACCGCTCCATTTGTAACCCAACCGTCATCTCCCCTTGCTAGCGTCCGCCCGAAACATACTGAAACATTTAAGCAAAGCGGGCTGAGACATGAGCGACGACACAGACGGCACCGACGCACCCTCCACTGATTCCAATAACTCCGTTGACACCAGTCGCCGCCGCTTCCTCGGCGGCGTTGCGGTACTGGGTGTCGGTGCAACACTGGCCGGCTGTGGCAGCGCGGGCGATAAGCCGGGCAAACCGGTGGAGCGCCCACTGACGCCAGCCGAGCTGGACAAGGCCCTGCGCGATCAAGTGAAAACCGTGGTGGTGATCTACGCCGAGAACCGCAGTTTCAACAACCTGTTCGGTGATTTCCCCGGCGTCGAAAAGCCTATGTCGGCGCTCAAGCCCGGCGACTATCAACAACGCGATCGCGACGGCGCGCTGCTGCAAACCCTGCCGCCCGTCTGGGGCGGTGTCCTGCAGATCGGCCCGCAAACCCTCGATGGCGTGACCTACCCCAGCGCCACGCAATTTCAGGAAAACCTGCCCAATGCACCGTTCGCCCTTAAAGGCCCGAATGGCGAGGACTTGCCATTCGGCCTGGTGACCCGCGATTTGTGGCACGTGTTCTATCAGAACCAGATGCAGATCAATGGCGGCAAGAACGATGGCTTCGTCGCCTGGGCCGACTCCGGCGGCTTGACCATGGGCCACTACGCGCAGAGCCGCTATTCCCTGCGCCTGTGGGATGTCGCTCAGGAGTTCGTGCTGTGCGACAACTTCTTCCAGGGCGCCTTCGGTGGCTCGTTCCTCAATCACCAATACCTGATCAGCGCCACCGCGCCGTTCTATCCGGACGCAGCCAATTCGGTGGCCAAGTCGCAGATCGCCGCGCTGCAAAGCGATGATCCGGCCGATCCGCGCCTCAAGCCGCTGGACGCATCGCCGGCCAGCGCGATGACCGGCCCGCCGCAGTTCGGCCCGAGTGCGCTGACCCCGGACGGCTTCGGCGTCAACACCCTCGCCCCGCCCTACTGGCCGACGTGGATTCGCGATCCGGAGCGCCCGGCGTATTCCAAAGCGGATCTGCCCAACGTCATGGTGCCGCAGACCCACGAGCATATCGGCGACAAGCTGTCGAAAAAGCACATCGATTGGGCGTGGTATGCCGGCGCGTGGCAGGCGACGCTGGATCAGTACAAGGATTCCGGCGGCATTCCGAAAATCCCCAACTTCCAGTATCACCATCAGCCGTTCAACTACTTCAAGCAGCAAGGTCCGGAGAACCCCGACGAGCGCAACAAGCGTCTGCGTGATGCTGGCTTGGGTGATGAATCGAGCAGCAACAAGTTCTTCGCCGATGCCGAGGCGGGTAAGTTGCCGGCGGTGAGTTTCTACAAACCTCAGGGCAACCTGAACATGCACGCCGGTTATGCCGATGTGGCTTCCGGGGATCGACACATCGTGCGCGCGCTGAAAGTGCTGCGTGAAAGCCCGCAGTGGCAAAACATGGTGGTAATCGTCACGGTCGACGAGAACGGCGGCTGGTGGGATCACGTCGCGCCGCCCAAGGGCGATCGGTGGGGGCCTGGTTCACGCGTGCCGGCGCTGGTAGTGTCGCCGTTTGCACGCAGGGGCACGGTGGATCATACGGTCTACGACACCGCGTCGATCCTGCGGTTGATCACCCGTGTCTTCCAGTTGGAGACCCTCGACGGCCTCAAACAACGGGACGAGGCGATGATTGCCCAGGGTCAGAAACCCATGGGCGATTTGACCAACGCCTTGCATTTTCCGGCGTGAAAACCAGCCCTGTGAGTTTGCGCAAAAATCTGCCGATGACGGCTTCTCTGTCAAACGCGGCTGATCCACTATGAGGCGCCCCCGATACGCGGGGGAACCCACGCTGAAAAGGATCTGAGCATGTTCAAACTCGCAGGACTCACACTCGCCGCACTTACACTGAGCGCGGCCGCCCACGCCGATGTCGATCTGAAACTGGGCAGCACCGAACGCGTCACCCGCCTCTTCGCCTACCCCAACAACTGCAACGTCATCTGCTTCCGCAACTGGACGCTGGAACAGACCGTCACCCATTACTTGAGCCAGAGCGTGCAACGCGATGGTTATGCCGATGCCAAGGTGCTGGTAAAAACCGACAACGGTCAGCTCTACGCCGAAATCACCGGCGTGCCGAAGGATTACGACAAGCCCCTGTCGGCGCTACTGGACGCGGGTGATCTGGCCTACGCCGGTGCCAGCAAGCTCAACGCTGACGGCAAATGGGCCTACAGCTGGTATCTGTTCCTGCCACTGGGCATGGCCCTGGAAAACCGTAAAAGTGTCGAGCTGCTGCACTTCCCGCCGGATTACTCGCTGACCCAGGCACAGGATTATCTGCGTTCGAACACCACCGATCGCTGGGCAACTCTGCTGACTGACAATGGCATTCCTGCCGAGCAGACGCCGGCCTTCCAGACCATCATCGACATTGCCCCGATCGCTGCGCCGTCCAACGCCGGTAGCGATCTGGAAGGCGTCTATGACTACTTCAAGGATTACCAGACCACACTGGTCAAGCAGTTCAGCCAGACCACCAGCGGCACGACGTTGCCGATGGTCGCGTTCGGCGCGCCGGTGCGTAACTGGATCAAGCAGCAATACGGGCCAACCGTGAATGTCTTGGGGCTGGCGACCATCAGCCCGAGCGAAGGTGTGAAAGTGCCGGTGCTGGGTTCGAACCACCCGAGTTACATCTGGTACGCCGCTGACCCGAAGAGCTATACCGGCGACGATGCCCAGGCCAAGGCTGATGCTGCGGGTCTGAAAGTGATGGGCCAGGATCTGAGCGCCGCCTGCTGGCAGGCCGGGATGGGCAGCAAACCGGGCAGCAATCCACAGACCACCCTCACCCGTTGCACGCAGACATGGCAGGTCACGCAGAAAGGCAAAACCTGCGAACTGTTCTACACCTCGATCCGCAATCTGACCCCGGAGCAGGCCGCTGCCAAGTGCACAACCACTGCGATCAAATCGCAACTGAAGCAATTGAAAGCGCCGCTGCCGGCCGCCGCTATTCCCGCCCCACACCTGTAATTGCTTGTGACATTCCCGTGTCAGCCAATGCTGACGCGGGAAAGCGTCTATATCGCCTGTCAGATCTGACAGTAGACCAGCTATACCTAATAAGACACGATTGGATCCAAGTACCGACATCGCAGTAGTGACAGGACGTCAACCCAAGGAAGTCGCAAAAGCCTTGCGACAAGGACTGTTATGAACATCCACGCCATGGCGCACTCTGCTCCGCGCGATACCGAAGGCATCTACCCCTTCGCCGGCTTGCCCGTGCGCCTGGGGTTTCCGGCCTGCGCCGATTTCGAAATCCTTCAGGATGGATACGGCGCCCCTACGGCGGTCGCCGCGCGGCGCGAGTTCCTGCACACCCACCGGATGTGCCGGGTGTCCGGGCAATTACTGCCGTATCGCTGCCGCCAGACCCGACAATTGCTGACGGGCATCCACATCTACGATCCGCGCTTTTGCGGATTGATCGAACACGCGTGCGACCCCAACGTGTTTCTCGACATGAGCGAGTTATGGTTGTGGGCGTTGAAAGATATCCACAGCGGCGAACGGTTGACCATGGACTACACCGCCACTGAAGACAAACTGCTGCACCAGTTTGCCTGCGGTTGCGGTTCGCCACGCTGCCGTGGGTGGATCACCGGCTACGACGAACCACCCACCCTCGAAGGTCAGCACTTTCTACAGCGCTGGCGGCATTCAGGGTCGCGCTGAAAGGTCCGCTGGAAGCTGAGTTATACCGCGCCAACCGGACGCAGACGATACTGCGGCGGCAACTGCTCGAAACCACTGATGGTGGTGTTGAGACTTTTCCAGCGGCCATCCTTGATGCCGTAGATGCAACCGTGTATCGACAGGCTCTGCCCGCGATGCCAGGCGTTCTGGATGATGCTGGTGTGGGCGACGTTGGCCACTTGCTGGATCACGTTGAGTTCGCACATGCGATCAACCTGCTCTTCTTCGGTCGGCAACTTGGCTAGTTCCTCGCGCTTTTCGTAGTACAGATCGCGGATCGAACGCAGCCAGCCATCGATCAGGCCGAACTGCCGGTCCTGCATCGACGCGCGCACACCACCGCAACCGTAGTGGCCGGTGACGAGGATGTGTTTGACCTTGAGCACGTCCACTGCGTACTGGATCACCGACAGGCAGTTGAGGTCGGTGTGCAGCACCACGTTGGCGACGTTACGGTGGACGAACAGATCGCCCGGCAGCATGCCGACGATCTCGTTGGCCGGCACTCGCGCATCGGAGCAGCCGATCCACAGATATTCCGGCGTTTGCTGGCGCGCCAGTTTGGCGAAGAAATCCGGGTCTTCCTTGGTGATCGCGTCAGCCCAACGCTCGTTGTTATCAATCAGGTCTTGTAAGTCATGCATGCTGTAAGGCCTCAAGAAAGATGCGCTGGTATGACAGACGACCGCCCGTCGGGGTCACGCCAGAACCGCAAGTGATTTCATTGGAATTCTCGTGTGCCCGGTGAGTCCACCTAAGTAAGGCCCACAGTATGAGGAATTGCCATGACTGATTCACGACGCCCTTACGATGCAGTGCAACCGGAGCCCATCGATGATAACGAAGACCGCATGGGTTCGGTGCATGAGCTGGATTTCGATGGAGACCAACCCAGCGCGAAAATCGGTGATGAGATCCCGGAGCGTGAACGTGAGCAGTTGATGCCGCGTGAGCGGGTGCGTGAGGCCGGATTGACCGGCGCATCGACCGCTGACCATGAACCCACCGACGATGATCTGAGCCCGGAAACACTGATTCATGAAGATGGCGCGCGGGATGCCGAAGAGGCCGGGGAAGGCAATCAGGCCGATTGGGATCTGAGCATTGTCGATGAAGATGACATTGGCGGTGGCAATGGGCTGGATGAGGCGGAACTGGCGCGGCGCGATCCGCTGGATGGCAACCGCTGATCGTCGCTGCCTGGTAGGACGCTTTCGCGAGCAGGCTCGCTCCCACAGGGGTTTCGGGTTGCGCACAAATTGTTGAACGCCCTGAGTCCAATGTGGGAGCGAGCCTGCTCGCGAAGCTTTTAAAGGCGATCAGTCAACCAGGGTGCAGGCCATGACCACCGCATCTTCACGCCCACCCACCGCCGGATAATAATCCCGACGCCGGCCAATCTCGTTAAAGCCATAACGCTCATACAACTTGAACGCGCCCGTATTGCTGTCACGCACTTCCAGAAAACATTCCCGCGCAGAAGCCGCATAGGCCCGCGACATCAGATGCTCGAGCAACGTCAGCCCCAGACCACGCCCCTGATTCTCCGGTTTGACGGTGATATTGAGCAGGTGCGCCTCATCCAGAATGATCTGCACCACGCCGTGCCCAACCTGCTGCTCACCTTCGAACATCAGCCAGATCTGGTACTTGCCCAGCCCGTCGAGAAAAATCCCCCGAGTCCATGGATGACTGTAAGCGGCGTACTCGATTTTCAGCACGGTTTCCAGATCCGCCTCGGTCATCGGGCGGAACGATACAGCGTCACTCATTCGATTCTTTCCAGCGCGCCATTAGCCGACGCATGGCTTGCCACACAGCGGCCTTGCGCTGTGGCTCTTCCATTAACAATTCCAGACCGGGAATGGCCCAGGCCGAACCCAGACCTTCGATCTGCAATTCACGATTGAACGCTTCGGCATCCGCTTCACCGGCAAAACGCACCGCCGGCAGGCCGATCAGCCACAGGCAGGCACACGGAGCGGCTTCCATTTGCACGGAAAGGAATCCCTGCACAAAGTCACGCGCCGCGTCCGGGCCCTGATCCATCGTGCCGCGATTGAGCCACGGCCAGCGCACCGGCTCGCCGACAATTTGCGGCGCATCCGGCAGACCGGCGGCGCGCAGCATGTCTTTGAGTAACAGATAGGCGGGATCGCGGGACTGGAACGGTTCGCCTGTGGGTAACTCGACCAGCAGCAGGCAACGCCCGGCGCGCAAAAGTTGCAATGCAAAACGCGGTGGCGGTACTGGCACGGGTTTGGCGACGACAGGTGTGTCGTCGACCACGTCCACTGGTTTGGCACCCGTGCGAGTGCTGGCCAACGACGGACGCGGCACTTCGATCTTCGGCCGTTCGACCGGACGAACGGCAGGCTGCGCGGGCGTTTCCACCGCAGGCGCAAGCATCACCGGCGCCTCTACCTCGGGCTCGGGCATGTCCAGCAGCTCGGGCCGCGAGGGTGCGGCGAAGGGCAATTCGGTGCGCGGCAGCCAGTTGACCACCTGCATGGCGTTCAAATAGGCGCGGCGGCGGGACTCGATTAGCAAAGGTCGGCCACTTGTGGATAACTGAAGTGCGCTGATTCTACCGCCCTTCGTTCAAGATCGCCCGTTGTAGATCGATACTCTTTCACGAGGCGCTTTACCCACGCTCTTTATACAAAGAATGCGACAGCCCGTCCCGAGAGTGAATCGCATCCTTCGTGATGCAGTACAATCGCCGCTTTTCATTGCCAACCAGCCGGGCATTCCGATGATCGAACCCAAGCGCGTCTTGCGCGCCCTCGCTGAACACTGGGCACTGCTTGAGCCACTGTGTGAGCACTTCGACCAAGGCACATTGAGCCTCAACGAACTGCGCTCGCAACTGGCCGCCCAACAACTGGACAGCACGCCGCAGGACATCACCAGCCTGCTCGATGTGTGGATTCGCCTCGATATCCTGATTCCGGTGGCGAAAAGCCCGAACCGTTTCGAGCTGAACGCGCAGATTCACGACTTCCTCGCGTATCTGCGGCGTGAACACCGACTGGGCCTGTGCCTGGAAATCGAAGCCTATCTGCGCCACCTCGAGCGTCTGGCCGGTTACATCCAGGACGCGTTCGAAGTCCGCGATGGCCACGACCTTGCCCGCCAGCTGCGCCTGCTCGACATGCGCGTGCGCGATGTGCTGAAGAAGCTCGACAACGACGAACAGGCCTTGGTGGCCGTCGCCGAGCGGGCGAAGACCAGCGATCGACAGATTCCGCTGCGTCAGCGTTACGCTGAAGTACTGGCGACCTGGGACGAATACGTCGAGCCGATGATCGATCTGGTCAACGCCGACGGCGCCTTCGAACAAGGCGTGCGCAAGGTCGAAACCGTGCTGCTGAAAATGCTCAGCGAACAGCAGCGCCTCGGCCATCTGGTCGATGACGACATGCTGCTGCGCACCCACGCACGCATCCTCGAAATGCAGACCAGCGCCCAACTGACTTTGCGTCATGCCCGCGAACTGCTGCTGCCGCTGCGCGAAGAAGCGCGCCGGCACAATGCCGTGACCCGTGGCGCCGCGTTGGCTTTGGCGGCGATCCGCCGCAAAGGCATCGACGCCGTGCCGCAAGCGGCGATGCCGCTGTTCACCCGCCCGCAAAGCACCTTCCTCGGCAGCGCCAGTCAGGTCGAAGCCTACGTCTATGCACTGGCGCGTTTCGAGCCGAAACCGGCGCGCTTCCCGAAAGCGCACAAAACGCAAAAAGGCGAAGCACCACGCGCGCCACGCACCGTGCGCGAGATGGTCGACCGTTGCGAAGAAGCCCTGCCGATGCCGGATCTGATGACCTGGCTGCTGGAACAGGAACCGGACGGCGCCACCGACGAATTGCTCTACTGGTTCTCGCGCCTGTCGCGGGAAAAACGCTTCAAGCGCGAGCGTCTGGAACGCCGCGAATACCACACTCACGAGCACCAGGTCAGCCTGCGCTCCTTCGCCCTGCTCTCGGCCAGCGACTCTGCCTCCGAGAATTCTGCGAGCATCCCCAATGCATCTTGATCTTTCCGAACTGTCGCAACTCGCGCCGATCTTCCGCGAGCTGTTCAAGGGTTACCACGTCAGCCGCCGCGACCCGGAGCTGTACGCGCAATTGTCGAATTTCCAGGATCAATACCGCACGCTGTTCAAAGCGCTGGGTTTTGAACTGGTCTGCGACACCCGTGGTTTCTACTACTTCGTGCCGGACATGGCCGCTGCGGCGGTGAACAAGACTGCCCAGCGTCTGGCGCTGTTTACCTTCATCCTCGTCGAGCATCTGGCCGATCAGGGTCGCGATCCGATTGCCGTGCTCGATGGCGGCAGCCTCGGCCGCGAAGAGTTGCCGTCGCTGCTGGAGAAATACCGCGATCTGTTCATTCAGGCCGAAGTGCAGACCGTTGAAGAACTCGAAGAAAAGATCATGCGCCGCATGACTCAACTCGGTTTTGCCAGCGAAGAAAACGGCGTTTATCGCTTTCTGCCGCCGATGCACCGTTTCCTCGACGTGTGCCTGTCGGTGCAGCAGGACCGCGATCTGGCAGCCAGCGTGCACAGCGTTCTGCCGCTGCCGGCACCAGTGCTGATCGACGAAGCGGCGGAAGCCAAATTCCTCGAAACCGACGATCCGCTCGATCTCTCAGAGTTTGAAGAAGAGAGCGAAGAAGACGCACTGGCGCGCGCCATTGCCGAAGAACAGGAGTCCGACGCATGAGCCAGGAACGCTACGGCATCCGCCGCTTTGCCCTTTTGAACACCGCCGGTTACAGCCTCGGTCTGTTCCCGCTGGAAGAACCGCTGTCGGTTTACGGCGCGAACAACCTCGGTAAATCGGCGTCGATCAACGCCTTGCAGTTCCCGATTCTGGCGCGCATGTCGGACATGAGTTTCGGCAAATACAGCCTGGAACAATCGCGGCGCTTCTACTTCGCTTCCGACACCAGCTACATCCTCGTTGAAGTGAATCTGCCCCATGGCCCGCACGTGATCGGCGTGGTTGGTCGTGGCCCGGGCGGTGGTTTCGGTCACCAGTTCTTCGCTTACGCCGGCAAGCTCGATCTGGCGCATTACCAGAAAAACGACACCTGCCTGCGCCAGAAAGAGCTGTTCAGCAACCTTGAGAAAGAAGGCCTGAAAGCCTACGAACTCAAGCCTGATGAACTGCGTCGCTTGCTGGTGGGCGGTCATACGTCGATTCCGCTCGACCTGACTTTGATTCCGCTGCGCTCCACCAGCGAACAGAGCCTGAAGACCTTCCGCGCGCTGTTCATCAACCTGCTGCACATGCGCGAAATCACCGCGGCCAAGCTCAAGCAGTTGTTCCTCGATGCCTTCGAACACAGCCTGCGCTCCGGCAGCGTCGATTACATCGCCGCGTGCGAAGAAGCCTTCCGCGATGTACGTCGAATGGAACAGGACTACAACTCGCTGGTCGCTGCCGGCCCGTTGGTTGAGGCCTTGGCCAACGGCGTGAAACAGCGCGACGTGCTGCGCGGCAAACTGCATCGCCTGTCGCCGCTGCTCGACTCGCTGCTCGGCACCTGGTCGGACTACGCCAGTGCGCGCAAGGAAGAGCTGACGATTCAGGCCGACCATTACCGTGGTGAGCAGGACAGTCTGCAAAACGATCAGCGCGGCGGCACGCAGGAACTGATGCGTCTGGAGCGGGAAATCTCCGGCATCCAGCGCTGGCTCGGCGAATTGTCGGTACTGAAGAATCGCTTCGCCCTGGTCGATGACGTCAAAGTGCTCGAGCAACAATTGCTCGCTGCCAAAGACGCTCACGACGAATTGGCCGGCGCCTTGGCGCAATCCCGTCAGTTCAGTGCGGAAGATCTGGAGGAGCGCGTACGCGATCTGGAAAAACGCCTGAAGTCGGTGAAGCAGCAACTCGACCACGCCGACAACAACAGCTACGCCCGCCTGCGTGAAGAGTTCTCGCAACAGGACGTCGAGCGCTTGATGCGTCTGTTCAACAGCGCATTGTTCAGCCTGCCGCTGGGCGAACACGGCATCACCCTCGACGACGACGGCGAGTGGGTCAAATCGGTTGAGCTGATTCTCGATGGCTTCAAGGGTGAGCGTTTTGAAGTGCCGGGCTTGTCCATCGACATCTCGCACATCGAGCCGCCGGCGCTGCAAGCGCTGGCCGACCGTGCTGCACTGCGCGACCAGAAAGAGCGTCTGGAAAAAGAACTCAAGCAACTGAAAACCCAGCAGGCCGTGGCCGCCGACCGCGCCGCGAGCAAGACCCAGACCGAAGCGCTGTACCAGCAAGTGCTGGACGCGCAGAAAGCTCTGGAAGATTTCCGCCGCACGCAGACTTTGAGCGCTGAAGAAAGCGACAAGCTCGAGCAACTGGCGCAGATGGAAGGCGCGCAGGACGAACTCAAGCGCTCCAGCGACGCCTTCACCGAGCGTGTCCAGCAACTGTCGGCCAAGCTGCAACTGGTCGGCCGCCAGATCGCCGATATGGAAGCCAAGCAACGCACGCTCGACGATGCGTTGCGTCGTCGTCAGTTGTTGCCGGCAGATCTGCCGTTCGGTACGCCGTTCATGGATCCGGTCGACGACTCGATGGACAACCTGCTGCCGCTGCTAAACGACTATCAGGACAGCTGGCAAGGCCTGCTGCGCGCTGACGGTCAGATCGAAGCGCTGTACGCGCAGGTGCGTCTGAAAGGCGTGGCCAAGTTCGACAGCGAAGACGACATGGAGCGCCGCCTGTCGTTGCTGATCAACGCTTACGCGCACCGTACCGATGAAGCGCTGACACTGGGCAAGGCCCGTCGCGCGGCGGTCACCGACATCGCCCGGACCCTGCGCAACATCCGCAGCGACTACGACAGCCTCGAGCACCAACTGGCGCTGTTCAACCGCGAGATCAACAAACGTCAGGTGTCCAACCTGCAGAGCTTCCGTATCGTCCTCGCGCCGAACAAGGAAGCCCTCAAGCACATCGACCAGATCATCCACAGCGCCGGTCAGTACGAAGAAGGCGAAACTCTGTCGGTGTTCGACCTGAGCCAGAGCGCCGAACAGGACAACAAGAACGAAGAGGCCAAGGAATATCTGGCGCGGCTGGTGGCGGCAAACCACAACCAGCTCGGTCTCAAGGACTTGTTCGAACTGGCGTTCGAGATCACCAAGGTCAACGGTCAACCGGTTATTCACACCGACATCGATGGCGCGGCGTCCAACGGCACGACCATGACCATCAAGGCGCTGACCAACATGTACTTGTTGCTGCACTTGATGGATCGCGACCAGGCCGGTCGCGTGCGTCTGCCGTACTACCTCGACGAGGCCGCAGACATCGACGAGAAGAACCAGGCTGCGCTGCTGGAAACCAGCCTGCAACTGGGTTTTGTACCGATTCTGGCGAGTGTGAAGCCGCAGGTTTGCGCCAGTGTCGCGATCGACCTCGAAGGAGGCAGCGGCCCGGCGGGGATCTACATTGATGAGGCGGACTGGAAGTACATCCGCCGCCATGATGTGGTGAAGGCAACGGTCAATGTTGAAGCAGATGAACCGGAGCTGGATGCGGTTTGATCGGCATTAACTGAAGGCAAAAAAAGGGCCGCGATCTGATGGGATCGCGGCCCTTTTTTATGGCTTGGGGTTTGTGTTGATTTTGCGGGCCCTATCGCGAGCAGGCTCACTCCCACAGGGATTAGCGTCGAACACAATTTTTGTGTACACCGCTCATCCACTGTGGGAGCGAGCCTGCTCGCGAGGCGTCCTGACAGACGCCACATCAGTTCCCTGATTACTTACCGAGCGAAATCTTCGGCGCCCACGTCAGCCACTCATCCTCAAACTTGTCGAACAACGGGAACGTCTGCTCAGGTCGCGCCGGGTTGCCCATACGCTCGCCATCCGGCGTGGCGAAGGCGATGCCACCCTGAATCGCCGTCTCCAGCGACTCGGTGCGTACCGTCAGCCCGTTGAACAAACCGATATCGAAACCGACACCGCTGGTGTTCCAGAAACGACTGCCACTGCGCACCAGTGGCGCGTATTTCGGCTCGATCAAAATGTGCACCAACACGCGATCAGCGGTCTGGCCCAGTTCATAACCGGTGACCTTACCCACAGTAATTTCGCGGTAGGTGACTGGCACACCCGGCTTCAGCGAACCACGACGGGCAGCGCTCAGTACCAGACTCAGACCCGCCTCTTGCTTGGTGACTTCCGGCGCACTGGCCAGGGCAACGAAGTTTTTCTGCGGGCCGAGGTTCTTCGCCGCTGGTTGCACTTCGATGTACTGCCCGGTCACGAGAGTTTCCAGATTGGCAGTCTTGATCAAGCCCAACTCAGGTTTTACCACCCAGAACTGGCTACCAACCCGGGCGATCTTCTCCGGCACTTCAGTGATGCGCGCCGTGAGGATGACCGATTGCAGATCGTCAGTCAGATCAACACTTTCGATCTTGCCGACATCCAGACCCTTGAAGCGAACCGGCGTGCCGCTGCGCAAACCATCAGCGCGATCGACCTTGATCGTCACTACGGCGCCCTTCTGGTTAGCGTCATCGTGATTGGCGAACAGACGGAAGCGCGGAATGCGTTTCTGCAGCGGTGCCTTGGCTTGCGGCGTTTCGAAAGCGATACCGCCGGCCATCAGGGTCTGCAGCGATTCGCTCTTCACTTGAATCCCACCGGTCAACCCGCCGGTCAGCGTGACACCGCTGACGTTCCAGAAACGCGTCGAGGCGTTGACCAGGTTTTCGTATTCCTTCTCGATGTGTACACCGATCACCAGTTGCTTGCGGGTCTTGGAGAACTGATAGCTCTGCACCGAACCGACCTTGACCTGTTTGTACAGAATCGGGCTGCCGACATCGATCGAGCCAAGGGTGTCGGTGAACAACACCAGATGCAGACCCGGCGAACGCAGATCCAGCGGCGGCGCTTTTGGCCGTGCCTCGAACTCGCGTTTCGGCGGCGCGCCTTTATCACCCGGACGCACAGCGATGTAGTTACCTTTCACCAAGGCTTCCAGACCGGTGATGCCTGCCAGCGAAATCGATGGTTTGACCACCCAGAACTGCGTGCCATCGACCAGATAGTCTTCGGCCAACGGATCAAGAGTCAGCTCGGCAGTGGCGCTGTTCAGATCCGCATCGACCTTCAGCGCTTTCAGGTTGCCGACCTGAATGCCTTTGTACATCACCGGCGTACGGCCAGCCTGCAGGCCTTCGAAGTCGCTGAGTTTGACCTTCACACGAATGCCGGCAGCAGCGGCATCGAAGTCTTCGTAGAGACGGAAAGGCAGGCTCGGATCGGTCGGTGGACTATCCTTGCGGTTCTCCGGCGTAGCGAAGGCAATGCCACCGGCGACGATGCTGGCCAGCGATTCGCTGCGCACTTTCACCCCGGACAGGTTGGCGTCGATGCTGATGCCGCTGGCATTCCAGAAACGCGTGTGTTTGCGCACCAGTTTGGCGTAGGTCGGCTCGATGAAAACCTTGAGCTCGACGGTACTCTGGTCTTCCGAGAGCAGGTAGCTTTTGATCTGGCCGACTTTGATCTGCTTGTAGAACACGGGGCTGCCACGGTTCAGTGATCCGAGACGATCAGCCTTGATGGTCAGGTGCAGACCGGGCTTGGCGTCCGACAACGGCGGCTCTTCGGCCAGTGCTTTGAACTTGCGCACGGGCTCGCCTTCGCCAGGGCTGATGGCGACGTAGTTACCGGAAACCAGGGTTTCCAGACCGGTGATACCGGCCAGGGTCACGCTCGGTTTGACCAGCCAGAAGCGCGTGCTGGTCTTGAGGTATTGCTCGACGTCCTTGTTCATCTCAACGGTGGCGATCACACCTTTTGAGTTGCCTTCATCGTCGAGCTTGAGCGCCTTGACCTTACCGACCGGCATGCCTTTGTACATGACCTCGGTCTTGTTGGCCTGGATGCCTTCGCCACTTTCAAAACGGATCTGAACTTCGATACCGGTTTCGGAATAGGCACGCCAGCCGAGCCAGCCACCGATGATCAGCGCGATCAGAGGCAGTACCCAAATGGCAGACCAGTTCGAGGCCGGTCGGGTTTTCGCTACGGGCAAATCAGTCATGGTCGTCGTCCGACTCCGTGTTATCCCAAATCAGTCGGGGATCGAAAGTTACTGCGGCGAGCATCGTCAGAATCACCACACTGGCGAAGGCGATGGCGCCAAGATTGGCTTCGACACTGGCAAGCCGGCCGAAGTTGACGACCGCCACGAGAATGGCGATCACAAAAATATCGAGCATCGACCAGCGGCCGATGAACTCGATGAAACGGTACATCCAGATGCGCTGACGAGCGGACAACGGCTGACGTCGTTGTACTGAAAACAGCAGCAGCGCGATACCGACAAGTTTGAAGGTCGGCACCAGAATGCTGGCAATAAACACCACCGCAGCAATCGGAATCATGCCGTGCTGCACCAATTGGATCACCCCGGACATGATCGTGCTCGGATCACCCTGCCCCAAAGAACTGACAGTCATGATCGGCAAGACATTGGCCGGAATATAGATAATCGCTGCCGTGATCAGCAGTGCCCAGGTGCGGGTAAGGCTGTTCGGCCTGCGAGCGTGGACCAATGCACCACAGCGGGTGCAGGTTTGCTCGTCGGTGTCCGCTTCCTGCCTGTTCAACTCATGACATTCGGTACAGACCAGAATGCCCGCATCAATCGCCCGCATGAGCATCTTCCCCTGATAACGCCTGCCAGATCTGATGCGGTGACATAACCACCTCCAGCCATACCTGTACCAACAACAATCCAATAAAACACGCGAGGCCAAGGCCAGCGGTGATGGCTGCCATGTCCGCCAGTTTGACGATCGCCACCAGTACGCCCATGAGGTAGACCTCAAGCATTCCCCAGTCTTTGAGGTGGTGATAAATACGGTAAAGCAGCAAACCGTAACTGCGACCGATATCGAAGCGGATCGTTAGCAAGACAAACAACTGGCACAGCAACTTCAACAGCGGAATGGCCATGCTGCACAGGAATACGACGATCGAAACGCCCTGCATGTCCGTATTGAACAAGCCGAGCACGCCGCTCCAGACCGTATCCTGCGAAGACTGTCCGAGGATATTGAGCTGCATGATGGGCAAAAAGTTTGCCGGGATGTACAGCAGCAATGCTGCAATCACCAAGGCAAGGCTGCGCTGCACCACGTTATGGCGGTGGGCATACAACTCGTAACCGCAGCGTGGGCACAGCGCTTTCTCGCCATGGGCAAGTGTGGGCTTGCGCATCAGCAGGTCGCACTCGTGACAGGCCACCAAGTCTTCCAGCGGTAAATCTGACAGCCCTGGGGCGTCAACCGACTCTGACATAAAGGCTCTGGCTCCGAATAAGGTGGGGCTATTCTAGTGTTCTGATTCGAAAATAACTGTGCAAATTTGTTCGCGGTCGCGAGCAAAAAACTTTTCCTGCGGGCAAAACAAAACCCCAATTGCTTTCGCAATTGGGGTTTCGGAATTTAATCTTGACGATGACCTACTCTCACATGGGGAAACCCCACACTACCATCGGCGATGCATCGTTTCACTGCTGAGTTCGGGATGGGATCAGGTGGTTCCAACGCTCTATGGTCGTCAAGAAATTCGGGTACTGAGTCGTGGCCAAGTGGCCTCGCTTCAGCAAATTGGGTATGTGATGGCTTTCGGTGTTTTGTGCTGCTTTTTTAAGTGCAGTCGAACTTTCGGTTCGTTTCGTCTTCACACACCGCAATCTGGTGCCTTTTCAGGTCAGCAAATTGCTTGGGTGTTATATGGTCAAGCCTCACGGGCAATTAGTATTGGTTAGCTCAACGCCTCACAGCGCTTACACACCCAACCTATCAACGTCGTAGTCTTCGACGGCCCTTCAGGGAACTCAAGGTTCCAGTGAGATCTCATCTTGAGGCAAGTTTCCCGCTTAGATGCTTTCAGCGGTTATCTTTCCCGAACATAGCTACCCGGCAATGCCACTGGCGTGACAACCGGAACACCAGAGGTTCGTCCACTCCGGTCCTCTCGTACTAGGAGCAGCCCCTCTCAAATCTCAAACGTCCACGGCAGATAGGGACC
This sequence comes from Pseudomonas tensinigenes, assembly GCF_014268445.2. Lineage (NCBI taxonomy): Bacteria > Pseudomonadati > Pseudomonadota > Gammaproteobacteria > Pseudomonadales > Pseudomonadaceae > Pseudomonas > Pseudomonas tensinigenes. Next base: position 5,828,583 of record NZ_CP077089.1, read on the forward strand.
GAACTGTCTCACGACGTTCTAAACCCAGCTCGCGTACCACTTTAAATGGCGAACAGCCATACCCTTGGGACCGGCTTCAGCCCCAGGATGTGATGAGCCGACATCGAGGTGCCAAACACCGCCGTCGATATGAACTCTTGGGCGGTATCAGCCTGTTATCCCCGGAGTACCTTTTATCCGTTGAGCGATGGCCCTTCCATACAGAACCACCGGATCACTAAGACCTACTTTCGTACCTGCTCGACGTGTCTGTCTCGCAGTCAAGCGCGCTTTTGCCTTTATACTCTACGACCGATTTCCGACCGGTCTGAGCGCACCTTCGTACTCCTCCGTTACTCTTTAGGAGGAGACCGCCCCAGTCAAACTACCCACCATACACTGTCCTCGATCCGGATAACGGACCTGAGTTAGAACCTCAAAGTTGCCAGGGTGGTATTTCAAGGATGGCTCCACGCGAACTGGCGTCCACGCTTCAAAGCCTCCCACCTATCCTACACAAGCAAATTCAAAGTCCAGTGCAAAGCTATAGTAAAGGTTCACGGGGTCTTTCCGTCTAGCCGCGGATACACTGCATCTTCACAGCGATTTCAATTTCACTGAGTCTCGGGTGGAGACAGCGCCGCCATCGTTACGCCATTCGTGCAGGTCGGAACTTACCCGACAAGGAATTTCGCTACCTTAGGACCGTTATAGTTACGGCCGCCGTTTACCGGGGCTTCGATCAAGAGCTTCGCGTTAGCTAACCCCATCAATTAACCTTCCGGCACCGGGCAGGCGTCACACCCTATACGTCCACTTTCGTGTTTGCAGAGTGCTGTGTTTTTAATAAACAGTCGCAGCGGCCTGGTATCTTCGACCGGCATGAGCTTACGGAGCAAGTCCTTCACCCTCACCGGCGCACCTTCTCCCGAAGTTACGGTGCCATTTTGCCTAGTTCCTTCACCCGAGTTCTCTCAAGCGCCTTGGTATTCTCTACCCAACCACCTGTGTCGGTTTGGGGTACGGTTCCTGGTTACCTGAAGCTTAGAAGCTTTTCTTGGAAGCATGGCATCAACCACTTCGTCACCCAAAGGGTAACTCGTCATCAGCTCTCGGCCTTAAGATCCCGGATTTACCTAAGATCTCAGCCTACCACCTTAAACTTGGACAACCAACGCCAAGCTGGCCTAGCCTTCTCCGTCCCTCCATCGCAATAACCAGAAGTACAGGAATATTAACCTGTTTTCCATCGACTACGCTTTTCAGCCTCGCCTTAGGGACCGACTAACCCTGCGTCGATTAACGTTGCGCAGGAAACCTTGGTCTTTCGGCGTGGGTGTTTTTCACACCCATTGTCGTTACTCATGTCAGCATTCGCACTTCTGATACCTCCAGCAAGCTTCTCAACTCACCTTCACAGGCTTACAGAACGCTCCTCT
>NZ_CP077089.1:6480000-6621778 GCF_014268445.2 Pseudomonas tensinigenes
TCTGCTGCCGGAACCGGCCCGTAGCGACGGCAACTATCGCGTCTACACCCAGGCCCACGCCGAACGCCTGACCTTCATCCGCAACTGCCGCACCCTCGACATGACCCTTGAAGAAATCCGCAGTCTGCTGGCCATGCGTGACAGCCCGCAGGATCAGTGTGAAAGCGTCAATACGCTGATCGACGAACACATCCAGCACGTGAAGGCGCGGATTGATGGCTTGTTGGCGTTGCAGACACAGTTGCTCGACCTGCGCCAACGTTGTGGCGAAGGGCCGGATGCGGAGCAATGCGGGATTCTGCAGCGGCTGGAAGTGAGTGGCGGTGTGGTGGCGACGGAGGTTGAGCACTCCCATGTGGGCAGAAGTCATGGTCATTAGTCCTGCGTCGCCAATGGCTCTCACACCAGCCTGAACTCCAATACACCCCGGTGCCCCATGCCGTAGGTCAAGCCGGGGACCATCCCCGTACCCAGAAAAAGACTGCAGAACAGGTGAACGGTCTCACCGCGATACGCCTGATAGACCGTAGGCTCAATCCAGAAGCCGAGGGATGAATCGGGACTGACCGTCAGCTTGCGCTGGTAATCCCTCCAGGCGCCATCCTGGCCGCCCTTTGCACTGCTTTTCCAGGTCATTTCGATGGCGTTATTGGTTCGCAGGTTTTCAATCCGGGGAATGGTCAGGCATACGCCATTGGGATGTTGATCAACTTGCAGGACACCTTGCGACACGGCATCAATAAAAACCGGGCCGGTCTGGAGCAGCTCCGCCGCGAACGTCAGATGCAACGACAAGGAAGGTAAAGCAATACCATCTCTTTCGATGACAAAGATTACCTCGACCCGATCACCTTCAAACTGACGCGCCGTTTTGTCAGGCACCGCAAAATGCAAAGAGGTGTACTCCACCACTGTTTGCGGCTGCGACGTATAACTGCCCCCGGAACCACCGAGCGCCTGCCACTGCACCCGAACCTGATCACCCCTGCGAAAATCCATCTCATTGACTGAAACGACGACCCGCAACGAGTCGATGAAGATCGGTGCGCCGCTGAGTATTTCCATGGGCACCACGCACCCCCACGGGTCGAGGCTGGGAATGGAATGGAAAAGCCCCGAGCGACTTTCACAGCCAATGAAGGGGCGATTGTTCACCGTGCCCTGCAAGCGCTGTGGTGCAAAACCGATTGAGACCTCCGAGAACCCGGCCGTTGCGCCGGATGCACTGATTGTCATGATGAAGCTCCTTGAATGAAAAAGAGGGTGTTTGACTGACCCATGCCCAGTAGGCCTGCAGTCAGTCAAACACCCTCTTTTTTACTTGCCTACTGTCAGACATGACAGTCCGGTAGACCTATACCGAATATAAAAGCTTCAGAGCCAGTCTTTCAGACCGCCATTGGCGCGGTCATTGGCGCGTGGTGCTCGTAGCCTTCCAGCGAGAAGTCGCTCGGCTCGACCAGCTCCAGCCATTCCGGCTGATAGACGCCAGTCTTGGCAAACTCCGGCACGCGGTCGGAGATTTTCAGTTTCGGCATGGCGAACGGCTCGCGCTTGAGCTGTTCGTTGAGCATGTCCAGATGGTTCTCGTAGACGTGCGCATCACCGATGAAATAGGTGAACCAACGCGGCGTGTAGCCGGTCAGGCGACCGATCAGGCTCAGCAGCGCGGCGCCTTCGGTGAGGTTGAACGGCGTGCCCAGACCCAGATCGTTGGAGCGGATGTAGAGGGTCAGAGAAATCTCTTTGGTCTCGACATTCGGGTGGAACTGGTACAGCAGGTGGCACGGCGGCAGGGCCATTTCATCGAGCTGAGCAACGTTCCAGCCGTGGAACAGAATACGGCGGCTGCCCGGATCCTTGATGATCGTGTCGACGCACTGACGCACCTGGTCGATGGCTTTGTACAGCACCACGTAGGCCTGGCCGTCTTCTTCGCCCTGAGCGATCTGCTTGTAGCCGTTGGCCAGGGTTTGTTCGATGGCGGCGCTGTTGCTCAGCGGGATCTGCTTGTACGCCGGCCATTTGCGCCATTGCACGCCGTAGATTTCGCCGAGGTCGTCGTCACCCTGACGGAACGGGTTGGCCAGCCACTGCGCGTTTTCGTTGGCGTTCTGGTCCCAGACCTTGCAGCCCAGCGCGCGAAATTCAGCGGCATTGTTCACGCCACGGAGAAAACCGCACATCTCGCCGATGGCCGATTTGAAGGCCATTTTGCGCGTGGTGATCGCCGGAAAACCTTCCTGCAGATCGAAACGCAGCATCGCACCCGGGAAACTGATGGTGTTGATGCCGGTGCGGTTGGCCTGTTTGCTGCCGTTCTGAATGACGTGCGAGACCAGTTCGAGATATTGCTTCATGAGTTACCTGTGTCCTTTGAGCCCCGGCGTCGCGCGCCGGGGTTCGTAGTTTAAGCCGTCGGCGCGAGCGGTGCTGCCGGTGCGCGACGATAGGCCAGCCAGATCAGGAACAGCCCGCCGACGATCATCGGCACGCAGAGCACCTGGCCCATGGTCAGCCAGTTCCAGGCCAGATAGCCCAACTGCGCATCCGGCACGCGGACGAACTCGACGATGAAACGGAAGATGCCGTAGAACAGCGCGAACATGCCGGAAACAGCCATGGTCGGACGCGGTTTGCGCGAGAAAATCCACAGGATCAGGAACAACGCCACGCCTTCGAGCGCGAACTGATACAACTGCGACGGGTGACGCGGCAGTTGTGCCGGGTCGCTGAATGGCGGGAAGACCATGGCCCACGGTACGTCGGTGGCTTTGCCCCACAATTCGGCGTTGATGAAGTTGCCGATACGTCCGGCGCCCAGACCGATCGGCACCATCGGCGCAACGAAGTCCATCAGCTGGAAGAACGACTTGCCGTTACGCTTGCCGAACCACAACGCGGCCAGCATTACGCCGATGAAACCGCCGTGGAACGACATGCCACCCTTCCACACTTCGAAAATCAGCGTCGGGTTGGCCAGGTAAGCGCTCAGATCGTAGAACAGCACATAGCCCAGACGTCCGCCGACGATGACGCCCATCGACATCCAGAAGACCATGTCGGAGAGTTTCTCCTTGGTCCAGGTCGGGTCGAAACGGTTGAGCCGGCGCGACGCCAGCAGCCACGCACCGCCGATGCCGATCAGGTACATCAGACCGTACCAGTGGATTTTCAGCGGACCGATGGCCAGGGCCACCGGGTCGATCTGCGGGTAAGGCAGCATTGCGACTCCTCGTTAGAGTTGAAACCAAAATTCCCGGGCGACGCTGCCACCTCAGGATTAAGCCAGGATTGCGACGCGATTAAAGCAGGAAGCTCACACCCACGCTGAACAGCAAAGCGGCGAACAGCCGTTTCAGCAAGCGCGGCGACAACCGATGCGCCAATCGCGCACCGATGCGGGCGAAGATCATGCTGGTCAGGGCGATGCCCAACAACGCCGGCAAATACACAAAACCGAGACTATGCGGCGGCAACAACGGATCGTGCCACCCCAGAATCATGAAACTTAATGCACTGACCAGCGCGATTGGCAGCCCGCAGGCCGACGAAGTCGCCACCGCTTGCTGCATCGGCACGCTGCGCCAGGTCAGGAACGGCACGGTCAGCGAGCCGCCACCGACGCCGAAAATCGCCGAGGCCCAGCCGATGATGCTGCCGGCCACGGTCAGACCGAATTTACCCGGCACCGTTCGGCTGGCCTTGGGTTTGATGTCCAGCGCCAGTTGCACCGAGATGATCAAGGCAAACACGCCGATGATCTTTTGCAGGTGCGGGCCGGAGATCGCTTCTGCAGTCAGTGCGCCGAAGCCTGCACCGAGCAGAATGCCGACGGCCATCCACATGAAGATCGGCCAGCGCACCGCGCCGCGTCGATGATGCTCACGCACGGCGTTGACCGAGGTGAAGATGATCGTCGCCAGCGACGTGCCGACCGCCAGATGGGTGAGGATCGACTGATCAAAGCCCTGCAAGGTGAAACTGAACACCAGCACCGGCACGATGATGATCCCGCCGCCAACCCCGAATAGCCCGGCCAGCACGCCCGCACAGGCGCCCAGCGCCAGATAGAGCAGAAATTCCATGACCGTCTCCCCAGACCGCATCCGCAAAACCGGAGCGGCATGGTAACGGATGCACACCCTTTGGCTCCACTGGCGATGGATGCACGGACGCCGGATGCGTAGAGTGAGCAAAAAACACACAAGGACCACCTTATGTGCCTGATTGTTTTCGCCTGGCGCCCGGGCCATGCCCAGCCGCTGATCGTCGCGGCCAACCGCGACGAGTTCTACGCCCGGCCGAGCCTGCCGCTGGCGCAATGGCCGGAAGTGCCGCACGTACATGCCGGGCGTGATCTTGAGGCCGGCGGCACCTGGCTGGGGATTGGCGCCAACGGCCGCTTTGCTGCGTTGACCAATATTCGCGATCCACATCAGCCGCCGGCGCGTAAATCACGGGGTGAGCTGGTGGCGCGGTTTCTGACTGGCGATTCGTCGATTGATGATTATTTGAGCGATGTGGTCGGGCGTGCGGCGGAATATGCCGGGTTCAATCTGCTGCTCGGCAACAGTCATGAGCTGTGGCATTTCAATGCGCGGATGTCGGAACCGGTGATGCTGGGATCGGGGGTTTACGGACTGTCGAATGCCGGTCTGGATACGCCGTGGCCGAAGTTGCTGAAGGCCAAGGCTGGGTTGAGTGCGGTGCTGGATGATCCGCAACCGCAGCACTTGCTCGATTTGCTAAGCGATGCCCAGACCGCGCCGGAAGCGGAATTGCCAGATACCGGCGTGGGTCTGGCCACTGAAACATTGCTGTCGAGTGTGTTTATTGCCAGCCAGAGTTACGGGACGCGGGCGAGTACGGCGTTGATCGTGAAGGCGGATGGGACTCGGCGGATGGTGGAGCGGAGTTATGGGCCGTATGGCGGGCATTTGGGCGAAGTGGAGATAACAGCTTAAAAGCTTACCCTCACCCCAGCCCTCTCCCGGAGGGAGAGGGAGCCGACCGTGGTGTCTTGAGCCGTACATCGACCTGAAAGACCGAGTTGATTATGGATTCAGCAGCATCTTCAGTCGCTGTGAGACGACTACGGCTTCAACCCAGCACCTTCGTCGGTGTGGGTCGATTATGGATTCGGCACAGCACTATCAGGTCGGTGCGCTTCGATTATGGATTCAGCACAGCACTATCAGGTCGGTGCGCTTCGATTATGGATTCAGCACAGCACTATCAGGTCGGTGCGCTTCGATTATGGATTCAATACAGCACTTTCAGGTCGGCGTACCTCTGCAGCATCCCCCGATCAGTCCCCTCTCCCTCCGGGAGAGGGTTAGGCGGGCGGCGTTCCGATGAGGGGCTTTTGATCTTCAGAGGGCCTTGACCACCGCCGGCGGATGCATCTTCGACAACCCAAGGTTCTTCAGCGCCAATTGCAGCGAGCTGTGGATTACTTGCGGGTTATCGATGGTCATCAACTCGGCCAACAACTCCTGGGCCTTGCTCAGATTGACCTGACGCAACATCCACTTGACCTTCGGCAAGTTGGTGGCGTTCATCGACAGACTGTCGAAACCCATCGCCATCAACAGCACCGCCGCCGCCGGGTCGCCGGCCATTTCGCCGCAGATACTCACCGGTTTACCTTCGGCATGGGCATCGCGCACCACGGTTTGCAGGGCTTGCAGCACCGCTGGATGCAGGTAGTCGTAAAGATCGGCCACACGCGGGTTATTGCGATCGACCGCCAGCAAATACTGGGTCAGGTCGTTGGAGCCGACCGAAAGGAAGTCGACCATCCGCGCCAGTTCCTTGGTCTGATACACCGCCGCCGGAATCTCGATCATCACGCCGATCGGCGGCATCGGCACGTCGGTGCCTTCGTCGCGCACTTCGCCCCAGGCCCGGTGAATCAGGTGCAGGGCTTCTTCGAGTTCGTGGGTGCCGGAGATCATCGGCAGCAGAATCCGCAGGTTGTTCAGGCCTTCGCTGGCCTTGAGCATCGCGCGGGTCTGCACCAGGAAGATTTCCGGGTGGTCGAGGGTGACGCGAATGCCGCGCCAGCCGAGAAACGGGTTGTCTTCCTTGATCGGGAAGTACGACAGCGACTTGTCACCGCCGATGTCGAGGCTGCGCATGGTCACCGGTTGCGGGTGGAACGCGGCGAGCTGCTCGCGGTAGATCGCCAGTTGTTCCTTCTCGCTCGGGAACCGCTGGTTGATCATGAACGGCACTTCGGTGCGGTACAGGCCAACACCCTCGGCGCCACGCTTCTGCGCCCGCGCCACATCGGCGAGCAAACCGGTATTGACCCAAAGCGGCATGCGGTGGCCATCGAGGGTCACGCACGGCAGGTCGCGCAGGGTGTCGAGGCCCAGCGCCAGTTGTTTCTCTTCTTCGACGACCTCGGCGAACTGCTTGCGCAGCACTTCGCTCGGGTTGGTGTAGACCTCGCCGCGGGTGCCGTCGACGATCATTTCGATGCCGTCGACCTTGGCGTACGGCAGGTCGACCAGACCCATGACCGTCGGGATACCCATGGCCCGGGCGAGGATCGCGACGTGCGAGTTACCCGAGCCGAGTACCGAGACCAGACCGACCAGCGTGCCTTCCGGCACCTCGCCGAGCATCGCCGGCGTCAGTTCTTCGCTGACCAGAATGGTTTTTTCCGGATAGACCAGGTTCTGCTGACGCTCTTCCTGCAAATAGGCGAGCAGACGGCGGCCAAGGTCTTTGACGTCCGATGCACGCTCACGCAGGTAGGCGTCGTCCATCAATTCGAAACGGTTGACGTGTTCCGTGACCACCTGACGCAGCGCGCCCTGGGCCCACTGGCCGGTCTTGATCACCGTGGTGATTTCGCTGCCCAGCGAGGCATCGTCGAGCATCATCAGGTAGACGTCGAACAGCGCGCGCTCTTCCGGGCGCAACTGCGTCGCCAGTTTGGCGGACAACGTGCGCATGTCGGCGCGCACGCCTTCGATGGCGGTCTTGAACAGCGCCAGCTCAGCGTCAATGTCGGTGATGGTCTTGTCTGGCACCACGTCGAGATCGGCCGGCGGCAGCATGACCACCGCCGTACCGACCGCCGCCCCCGGCGAACCCGGCACGCCGACAAACTTGGCTTCCTGAATACCCTTGCCCTGACGGCCCAGACCACGGATCGAACCGGTGGCCTCGGCGTGGGCGATAACCCCGGCGAGCTGCGCACTCATGGTCACGAGGAAGGCTTCTTCACCTTCGTCGAACTGACGGCGTTCTTTTTGCTGGATGACCAACACGCCGACGACGCGGCGGTGGTGAATGATCGGTGCACCGAGGAACGAGGCGTAACGCTCTTCACCGGTTTCGGCGAAGTAGCGGTAGCGCGGGTGAACCGAAGCGTTTTCGAGGTTCAGGGGTTCTTCACGCGTGCCGACCAGACCGACCAGACCTTCGTTGGGTGCCATGCTGACCTTGCCGATCGAGCGCTTGTTCAAGCCCTCGGTGGCCATCAGGACGAAACGGTTGGTCTCGGGATCAAGCAGGTAGACCGAGCAGACCTGGCTGCCCATGGCCTCTTTGACGCGCAACACAATAATCCCCAACGCCGCCTTGAGATCCTTGGCGGAGTTAACTTCCTGGACGATCTTGCGCAGCGTATTGAGCATGGCTCGGGGTCGAACTCCGTCGTCAGTCGCGCGCTAAAAGGCGCGGGGCAAGCTCTTTGAGGGCGCGGCGATACACCTCGCGCTTGAATGTCACCACCTGGCCCAACGGATACCAATAGCTGACCCAGCGCCAGCCATCGAACTCCGGTTTACCGGTCAAATCCATCCGCACCCGCTGCTCGTTGGAGATCAGGCGCAGGAGAAACCATTTCTGTTTCTGGCCGATGCACAGCGGTTGGCTGTGCGTACGCACCAGACGTTGCGGCAAACGATAGCGCAACCAGCCCCGAGTACAGGCCAGTATTTCAACATCTTCACGTTCCAGGCCAACTTCTTCGTTCAGCTCGCGGTACAAGGCGTCTTCCGGCGTCTCTTCAGGGTTGATTCCCCCTTGCGGAAACTGCCAGGCATCTTGATTGATACGGCGAGCCCATAGCACCTGGCCGGCGTCATTCGTCAGAATGATCCCGACATTGGGGCGGAAACCATCGGGGTCGATCACGGCAACAACCTCGCAAACGCATGTCGCCGCATTGTTCCACAAAGGTTGATAAGGCGGCAACGAAGCTTCCTACCTTATGTGCACTCTTGTGAAAAGACCGTATTCTTGTCGCCTTTTTACAGACTTATCAGCGGGTAACTGCAATGCGCCTGGCACTCTTCGATTTGGACAACACCCTTCTGGGCGGCGACAGCGATCACGCTTGGGGCGACTATCTGTGTGAACGCGGCTTCCTCGACCCGATTGCGTACAAAGCGCGCAACGACGAGTTCTATCAGGATTACCTGGCCGGCAAACTGGATAACGCCGCGTACCTGAACTTCTGCCTGGAGATCCTCGGCCGCACCGACATGGCCGTGCTCGAGCAATGGCACAGCGATTACATGCGCGACTGCATCGAACCGATCGTCTTGCCCAAAGCGCTGGAACTGCTGAAAAAGCACCGCGACGCGGGCGACAAACTGGTGATCATCACCGCAACCAACCGCTTCGTCACCGCGCCGATTGCTGTGCGTCTGGGCGTTGAAACCCTGATCGCTACTGAATGCGAAATGGTCGATGGCCGTTACAGCGGGCGCAGCACTGATATTCCGTGCTTCCGTGAAGGCAAGGTGACGCGCCTGAACCGTTGGCTGGAAGAGACCGGGTATTCTTTGGATGACAGCTATTTCTATAGCGATTCGATGAATGATTTGCCGTTGCTTGAGCAGGTGGCGAATCCGGTGGCTGTTGATCCGGATCCGAATCTGCGGGCTGAAGCGGAGAAGCGTGGCTGGCCGGTGATTTCGCTGCGCGGCTGATTACGCCTTCGCGAGCAGGCTCGCTCCCACAGGGGATCTGTGTAGGTCACAAATCCCCTGTGGGAGCGAGCCTGCTCGCGAATGGGGTCAACTCGGTCTCAAGCCTTAAACAGGCTTGGCACCCATCAACCCGGCAATGGCGAGAAATCCGATGCCGCTGACAATCGCCAGCGCCAACGTGAATTTCCAGTTACCAACCCCGCTAGTCCACAGCCGATTAAGCCGCACCAACAACCACACTGCACTCAACGTGGCCACGGCATAGATCACGCTGGAACCCAGAATCCACAACTGCCCCAGTGGCCAGCCGATCAGGTGCACCAACCACCAGCCGGTGAAAGGCATGCTCAGCATCCCGATCAGCATCAAACACCAGATAAACAGCCAGGGACGCTGCATCGTGCTGGCCGGCCCTTCGCTGCGATTACGCCAGGTCAGAGCGGCGAGCCCCAGCCCGCTCGCGAGTATGACCACGGTCGCCGCAACGTGAAGGACTTTCAGGGTGGTCAGGGTTTCCATGTATTTCTCTTCCTTGGGCCATGCCCATCAGCGTAGCCGTTCAGCCAAGAAACAGCTGATAGGCCGGGTTCTCGCTTTCATCCCAGTACGGGTAACCGATTTCCGCAAGCGCCGCCGGCACCAGATGACGCTCGTCGTGCGGCACTTGCAGGCCGGCGACCACGCGGCCATCGGCGGCGCCGTGGTTGCGGTAATGAAACATCGAAATGTTCCAGCGCCCACCGAGCTTATTAAGGAAGTTGAACAGCGCCCCCGGACGCTCCGGGAATTCAAAACGGAACACCACTTCATCGACCACCTGCGCCGCGCGGCCGCCGACCATGTGGCGGATGTGCAGTTTGGCCAGTTCGTTGTCGGTCAGATCGGTGACCGGGAAACCTTGCTCGGTCAGGCTCGCCAGCAATGCGCTGCGCGGGTCGTTTTCCGGGTGGGTCTGCACGCCGACAAAGATGTGCGCTTCGCTGCCGGTGTTGTAGCGGTAGTTGAATTCGGTGATCTGGCGCTTGCCGATGGCTTCGCAGAACGCCTTGAAGCTGCCGGCCTTCTCGGGGATGGTCACGGCGATGATCGCTTCGCGGCCTTCACCCAGTTCGGCGCGCTCGGCGACGTGGCGCAAGCGGTCGAAGTTGACGTTGGCACCGGAGTCGATGGCCACAAAAGTCTGGCCACTGACGCCGCGCAACTCGACGTACTTCTTGATCCCTGCCACGCCCAAGGCGCCGGCAGGTTCGGTGATCGAGCGGGTATCGTCGTAGATATCCTTGATAGCGGCGCAGATCTCGTCAGTGCTGACGATGATCACTTCATCGACATAGTCTTTGCAGATGTCAAAGGTGTGCTGGCCGATCTGTGCCACCGCCACGCCGTCGGCGAAGATGCCCACGGTCGGCAGCACCACGCGTTCACCGGCGGCCATCGCCGCTTGCAAGCAGTTGGAATCGTCCGGCTCGACGCCAATGACTTTGATGTCCGGGCGCAGGTATTTTACGTACGCAGCGATACCGGCGATCAAACCACCGCCGCCGACCGGAACGAAAATCGCGTCCAGCGGCTGCGGGTGCTGGCGCAGAATTTCCATGGCCACGGTGCCCTGCCCGGCGATGGTGTGCGGATCGTCGTACGGGTGGATGTAGACGTAGCCTTTTTCATCAACCAGTTTCAGCGAGTAGGCCAGGGCTTCCGGGAACGAATCACCGTGCAGCACCACTTTGCCGCCGCGTGAACGCACGCCTTCGACTTTGATTTCGGGGGTGGTCTTGGGCATGACGATGGTAGCTTTGACGCCCAGCACTTTCGCCGCCAGGGCCAAGCCCTGCGCATGGTTGCCCGCCGACGCGGTGACCACGCCACGGGCGCGCTCTTCATCGCTCAGTTGCGTCAGTTTGTTGTAGGCGCCGCGAATCTTGAACGAGAACACCGGCTGCAAGTCTTCACGCTTGAGCCAAATGTCGTTGCCCAGCCGCTCGGAGAGCTGGCGAGCGTTCTGCAGCGGGGTTTCTACGGCAACGTCATAAACGCGCGAGGTGAGGATCTTTTTGACGTACTGTTCGAGCATCGGAAAGCATCACTGAGCGGTTGAGCGGGACCGAGGAGTCTAACCCGGCTTTTGCCCGCACGACCACACGAATCCAGAGGTTTTAGCCGCGCTTGCGGCTATAATGCCGGCCTTTCCGTTCTCACCTTGCCCGCTTCCGGAGCCCGCATGACCCAGGATCAACTCAAACAGGCAGTGGCTCAGGCCGCCGTCGACTTCATCCTTCCGAAACTCGACGACAAGAGCATCGTCGGGGTCGGCACCGGCTCCACCGCCAACTGCTTCATCGACGCCCTGGCCCAGCACAAGGGCGCGTTCGATGGCGCGGTCGCCAGCTCCGAAGCCACCGCCGCGCGCCTGAAAGGCCACGGGATTCCGGTGTATGAGCTGAACACCGTCAGCGACCTGGAGTTCTACGTTGATGGCGCCGACGAAAGCGACGCGCACCTGAACCTGATCAAGGGCGGCGGCGCCGCACTGACCCGCGAGAAGATTGTCGCGGCTGTGGCCAAGACCTTCATTTGCATCGCCGACGCCAGCAAACTGGTGCCGGTGCTGGGCGAATTCCCGCTGCCAGTCGAAGTGATCCCGATGGCGCGCAGCCACGTTGCTCGTCAGTTGGTGAAATTGGGCGGCGACCCGGTGTACCGCGAAGGCGTTTTGACCGACAACGGCAACATCATTCTCGATGTGTTCAACCTGCAGATCACCAACCCGGTGGAGCTGGAAGCGCAGATCAATGCGATTGTTGGCGTGGTCACCAACGGCTTGTTCGCGGCGCGTCCGGCGGATCTGTTGTTGCTGGGTACTAGCGAAGGCGTGAAAACCCTCAAGGCTGAGTAAGCCCGGCCATCCACATATTTGTGGGCAGACAAATAAACCTGTGGGAGCGAGCCTGCTCGCGAAAGCGCCAGTTCAGCCAACATTTTCATTGGCTGACACGACGCCTTCGCGAGCAGGCTCGCTCCCACATTGTTTTGTGGTGTGAGTTAGGGCTGTGTTGGTTTTTTGAAGACGTAGAACAGGTTCGGCTCACTCACCAGATACAACGTCCCGTCATCATCCATGGCAATGCCTTCCGCCTGCGGCACGGTCTTCTTCAAACCCTGCCGACCGCCACTAATGGACATCGTGCTCAACGGTCGTCCACCGACATCCAGTTCCAGAATCAGCCGCGACTCATCCGACAGCGCCAATAAATGGCCGCTACGCTCGTCGTACTGCAAACTCGACAGATCGCGCACAAACATCCCGGCGTCACGCTTGGGATCATTGATCACATGCACCGCGTAGGACTTCTCCGGATTGAAATGCGGGAAACCGTGCACTTCGTAGATCAGCATCGGGTTACGTTCCTTCGCAACAAACAAGCGCTTGCCTACCGAGTCATACGCCAGGCCTTCAAAACCTTTGTTGCTCGCCATATGCACGCCGAGGGTCATCTGCTCGGCGTCCGCCGCATCGAGGAATGTGGTGTCTGCTTCCAGGTGAATCTTGATCAACCGCTGCTGACGCTCGTCAGTGATCACGTAGGTGTCGGCGCTGATGTACTCAACCGCTTCGGGATCGCCAAAACCAATCAGGGCAATGCGCCGCAGGATCTTGCCTTCGAGCGACAGTTCGACCAGTTCGGAATTCTTGTTGGTCACGGTGAACAGGCTTTTGCGCACCGGATCGAAGGTGAGCGCCGAAACATCGTCGTCCAACCCGTCAATCACCCGCGCTTCAATCTCGACGCGATACTGATCCAGCCCAATCGACTCGCTACTCTGCGGTTGCCACAGTGTGTGCAGGTTGAACCAGGCACGCTCGAACAGGCGCATGTATTGGCCGATCGCAATCAACGCGATCAGGGCAATCACCGCCAGGAAGATAATCAGAGGCTTGGGGCGGGCAAGTCGACGCATGTGGATGAGCTCGGGATCAAAACAGGCGGATGAAATATCACGCCCGTCTGAACTGAAGCTTAATGGCCACTTGCCTCAAACCACAAGCCAACCCGTGTAGGAGCTGCCGCAGGCTGCGATCTGATCGTTCCCACGCTCTGCGTGGGAATGCAGCCGGGGACGCTCTGCGTCCCACAGTCAAAAGATCGTCCGAACGCGGCCCGAACCTTCGGCAGCTCCTACACAGAGGCACTACCTCTGTTTCTCGAAGCGGTAGAACAGGTTTGGCTCGCTGACCATATACAGCGTGCCCGCCTCGTCCATGGTCACGCCTTCGGCGCGGGGGATGGTGTTCTTCAGGCCGTTGAAGCCGCCAAGCAGGGTCATGAAGCTGACCTGTTCGCCCTTCTCGTCCAGTTCCAGCAGCAGATGTGAGTCGGCGGACAGTACCAGTGTGTGCTGGGTGCGCGGGTCAATCGCCAAGGCCGAGAGGTTGCGAATATCCAGTTCATCACTGGCGAGTTTCTGCTTGTCGCCCTTGAGGGTCTGGCTGCCATCGCTTTTCCAGGTGAACAGCGCCGGCGGGCGCTCCTCGCCCAACAGTATTTGTTGGTTGTGCGGGTCCCAGGTGATGGCTTCAAAGGCTTTGTTCTGGTCTTTCGACGGGCCGAGATCGTATTTCGGGAAATCGGCGATGTTCAATTCGCGAGTATCAGCGTCGACCTTGACGATCGACAGCATGTGCTGGCGCTCGTCGACGATGGCCATCAGGCCGTTTTCCATCATCGTCAGGCCTTCCGGATTGCTCCAGCCCACCAGCGGCATCTTGCGCAGCACATCGCCCTGTAAAGTCAGTTCAGCAAGAAACGGGTTCTTGCCCATCACCGAAAACAGCGTTTTGGTCTGCGGGTTGTACGCCAGATCCGAAGCTTCGTCCTTCTCCATCCCCTTGAGCGGCTTGGCATCGATCACCACGCGATAGTCCGGCAGCCAGATGCTTTCTTTCTGCTCGGCCTGGCTTTCGAACCGCTCTTGCAGCCAAAGCACACCGCGATCATCCCAATGCATGGCAAACGCCACGGCATAAGCGGCGGCAAGGACCAGCAAAAGCCAGACATACCAGCGCAGGGCGAAACGTGAACGGCGAGTGGGTTTGAGCTGAGTTTGAGATGACATCGAGGGACGCGTTCCGAAAATTCAGGCTAAGGGTAATAGCACAAAGAGGCCGGCTCAGACGCCAGAATGAGAGGAATTATCCGTACAGGATGTGAAAAAAACGGCAAATGGCGGGATTGCCCTGCCCGTTTGCAAAATGGATCACATACAAATGTGGGAGCGAGCCTGCTCGCGAAGACGGAGTGTCAGGCAACAATGATGTCGACTGAACTGACGCTTTCGCGAGCAGGCTCGCTCCCACAGGGTGTTGCAGTATTGCGATTAGCGCACGCTGCTGGTGAAGCTGCTCGCACCGACCAGTTCGAGGACGATGTCATCGCCCACGTTCAGCGGGCCAACGCCCACTGGCGTGCCAGTGAGGATCACGTCACCGGCCTGCAGCGAGAAGCAGCCGGCCATGTGCTGGATCATCGGCACGATCGGGTTGAGCATCGCGCTGCTGTTGCCGTCCTGACGCACTTCGCCGTTGATGGTCAGGCGGATACCGATGTCGGTCAGGTCAGCAAAAGTGCTGCCGACCACGAACGGTGCAAGCACCGCCGCGCCGTCGAACGATTTGGCGATTTCCCACGGCAGGCCCTTGGCTTTCAGCTCGGCCTGCTTGTCGCGCAGGGTCAGGTCCAGCGCCGGGGCGAAACCGGAGATCGCGTCGAGCACTTCTTCACGGCTCGGCTTGGTCGACAACGGCTTGCCGATCAACACGGCGATTTCCGCTTCGTAGTGCACCGAACCGCGCTCGGTCGGAATGGCGAAACCGCCTTCCAGCTCAACCACGCAACTGCCCGGCTTGATGAACAGCAACGGTTCGGTAGGCACCGGGTTGTCCAGTTCTTTGGCGTGTTCGGCGTAATTGCGGCCAATGCACACGACTTTCCCGATCGGGAAGTGGATGCGCGTGCCGTCGACGTACTGGTGCTGATAGCTCATTTACCGACTCCTGCCTTCATTGATTCATCAAAGATTGCCGATCAAACCGCGAAAATCTTGCCCGGGTTCATGATGCCGTTCGGGTCGAACACCGCTTTTACCGCTTTCATGTACTCGATCTCAACCGGCGAGCGGCTGTAGGTCAAGTAATCGCGTTTGGTCATGCCGACGCCGTGTTCGGCGGAGATCGAACCGTTGTACTTCTCGACGGTTTCGAACACCCACTTGTTGACGGTCGCGCACTTGGCGAAGAACTCGTCCTTGCTGAGGTTATCCGGCTTGAGGATGTTCAAGTGCAGGTTGCCGTCGCCGATGTGGCCGAACCAGACGATTTCGAAGTCCGGATAATGTTCGCCGACGATCGCGTCGATTTCCTTTAGAAATGCCGGCACTTTCGACACGGTGACCGAGATGTCGTTCTTGTACGGCGTCCAGTGCGAGATGGTTTCGGAGATGTACTCGCGCAGTTTCCACAGGTTCTGCAGCTGGGTTTCGCTCTGGCTCATCACGCCGTCCAGCACCCAGCCCTGCTCGACGCAATGCTCGAAGGTTTCGAGGGCGCTGTTGGCCACTTCTTCGGTGGTCGCTTCGAATTCCAGCAACGCGTAGAACGGGCAATCGGTCTCGAACGGAGCCGGTACGTCGCCACGGCCCATGACTTTGGCCAGAGCCTTGTCGGAGAAGAATTCGAAGGCGGTCAGGTCGAGCTTGCCCTGGAAGGCGTGCAGCACCGGCATGATCGAGTCGAAATCGGCGGTGCCGAGGACCATCGCGGTGAGATTCTTCGGCGCGCGATCGAGGCGCATGGTCGCTTCGACGACGAAACCGAGGGTGCCTTCAGCGCCGATGAACAGCTGACGCAGGTCGTAACCGGTGGCGTTCTTGATCAGGTCTTTGTTCAGTTCCAGCACATCGCCCTTGCCGGTGACGACTTTCATGCCGGCCACCCAGTTACGGGTCATGCCGTAGCGAATCACCTTGATCCCGCCGGCATTGGTGCCGATATTGCCGCCAATCTGGCTGGAACCTGCCGAGGCGAAGTCGACCGGGTAGTACAGGCCTTTTTCTTCGGCGACGTTCTGCAAATGCTCGGTGACCACGCCCGGCTGACAAACGGCGGTGCGGTCGGTGAGGTTCACGTCGAGAATCTGATTCATGTAGTCGAACGACACGACCACTTCGCCGTTGGCCGCTACCGCAGCCGCAGAAAGCCCGGTGCGCCCGCCCGACGGCACCAGCGCAACCTTGTGCGCGTTGGCCCAACGGACCACCGCCTGCACCTGCTCGATAGTCTTGGGAAACACGATGGCGCTGGGCGCCGGGGCGAAGTGCTTGGTCCAATCCTTGCCGTACGCATTCAGGGAGTCGGCGTCGGTCAGGACCTTGCCAGGCTCGACCAGGGTCTTCAGTTCATCAATCAGGGCAGGATTGGTCATCGACAGAACTCTCGAACAATTCATGGTCATCCTGAGAACGCTTCACGTCGCAGGAATGAGTGTTTAGCGGGGAGGCTATGCTAGCATATCGACCCCGCAGGACAGTGCCCAAGGCCAGATCCGCGGAGACGACATTCTTGTCGTCCGGGTCAGCGTCTGTTGACCATTTCCTGCCATTTTTCTCCGGGATACAGGTTTACGCAGATGAGCAAGACTTCTCTCGATAAGAGCAAGATCAAGTTCCTTCTTCTCGAAGGCGTCCACCAATCGGCTGTCGACGTCCTCAAGGCGGCGGGCTACACCAGCATCGAATACCTGACAGGTTCCTTGCCGGAAGCCCAGCTCAAGGAAAAGATCGCTGACGCTCACTTCATCGGCATTCGTTCGCGCACCCAACTGACCGAAGAGATCTTCGATCACGCGAAGAAGCTGGTTGCGGTCGGCTGTTTCTGCATCGGCACCAACCAGGTTGACCTGAGTGCTGCCCGTGAGCGCGGTATTGCCGTGTTCAACGCGCCGTACTCCAACACCCGCTCCGTTGCCGAGCTGGTGCTGGCCGAAGCGATCCTGCTGCTGCGCGGCATCCCGGAGAAAAACGCTTCCTGCCACCGTGGCGGCTGGATCAAATCCGCAGCCAACTCCTTCGAGATCCGTGGCAAGAAGCTCGGCATCGTCGGCTACGGTTCGATCGGTACTCAGCTGTCGGTTCTGGCTGAAGGTCTGGGCATGCAGGTGTACTTCTACGACACCGTGACCAAGCTGCCGCTGGGCAACGCGACTCAGATCGGTAGCCTGACCGAGCTGCTGGGCATGTCCGACATCGTCACCCTGCACGTTCCGGAAACCGCTGCGACCCAGTGGATGATCGGCGAGAAGGAAATCCGCGCCATCAAGAAGGGCGGCATCCTGATCAACGCTGCTCGCGGTACCGTGGTCGAGCTGGACGCTCTGGCGGACGCGATCAAGGACAAGCACCTGATCGGCGCGGCCATCGACGTATTCCCGGTGGAGCCACGCTCCAACGACGAAGAGTTCGAAAGCCCGCTGCGTGGCCTCGACAACGTGATCCTGACCCCGCACATCGGTGGTTCGACCGCCGAGGCGCAAGCCAACATCGGTCTGGAAGTGGCAGAAAAACTGGTCAAGTACAGCGACAACGGTACGTCGGTTTCGTCGGTGAACTTCCCGGAAGTGGCCCTGCCGGCTCACCCTGGCAAGCACCGCCTGCTGCACATCCACGAGAACATCCCGGGTGTGATGAGCGAGATCAACAAGGTCTTCGCCGAAAACGGCATCAACATCTCCGGTCAGTTCCTGCAGACCAACGAGAAGGTTGGCTACGTGGTGATCGATGTCGACGCCGAGTACTCGGACCTGGCGCAAGAGAAGCTGCAGCACATCAACGGCACTATCCGTAGCCGGGTTCTTTTCTAAGAACAGCTACAAGCCTCAAGTTACAAGCGGCAAGTGATGTTCGCTTTTGCTTGAAGCTCGCAGCTTGCAACTCGCCGCTGATAAAAAAGGGAGCCCCGAAAAGGGCTCCCTTTTTTATTCCACGTTGATGGTGATTTTCTTCGAGACGATTGGCGGGTCGAATGCCATGTGACCGCTGTCGCCAAGTTCCAGCTGCAAGGTGTGTTTGCCCGGGGCGAGCTTGATGTCAGCCTGGGTCTGCGCCTTGCCGAAGTGCATATGGTTGGCATCGGTAGGGACGACCGAACCGGCAGGAACAATTTCCTTGGCGTCGATCAGCAGGTGATGGTGACCGGTGTTCTTGGTGACGTCACCGGCCGGTGCCAGTGCGACGTCCTTGGTACCGAACTTGACGGTAAAGGTCTGCGAAACCGTGGCCCCGTCCTCGGGAGAAACGATGAACACTTCGGCACCTTTTGGCGCCGGTGTGGCGGCACTGGCCAGCACCGAAACGCCCATCAGCACACCCGCGAACGCTGCACGTGACATAAAGCTTTTCATTTTCTTCTCCAGTTTTTCCGTAAAATCCGCACGGTCATGACAACTTCATGACCATTCGTTGTCGAAGGCACTCGACAACCATAGCAAAGCGAGCCTGAATCAGAGCGTCGCGATAATGATTTCAAAGGAGTGACCATGCGTTTTCTGCCTGGCCTGATCTGCCTGCTACCCCTTTTGAGCCCTTTGGCTCACGCCGAACTGATTGATGACGTCAACGACCGTGGCGAGCTGCGCATAGCCCTGGAGGCTAATACACCGCCCTTCAATTTCAAGGAAGGTGACACACTCACGGGGTTCGAGGTCGAGCTTGGGCAACTGCTCGCCAACGAGCTGGATGTGCGCGCCGACTTTATCGTCACCGACGAGGCCGACCTGCTCCAGGGCGTTGAAAGCGGCAAGTACGACGTCGCGCTCAACCACATAGCACTGACACCTGAACTCAAGGATCGTTTCGACGTAGAGCCTTATGGCAAGGTCGAGGCGCAGATGCTGGCGAAGAAGGATGAGCCGGCACAGCCGCAACCGATGGTGCTGGTGCAGGCGTTGACGGATGCCAAACCGAAGGCGAGCGCGCCGGTGGAATTGGCGATTCCGTTTCAGAAGGGTAACCCGGCGTTTCACGCCAGCCTTGAAAGCGCGATGCAGCGGATCAGGGCGGATGGGCGCTTGGCGGCGCTGACCGAGAAGTGGTTGAAGCCTTAAAAGCCCCTCACCCTAACCCTCTCCCAAAGGGAGAGGGGACTAATCTGGGGATGCTTTAGAGGTATGCCGACCTGAAACTGCCTCGCCGAATCCAAAATCGTCTGGTCATTGCTTTGTCGACTCAATAATCGATCGGCAATGGCTGTGTCGAATCCATAGTCGATAAGGTCTTTCAGGTCGATGTAAGACGCCGAACAACTCGGTCGGCCCCCTCTCCCTCCGGGAGAGGGCTGGGGTGAGGGCAACGATTTCGGATCAGTTCAAAGCAGCCAAAGCCACCGCCGTCTCAGCCAATTCAAGTTCGCTGAAAACCTGCACGCCATGGCGCTTGAGCAGTGCAGCCGTCACGCCTTCGCCAGTGACTTTCACGCCACTGAAAGTCCCGTCATAAGTCAGCAGGTTTCCACAGGATGGACTGTTGGCTTTCAGCACCGCCACCCGAATGCCATGCTTCTGCACGAGAGCCAGCGCCTGCCGCGCACCATCGAGAAACTGCGCACTGACATCCTCGCCCTCAGTGGTGACCACCGCCGCGACACCATCGAGCACTTCACCGCCCTGCCCGCCCGGGATCTCCGCCGCCGCCCGTGGCGTTGGCAAACCACCCGCAACCTCCGGACACAACGGCACCACCCGCCCTTCGGCAATCCACTGTTCAAGCAAATCAAACGGCCCGCTCGCACCGCCGTCATAACGTACGCGATGCCCCAGCAGGCAGCGACTGACCAGAATCCTGTCCATCTCAGAACGGCTCGTTGCCACGGCGACGAAACCAGCCAGTCAGCGACAAGCGCTCGCGGTGCGCCGGCAGCACTTCATGAGGCACCTCACCAGAGAGAAACACCACCAGACACCCGCCAGTAGGCTGCACGTCATGCACACGCTCATCATTCAGGTACATGCGTAACTGACCGCCATCCTCCGGCAGCCAGGCGTCATTGAGGTAGACCACCACCGAGACCATGCGCTTGTCATCGTCGCGAAAACGGTCGACGTGCTTGCGATAGAACGCACCCGGCGGATACAGCGCGAAATGGCACTCAAAGTCCTCAAGACCAAGAAACAGGCCACGGTTGAGCGCCTCGCGCAGGCTCTCCATCAGGTTCAGATAGCGGTCGCTGGCCTCGGCCTGACCGGGATCGATCCACTGAATGTGGTCGCCACGAATCCCCTCGCGTATCTCCGAAAACGGCCCACGCCCCACCGCCGCCGGCGCCAGTTCACCTTCGGCCTCACGTTTACGGCACTCGGCCGCCAGCTCGCGGGTCAAACCGGCGGGCAGGAAAATGTTCTGCTGCGACCAGCCGTGGTCGGCCAGGTCATCGACAATGCGTAACAGCAGTGGGTGTTCAGAGGATATTTGCATGGCGCGCATAGTATGTCGGCGGCAAGAAATCCGACAGAGCCACGCGGCGGCTTGCTACGAATTCTCGACAAGTACCGGCACCGCACGGAGAATAGTCCGCTGCTGACAGGAGTCCCTATGCGCCGTTTGCTTTTTTCACTGTTGATGTTCTGCGTTTTGCCCGCCTGGGCGGACGGCCACGATCAGTTGTACAAGGTCGCCGGCTGGCCAGATCAACGTGCGCATTTCAACGATGCCCTGACGGCCGCACAGCAGCGCTATCAGAACAGCCTGCCGCCGGCGGTGTTTCAAGCATTGGTGAATAACAGCAATCAGCGCTTCGCCCCGCAGGCTGTCGATCAACGCGCCGAAGCGCAACTGCGGCAGAAGCTCGCCGACCCGAAACCGGCGCTGACTTTCTTTCAATCGCCACTGGGCAAGAAAATCGTCGCCGCTGAATTGCTCGCGACTCGCCGCGATCAACTGGCGAAAAACGCCAAGGGCCTGCCGAAGATGCAGGTCAGCGACAGCCGTCTGCTGATCATCGGCCACCTCGCCCAAGCCTTGCCTGCCCGTGAAGCCGGCGCCGAAGTCAGCCTGGCGATTGCCGGCGTGGCGGCGGACAGTTTGAGTTCGATGATTCCGGGGCTGCTCGGTGGCGGTCAGGCGCAAGGCATGCTCAATGGTCAGCGCCAGCGCTTGATGGATCAGATTGGCGCGGACATGAACAACACGTTGCTTTACGTCTATCGCGATCTGTCGGATGAAGAGCTCGAAGAGTTCGCGACGTTTGCCGAGTCGGCTGAGGGTAAGGCGTATTACCAGGCGGCGTTGGCAGCGATTCGCGCAGGACTTGCGGTCGGGCAATGATCTTCAGCGCCTGATAAGCCGCCTTCGCGAGCAAGCTCGCTCCCACATTGGATTTTCTGTGGACACAAAATTTGTGAATATCCCCAATCCCCTGTGGGAGCGAGCCTGCTCGCGAAGAGGCCTTCACAGACGCTAAAGATTCCGCCCCCTGATCCGCTTGCTGAGAAATTCGAAATACTCCTCACGCATCTCCACCGTCTCATTCGCCAGATGATGCCGCGCCTCGGCCAGCAGCAAGATCTGCGGTCGATCAAACTTCCATTTCAATACCTGCAAATTGTGCTGCCAGTCGACCGTCATGTCCGCCTGCCCCTGAATGATCAGCGGCCGTCGCGGACTTTTCTTCGCGTGCTCGACGCGAATGATCCAACGCGACAACGCCCCCACCCATTTCGTCGGCAAGCGCCGTGGCTGCAACGGATCAGCCTGGAGAAACGGCAGGAAATCCGGATCATTGGAGTTCTCGCTGAAGCGTCGCGCGACACCTCTGACGAAAGGTCTGAGCAGGTAATAACTCAGCTGCGACCAGCCCCAAGCTCGCGGCCGAACCAGCGGCGCCATCAAAATCACCTGGCCTTGCGCCGGGCTGTTTTCGCCATGGTTGAGCAGGTGATCGACCACAATCGCCCCGCCGGTGCTTTGTCCGCACAGATGCCACGGCTGCGGCAAGGAAATTGACTGCGCTTCGGCGAACAGCGCTTGCAGGGTGTCCTGGTATTCAGAGAAATCGCGAATGCTCGCGCGCGGCCCGCTCGACAGGCCATGGCCCGGCAAATCGCAGGCGATCACGGCAAAATCCTGATCCAGCGCCCACTCGATCACATGCCGGTAGAGCCCGACGTGATCGTAGTAGCCGTGCAGCAGAAACAGCGTCGCCTTGACCTTCTCCGGCCACCAGCAATGGCTGACCAGTTCATAACCATCGACTTCGAAACGGCCCATGCCACGCCAGACATCGCGATGGGGAAAATCGGTTTTATAAAACCGCTGATAAGCCTTGGCCTCGTCCGACAACGGCTGCCACTCGGCCAAAGGCTTGAGGCTGGCGCGGATTTGATCGGGATCGAAAGTGGCAGGCATGCGGGAATTCCAAAGCGGTAAACAGACTTTATCGGCCTGCGATATTCATCTGTAGTGACAGACATGGCAAGCTAGCCGACCTTCCGAGGATCGAAAACCATGCGTTCGCCCTACCGCACCGCACTGTTTGCCAGCCTGCTCGCGCTGATTTGCGCCGGGGTGCTGTGGGCGGCGTATGACTGGTTTCAGGGACGTTATCTGCGTGCTTTCAGCGAACACACGGCAGTGTTTTCCGGTGATCCGCTGCGCCTGCCGGACAACCTCGCCGGCCCTGGCAAGATTCGCCTGGTGCACTTCTGGGACCCGGCCTGTCCGTGCAACGTTGGCAATCAACAACACCTGACCGAGATGGTCGAGCAGTTCAGCGCCAAGGGCGTTGAGTTCTTCGCCGTGCAAAAGACTGGCAGCCACGGGCAGTTGCCCGCGACCCTCAGCAGCCTGAAAACCATCACGATACTGCCCGGTTCCGAACAGGTGCCCGCCAGCCCGGCCGTGGCGATCTGGGATCGCAGCGGCAAACTGGCGTACTTCGGCCCGTACAGCGAAGGCCTGACCTGCAACTCCAGCAACAGCTTTATCGAACCGATTTTGAATGCCCTGACAGAAGATCGCCCGGTCAATGCCACGCACACCCTGGCGGTCGGTTGCTACTGCCCGTGGCCGGTGGAGGCGCAGTAAGGCATTCCGGACTTTTCAAGGACAGCGCTGCACGGCACAGAAGGTCTGTGCTAATTGTTTGCAGCCCGACGGGCGGCAATCCCGCCTGCACAAGGAGTCACCATGAAGCGCGTGTTCACCGTACTTGGCTTGCTCATCGTTGTCCTGCTCGCCGGCGTCGGCTGGTATGTCTACAGCAAACAACCGACGCGCCAGGGCCAGGTCGAACTGCGCAACCTGCAAGGTTCGGTGACCGTACGCTACGACGAGCGCGGTGTGCCGCACATTCGTGCCGAGAACGAAACCGACCTCTACCGCGCCCTCGGCTACGTGCATGCCCAGGATCGCCTGTTCCAGATGGAGAGCATGCGCCGCCTCGCCCGGGGCGAACTGGCCGAAGTGCTCGGGCCGAAGCTGCTCGACACCGACAAACTGTTCCGCAGCCTGCGCATCCGTGAGCGCGCTGCCAGTTACGTCGCCAGTCTCGATAAACAGTCGCCGGCGTGGAAGGGCCTGCAAGCCTATCTGGATGGCATCAACCAATATCAGGACAGCCACGCCGCGCCGATCGAGTTTGACGTGCTGGGCATCCCCAAACGACCTTTCACGGCAGAAGACAGCATCAGCGTCGCCGGCTACATGGCCTACAGCTTTGCCGCCGCATTTCGCACCGAGCCGCTGCTGACCTACGTGCGCGATCAGCTCGGCGCCGATTACCTCAAGGTCTTCGACCTCGACTGGCAGCCAAAAGGCGTCCTCGCCAAGGATCACGGCAAATCGACTCCACCCCTGGCCGCTGGCGACTGGAAAGACCTCAACGCCCTCGCCCGCCTCAGCGAACAGGCGCTGATCGACAATGGCCTGCCGCAGTTCGAAGGCAGCAACGCCTGGGTCATCGCGGGCAGCCGCAGCCAGAGCGGCAAACCGCTGCTGGCGGGTGATCCGCACATTCGTTTCTCGGTGCCGTCGGTGTGGTACGAGGCGCAACTGTCGGCGCCGGGCTTCGAGTTGTACGGTCATCATCAGGCGTTGGTGCCGTTTGCTTTTCTGGGGCACAACCTCGATTTCGGCTGGAGCCTGACCATGTTCCAGAACGACGATCTCGATCTGATCGCCGAGAAGGTCAATCCGGATAACCCGAATCAGGTCTGGTATCGCGGCCAGTGGACCGACATGGTCGTCACCCAACAGCAGATCAATGTGAAGGGCCAAACACCGGTAATCCTCACCCTGCGTCAATCGCCCCACGGGCCGATCGTCAACGATGCACTGGGATCTGCTGCCGGGAAGACACCGATTGCGATGTGGTGGGCCTTCCTCGAAACACCGAACCCGATCCTCGAAGGCTTCTACCAGCTCAACCGTGCCGACACCCTGGCCAAGGCCCGCGCCGCTGCCGCAAAAGTCCAGGCGCCGGGGCTGAACCTGGTTTACGCCAACGCCAAAGGCGATATCGCCTGGTGGGCCTCGGCGTTGCTACCCAAGCGCCCGGCCGGGGTGCGGCCGGAATTCATGCTCGACGGCAGCAGCAATCAGGCCGACAAGGACGGTTTCTACCCGTTCAGCGCCAACCCGCAGGAAGAGAACCCGGCGCGCGGCTACATTGTCTCGGCCAACTTCCAGCCGCTCTCGCCGACCGGCATGGAGATTCCCGGTTACTACAACCTCGCCGATCGCGGCCAGCAACTCAATCGCCAGCTCAGCGACAAGAGCGTGAAGTGGACCAACGAGGCCAACCAGAAACTGCAACTGGGCACCGCCACCGGCTACGGCCCGCGCTTGCTGGCGCCATTGCTGCCGGTGCTGCGCGAGGTGGTCAGCGATCCGGCACAGTTGAAACTGGTCGAGCAACTGGCGCAGTGGCCAGGCGACTATCCGCTGGATTCGGTCAGTGCGACAGTGTTCAACCAGTTCCTCTACGACCTCGCCAATGCGGCAATGCGGGATGAGTTGGGCAATGACTTCTTCGAGACATTGCTGTCGACGCGGGTGATCGATGCGGCGCTGCCGAAACTGGCGGCGAATGCCGATTCACCGTGGTGGGACAACCGCAGCACGCCGAACAAGGAGACCCGCGCCGATATCGTCCGCGCGGCGTGGCAGGCGAGCATGCAGCACTTGAAGCTGACCCTGGGCGATAACTCTGCCGAGTGGAAATGGGGCGCTGCGCACACGCTGACTCACGGCCATCCGCTGGGACAGCAGAAGCCGCTGGAGAGGATTTTCAATGTCGGGCCGTTTGCGGCGCCGGGCAGTCATGAAGTGCCGAACAATCTGTCGGCGAAGATCGGCCCGGCGCCATGGCCGGTGACTTACGGACCGTCGACGCGTCGGCTGGTGGATTTTGCCGATCCGGCGCATGGCTTGACGATCAACCCGGTCGGTCAGAGCGGTGTGCCGTTTGATAGCCACTATGACGATCAGGCTGAGGCGTATGTCGACGGGATGTATGTGCAGGCGCATTTCAATGCCGAAGAGGTGACGGCGAATACGCGCAGTACGTTGAAGCTGTTGCCGGCGCGGGCAGCGCCTTAAAAGCCCCTCACCCTAACCCTCTCCCGGGGGGAGAGGGGACTGACCGAGGTGTCTTTCGCTATGCACCGACCTGAGAGATCGAGTCGATTATGGATTCGGTACAGCAACATCACGTCGGCGTATCTCCCCAATATCCCCCAATCGGCCCCCTCTCCCTCTGGGAGAGGGCTGGGGTGAGGGTCAAAGCAACACCGCAAAATTCAACCGAAACTGCTGCGGCGTCACCCCCAGCCGCCGGTTGAACACCCCGCGCATATGCTGCGCATCGCGAAACCCACACTGATACGCCACCGTCTTCAACGGCGCCGCCGTGCTCTCCAGCATCACCCGCGCCGCATCCACCCGCGCCCGCTCGACGAACTCCGCCGGCGTGACTTTGGTTTCCCGGGCAAACACTCGGGAGAAATTGCGCGCACTCATGTTCGCCGCATTGGCCAGATCGGCAATCGTCAGATCGCCCGTGAGATTGGCCAGCACATACAACTGCACCAACGCCACCGCCGACGTCGGCTCCGCGTGCGGCGTCAGGAACGGACTGAACTGCGACTGGCCACCGGAGCGCTGAGTAAACACCACCAAGCGCTTGGCCACGCTCAGCGCCACTTCAGCACCGTGATCACGCGCCAGCAGGTACAGCGACAGATCGATCCCCGCCGTCACCCCCGCCGAGGTATAGAGCGTGCCGTCCTCGACGTACAAGTGATCCGCTTCGACCTGCGTCGTCGGGCACAACTGCGCCAACGCGACGGCGTCGTTCCAGTGCGTGGTGACGGTGCGCCCCTCCAGCAACCCCGCGCGAGCGAGCATGAACGCACCATTGCAGATCGAACCGAAGCGCTGCGCCCGTGAACACGCCCCGCGCAGCCAATCATCAAACGTCGCGCCAAAATCCATGAATGGCAGTTGCGGGCCGCCAGCGACCAGCAACAGGTCGTAGGCCTCAAGGGCTTCGCTGAAATGCCAATGGGCATTCAGGTTCAAACCGTTGGAGCAGGCCATCGGGCCACGTTCGACGCCGATCACTTCGAGCCGATAGTGATCCTCGGGCGCCAGGAAGCGATTGGCCTCGGCGAACACATCCATCGGGCCGCTGACATCCAGCGACTGCACGCCGGGAAACACGACGATGGCGACGGTTTTGCTCATGGCTGTGGATTCCCCCTTTAAGAGCAAAAGATCGCAGCCTTCGGCAGCTCCTACAGGTGTCCGCGTTCCCATGTAGGAGCTGCCGAAGGCTGCGATCTTTTAGCTTGGCACGATTTGCAGGTCGATTGGCAAGGATCGCAGCCATGCATCGATTGTCCCCTTTCAGCGTCGGGAACAGACTTTCCCCAGCAGCGCCACAACGGCGTTTCAGTGAGGAAACCTGCCATGAGCACAACCATCGCCGGCATCAAAATCCCCGACAGCGCCCTCGCCCGGGCCACCACCGAGTACATCCGCGATATCGAGTCCGATCTGCTCTACCACCACTCGCGCCGGGTATTTCTGTTCGGTGCATTGAGCGGCGAGCGCCAGCAATTGGCCTACGATCCGGAGTTGCTCTACGTCGGCGCAATGTTCCACGACCTCGGTTTGGTCGAAGGCCACCGCAGTGATGACGAGCGTTTTGAAGTCGACGGTGCCAACGCGGCAGCGGCGTTTCTCAAACCGTACGGGTTGAGCGATGACGATATCGAACAGGTCTGGCTGTCGATTGCCCTGCACACCACGCCGGGCGTGCCCAAGCATCTGCGCCCGACCGTGGCACTGGTCACCGCAGGCGTGGAGATGGATGTGCTGGGGATGGATTACGCAGCCTTCAGCACCGTGCAGCGTGAGGCAGTGGTGCATGCGCACCCGCGTGGAGAGGGTTTCAAGGAATGCATCATCTGCGCGTTTGCCGATGGTTTGCGCCATCGTCCGCAGACCACGTTCGGCAATGTGAAGACCGATGTGCTGAGGGATCAGGAGCCGGGGTTCAAGCCGATGAACTTTGTTGAAGTCATCCGCCAATCTCCCTGGACTGCGTAAAACCCATGTAGGAGTGAGCCTGCTCGCGATGGCGTCCTGTCAGTTGGAAATTTCCTGACTGACAGGACGCCATCGCGAGCAGGCTCACTCCTACAGTTTGAATTGGGTTGGCCTCGAGAATGAGGCCAACCCATTAGTGCTTACGCGGCTTCCGGGCTTGGTGCGCGACGCACGTCCGGCTGCTTCCACGAATCGGCTGCGCTTTCTTCGATGGCTTGCTGGATGGCTTTCTTGCGCGCTTCTTCGGCACGGCGGCTGAAGAACCAGACCATGAAGGTCACGATCGACACCGCCAGCAAAATCAGACTGGCCACGGCGTTGATCTCAGGCTTCACGCCCAGACGCACCGCCGAGAACACTTCCATCGGCAGGGTCGTCGATCCCGGACCGGAGACGAAGCTCGCCAGTACCAGGTCATCCAGCGACAGCGCGAACGACATCATGCCGCCCGCCGCCAGCGACGGCGCGATCATCGGGATGGTGATCAGGAAGAACACCTTCCACGGCCGCGCACCGAGGTCCATCGCCGCTTCTTCGATCGACAGGTCCAGCTCACGCAGGCGCGCCGACACCACCACCGCCACATACGCCGCGCAGAACGTGGTGTGAGCGATCCAGATGGTGACGATGCCACGCTCCTGCGGCCAGCCGATCATCTGCGCCATGGCCACGAACAGCAGCAACAGCGACAGACCGGTGATCACTTCCGGCATCACCAACGGCGCTGTCACCAGGCCGCCGAACAGCGTGCGGCCCTTGAAACGGGTGATGCGCGTCAGCACGAACGCCGCCAGCGTGCCCAGCGCCACCGCAGCAACCGCGGTGTAGCAGGCGATTTCCAGCGAGCGCAGCACCGAGCCCATCAGTTGGGTGTTGTCGAGCAGGCCGACGTACCACTTGATCGACCAGCCGCCCCACACCGTTACCAGTTTCGAGGCGTTGAACGAATAGATCACCAAGATCAGCATCGGCAGGTAGATGAACAACAGACCGATGATCAGCATCAGGCTGGAGAAACGGATGCGCTTCATTCTTTGCCCTCCATTTCTTTGGCCTGACTGCGGTTGAACAGAATGATCGGCACAATCAGGATCGCCAGCATCACCACTGCCAGCGCGGATGCCACCGGCCAGTCACGGTTGTTGAAGAACTCTTGCCAGAGCACTTTACCGATCATCAGGGTTTCCGGACCGCCGAGCAGTTCCGGGATCACGAACTCACCCACCACCGGGATGAACACCAGCATGCAGCCGGCAATGATGCCGTTCTTGGACAGCGGAATGGTGATTTTCCAGAAACTGTTGAAAGTGCTCGAACCCAAGTCCGATGCGGCTTCGAGCAGACTGTTGTCGTGCTTCACCAGGTTGGCGTACAGCGGCAGGATCATGAACGGCAAGTACGAGTAAACGACACCGATGTACACCGCAAGATTAGTGTTGAGGATCTGCAGTGGCTCGTCGATGAAGCCCATGCTCATCAGGAAACCGTTGAGCAGGCCGTTGTTGCTGAGAATGCCCATCCACGCGTAAACGCGGATCAGGATCGCCGTCCAGGTCGGCATCATGATCAGCAGCACCAGCACCGTTTGCAGCTCTTTACGGGCGGTGGCGATGGCGTAGGCCATCGGGTAGCCGATCACCAGACAAAGGATGGTGCTGATCAGCGCCATCTTCAGCGAGCCGAGGTAAGCGGCGATGTACAACTCGTCGCCCGCCAGCATCGCGTAGTTGCCCAGGTTCAGCAGCAGTTGCAGCTTCTGCTCGGCGTAGGTGTAAATCTCGGTGTACGGCGGGATGGCCACGTCGGCTTCGGCGAAGCTGATCTTCAGGACGATGAAGAACGGCAACATGAAGAACAGAAACAGCCAGATGAACGGAACCCCGATGACCAACTGCCGGCCATTGGGGATTATTCGGTTGATGCGGCGTTTGAATTTGCGCATGTTCATGAGCGAAGTACCACGCCGCTGTCGTCTTCCCACCACACGTAAACCTGATCGCCCCAGGTCGGACGTGCGCCGCGACGTTCGGCGTTGGCCACAAACGACTGCACCAGTTTGCCGCTCGGCAATTCAACGTAGAACACCGAGTGTCCGCCGAGGTAGGCGATGTCGTGCACCTTGCCACTCGACCAGTTGTATTCGCAGGTCGGTTGATCGGCGGTGACCAGCAGCTTCTCCGGACGAATCGCGTAGGTGACCGACTTGTCCTGCACCGAAGTGCTGATGCCGTGGCCGACATAGATCTGCCGGTCGAGGTCCTTGCAGGTGATGGTCGCGTGGCCTTCGGCGTCGTCGATCACTTCGCCTTCAAAGATGTTGACGTTGCCGATGAATTCGCAGACCAGACGGCTGGTCGGGGTTTCGTAGATGTCGATCGGGCTGCCGATCTGGGCGATCCAGCCCAAGTGCATGATCGCGATGCGCTCGGCCATGGTCATGGCCTCTTCCTGGTCGTGGGTCACCATCACGCAAGTCACGCCGACGCGCTCGATGATTTCCACCAGTTCCAGCTGCATCTGCGAACGCAGTTTCTTGTCCAGTGCGCCCATCGGTTCGTCGAGCAGCAGCAACTTCGGCCGCTTGGCCAGCGAACGTGCCAGCGCCACGCGCTGACGCTGACCGCCAGACAGTTGATGCGGCTTGCGCTTGGCGTACTGGCTCATCTGCACCAGCTTGAGCATCTCGGCCACGCGAGCGTCGACTTCAGCCGCCGGGATCTTGTCCTGCTTGAGGCCGAAGGCGATGTTCTGCGCCACGGTCATGTGCGGGAACAAGGCGTACGACTGGAACATCATGTTGATCGGACGTTCGTACGGCGGCATGTCGGTGATGTCGACGCCGTCGAGGAAAATGCGCCCCTCCGTGGGCCGTTCGAACCCTGCCAGCATCCGCAGCAGAGTGGATTTGCCCGATCCCGAACCGCCGAGCAGGGCGAAGATCTCGCCCTTTTTGATTTCCAGGGACACATCGTCCACGGCAATCGTCTCGTCGAATTTCTTCGTGACCCGGTCGATTTTGACCAACACCTGTTTCGGTGTCTGGTCGCCCTCGAGGGCTTTCTTATAGGCGCCGGAGGCAACTGCCATTTACGAAACTCCCAGAAAAAAACAATGCAGTTCGCCCCGCAAGGCGAACCCAGGATAGTGTGTGCCTTACATCCCCGACTTGACCTTGGTCCAGCTGCGGGTCATCAGGCGCTGAATGTTCGGTGGCAACTCGGTCGATACGTAGGCCTTGTCGATAACGGCCTGCGGCGGATACACCGACGCATCGGTACGGATGGATTGTTCCATCAGCTTGTCCGAACCCGGATTGGGGTTGGCATAACCGACGTAATCACTGACCTGGGCGATCACCTCAGGTTTCAGCAAATAGTTGATGAAGGCGTGGGCTTCTTTGACGTTGGACGAGTCCTTCGGAATCGCAAGCATGTCGAACCACAACGCGCCGCCCTCTTTCGGCACCGCGTAGGCGATGTTCACGCCTTTCTTGGCCTCCGCTGCGCGGTTCTTCGCCTGGAAGATATCGCCGGAGAAACCAATCGCTACACAGATGTCGCCGTTAGCCAGATCACCGATGTATTTCGAGGAGTGGAAGTAGGTCACGTAAGGACGCACCGCGAGCAGCTTGGCGGTGGCCTTTTCGTAGTCCTTCGGATTGGTGCTATTGGCATTCAGGCCCAGATAGTTGAGCACGGTCGGCATCATTTCATCCGCCGAATCGAGGAATGCCACGCCACAGCTTTGCAGCTTCTTGATGTTCTCAGGCTCGAACAAAACGCCCCACGAATCGATCTTGTCGACACCCAGCACGGCCTTCACTTTATCGACGTTGTAACCGATGCCGTTGGTGCCCCACAGGTACGGCACGGCGTACAGGTTGCCCGGATCGTTCTGTTCCAGACGCTTGAGCAGCGCCGGGTCGAGATTGGAATAATTCGGCAGCTGCGACTTGTCGAGCTTCTGGAACGCGCCCGCCTTGATCTGCTTACCGAGGAAGTGGTTCGACGGCACGACCACGTCGTAACCGGTACGCCCGGCCAGCAACTTGCCTTCCAGGGTTTCGTTGGAATCGAAGACGTCGTAGACCGGTTTGATCCCGGTTGCCTTTTGGAAGTCGGCCAACGTCGATTCGCCGATGTAATCGGACCAGTTATAAATATGCACCGTACCGGCGGCCTGGGCTCCGACAGCAATCGTCAGGCCGGCAGTGGCCAGCAGGGCTTTGCGCAAAGAAGAAAAAATAGGCAAGTGGAGGTCCTCTAAATTAGTTGGGCCCAAGTTGCCCCGCGCTGCATGACAGCCGTGGCTGCCCGGCAACAAAACCGGCGCGCAACTTACCCTCGAAAAACCGTTCCTGCAAAACTTCCTGTCATTTAATTGATCCACTGGCCGCCTTCGCGGGAGACGACAGCCAGTGGTTGTTGCTTCAAACCGGCTTATTTACCGGATTTGATCTTGGTCCAGCTGCGAGTGATCAGGCGCAGGGTCGCTGCGTCCAGATCGCTGATCGCGTAGAGCTGCTTCTTCACTTCAGCCGACGGGTAGATGCTCGGATCGCTGGTGATGTCCTTGTCCACCAGTGGCGTGGCAGCTTTGTTGCCGTTCGGGAAACGCACGGCGTTGGTGATGCCGGCCATCACTTGCGGCTCAAGCAGGTAGTTCATGAACTTGTAGGCGGCTTCGACGTTTTCGGCATCCTTGGGAATGGCGACCATGTCGTAGAACGTGCCAGCACCTTCTTTTGGAATGGTGTAGGCCAGTTTGACCTTGTCACCGGCTTCCTGGGCGCGGGTCTTGGATTGCTCCAGGTCACCCGAGTAACCGACGGCGACGCAGATGTTGCCGTTGGCCAGGTCGGAGATGTACTTGGAGGAATGGAAGTAGGCAACCGAAGGACGAATCTTCAGGAACAGGTCTTCGGCGGCTTTCAGGTCAGCCTTGTCCTTGCTGTTGGTCGGCTTGCCCAGATAGTGCAACGCCGCCGGAATCATTTCGGTCGGTGCGTCGAGGAAGCTTACGCCGCAGCTTTTGAGCTTCTCGATGTTTTCAGGCTTGAACACCACGTCCCAGGAATCGATCTTGTCGATGCCCAGCGCAGCCTTGACCTTCGCCGGGTTATAGCCGATGCCGATGGAACCCCACATGTACGGGAAGGCATGCTTGTTGCCCGGGTCGCTGGCATCGCCAACAGCCTTGAGCAGGTCTTCGTCGAGGTTCTTCCAGTTTGGCAGCTTGGACTTGTCCAGCTCCTGGTAAACACCGGCCTTGATCTGCTTGGCGAGGAAGTTATTGGAAGGCACCACAATGTCGTAACCGGATTTGCCGGCCAGCAGCTTGGCTTCCAGGGTTTCGTTGCTGTCGAAGACGTCATAGACGACTTTGATCCCGGTGGCTTTTTCGAAGTTGGCCACAGTGTCCGGGGCGATGTAGTCGGACCAGTTGTAGACGTGCAACACCTTGTCGTCCGCCTGCGCCGCAGCCGCCATGACTCCCATCAGGGACATGGCGAGCAGAGTCTTGCCAGCGAGCTTTTTGCCTAATGCCTTCATGCGTTAATGCTCCAAATTTTTCTTTTTTGAACCACTTTGTTCAGCGGCCGAACCCGGACAACTGGAACCGCGGCTAGTCTGGCAAGATCCGAGGCGGTCTTTCAAGAAAAGACCAGCCTTTCCGACAGCTTTGAGCGCGAGCGCCACGGCTCCCCCGCTCAAAGCCTAGCACTTAGCCCTGCAACGCACTGAGGGTCAGGTCCAGACACTTGCGTGCCTTTGTAACCAGCTCATCGATCTCGGCTTTGCTGATCACCAGCGGCGGCGCGATGATCATGGTGTCGCCCACAGCGCGCATGATCAGGCCGTTGTCGAAGCAGAACTGGCGGCAGATCATGCCGACGCCCTTGCCTTCGTAACGCTTGCGCGTGGCCTTGTCCTGCACCAGCTCGATCGCGCCCAACAGACCGACGCCGCGAACTTCACCCACCAACGGGTGATCGTTCAGTTCCCGCAGACGTTTCTGCAAATACGGTGCCGTTTCGTTGTGCGCGTTCTCGATAATTTTTTCGTCGCGCAGGATGCGGATGTTTTCCAGGCCCACCGCCGCTGCCACCGGGTGACCGGAGTAGGTGAAGCCGTGGTTGAAATCGCCACCTTCGTTGAGCACCGCAACAACGGTGTCGCGAACGATCAGCCCACCCATCGGGATGTAACCGGAGGTCAGACCTTTGGCGATGGTCATCATGTCGGGCTTGAGGTCGTAGAAATCGCTACCGAACCACTCACCGGTACGGCCGAAACCGCAGATCACTTCGTCGGCGACGAAAAGGATGTCGTACTTGGCAAGGATTTCCTTGATGCGCGGCCAGTAGCTGTCGGGCGGAATGATCACGCCACCGGCGCCTTGAATTGGCTCGGCAATAAAGGCACCGACATTGTCGACGCCGACTTCGAGAATCTTTTCTTCCAACTGATTGGCCGCCCAGATGCCGAACTCTTCCGGGGACATCTCGCCACCCTCGGCGAACCAGTACGGCTGCGCGATGTGGACGATGCCCGGGATCGGCAAGTCGCCTTGCTCGTGCATATAAGTCATGCCACCGAGGCTCGCGCCGGCCACGGTCGAACCGTGATAACCGTTCTTGCGGCTGATGATGACTTTTTTGTTTGGCTGGCCTTTGATCGCCCAGTAGTGGCGGACCATACGCAGCATGGTGTCGTTGCCTTCGGAGCCGGAACCGGTGAAGAACACATGGTTCATGCCTTCCGGTGCCACGTCGGCGATGGCCTTGGCCAGTTCCAGCGCTGGCGGGTGCGCGGTCTGGAAGAACAGGTTGTAGTACGGCAGTTCGCGCATCTGTTTGGCGGCCGCGTCGGCCAGCTCATCGCGACCATAACCGATGGCCACGCACCACAGACCGGCCATACCGTCGAGAATCTTGTTGCCTTCACTGTCCCACAGGTAAACGCCCTTGGCGTTGGTGATGATCCGCGGGCCCTTCTCTTTCAGCTGCTTGAAGTCGCTGAACGGGGCTAGGTGGTGATCATTGCTGAGGGCTTGCCACTCGCGGGTTTGCGGGTTGTTGCTGGTCATGCCAATTCTCCTTGTTATCGGTGAAGACGCGGCCGGTGAGGACCGCGTCCGGCGTATCAGACGGCGAAGAGCAGGTACTCACGCTCCCAGGAACTGATCACGCGCTTGAAGTTTTCATGCTCGGCCCGTTTTACCGCGACGTACCCAGTGATGAAGGTTTTGCCCAGGTACTTCTCGATGGTCGCGCTGTTTTCCATGCGCTCCAGCGCGTCTTCGATGGTCAGCGGCAGGCGCAGGTTGCGGCGCTCGTAACCACGGCCCACCACTGGTGCGCTCGGGTTGAGGCCTTCGACCATGCCGATGTAACCGCAGAGCAGGCTCGCGGCGATCGCCAGATACGGGTTGGCGTCGGCGCCCGGCAGGCGGTTTTCCACGCGACGGTTTTGCGGGCCGGCATCCGGTACGCGTAGGCCGACGGTACGGTTTTCTTCGCCCCACTCGACGTTGACCGGTGCCGAGGTGTCCGGCAGGAAGCGGCGGAACGAGTTGACGTTCGGCGCGAACAGCGGCAACAACTCAGGAATCAGTTTCTGCAAACCACCGATGTGGTGCAGGAACAACTGGCTCATGGTCCCGTCTTCATTAGAGAAGACGTTCTTGCCGGTCTCGATGTCGATGATGCTCTGGTGCAAGTGCATCGCGCTGCCCGGCTCGCCGGTCATCGGTTTGGCCATAAAGGTCGCAGCGACGTCGTGCTTGAGCGCGGCTTCACGCATGGTGCGTTTGAACACCAGAATCTGGTCGGCCAGCGACAGTGCGTCGCCGTGACGGAAGTTGATTTCCATCTGCGCCGTGCCGTCTTCGTGGATCAGCGTGTCGAGGTCCAGCTCCTGCAGTTCGCACCAGTCGTAGACGTCTTCGAACAGCGGGTCGAATTCGTTCGCCGCTTCAATCGAGAACGACTGACGACCGATTTCCGGACGACCCGAACGGCCAATCGGCGGCTGCAACGGATAGTCAGGGTCGTCGCTGCGCTTGGTCAGGTAGAACTCCATTTCCGGCGCCACGATTGGCTGCCAGCCCTTGTCGGCATAGAGCTTGAGGACTTTCTTGAGGACGTTGCGCGGCGACAGCTCGATCGGGTTGCCCTGCTTGTCGTAGGTGTCGTGGATCACTTGAGCAGTTGGCTCGATGGCCCACGGCACCAGGTACACGGCATTCTGGTCGGGGCGGCAGATCATGTCGATGTCGGCCGGGTCGAGCAGTTCGTAATAGATGTCGTCTTCGACGTAGTCGCCGGTCACGGTCTGCAACAGCACGCTTTCTGGCAGACGCATGCCTTTTTCGGCGATGAACTTGTTGGTCGGCGAGATCTTGCCCCGGGTGATCCCGGTCAAGTCGGCGATCATGCATTCGACTTCTGTGATCTTGTGGTCTTTCAACCAATCGGTGAGCTGGTCGAGGTTGTTACTCATAAATGCCTCTGGGCTGAGTCTCCTGACATGATGTCAGGCAAAGTTTGACGCTTGGAGCGTCGCGTTAAAGGGGGCTTGCTCGCGCAGTACCGGCTTACGCCCGGCACCGCGCATAGACAATGAAAGAGGAGCTTACCTGCCCTTTACGCTGGCGTTGCATTTCCTGTGCACACTCAAGGCGTGCAGAATCATGAGCACGGCTTGGCAAGCGGCACAGGCTTTGGGAGTGAAAGCGATCTATATTGGAAGGAGACGCCATAAACAGGATGCTTTCCCGTACGTCCAGAATATCGGACGCTGACGCTTGAGCGGTCATGGACGGGAACATCGTCGCTAACGGGCGAGCCATGCTGGCTGCGCTACGGACGGATTGGTCGCCACTGATGTGATGAGCATGCAGACCGGACTGTTGCGAGCAGTCGGTGATGCCGATTAACGGCAGGCGAGACATGAAGCACCCCGGTATTATTGCTGTTATGGGTTTGATCGGAGCTTAGCCTTGTTCATTTTTTTACACAACACCCCCGTAAAAAATACAACACGGCCTGCTCAAGCCCGCGGATGCACAGTCTTCCAAGGACAAAAAAACGCCCGAAAGTGCCCCATAAATGCCCTCACAGCGCTTTTTTAGGGCAAAAAAGGCCTCGCTTGACTTCGGCAGGCCGTTCGGGTTGACTGAAACCAGAAAAGATCAATGATTGATATTTTTAACAACAAAGGTGTTGCATCATGTCGGTACCCCCGCGTGCCGTTCAGCTTAACGAAGCGAACGCGTTCCTTAAGGAACATCCTGAGGTTCTGTACGTTGACCTTCTGATTGCGGATATGAATGGTGTGGTGCGCGGCAAGCGCATTGAACGCACCAGCCTCCACAAGGTTTACGAGAAAGGCATCAACCTGCCGGCCTCTCTATTTGCTCTGGATATCAACGGCTCTACGGTGGAAAGCACCGGCCTGGGCCTGGACATCGGCGACGCCGATCGTATCTGCTATCCGATCCCCGATACCCTGTGCAACGAGCCATGGCAGAAGCGCCCGACCGCGCAACTGTTGATGACCATGCACGAACTCGAAGGCGACCCGTTCTTCGCCGATCCGCGCGAAGTGCTCCGTCAAGTTGTTGCAAAGTTTGACGAGCTGGGCCTGACCATCTGCGCGGCATTCGAACTCGAGTTCTACCTGATCGACCAGGAAAACGTGAACGGCCGTCCACAGCCGCCACGCTCGCCGATCTCCGGCAAACGCCCGCACTCGACGCAGGTCTACCTGATCGACGACCTCGACGAATACGTCGACTGCCTCCAGGACATTCTGGAAGGTGCCAAAGAGCAAGGCATCCCGGCCGACGCCATCGTCAAGGAAAGTGCCCCGGCGCAGTTCGAAGTGAACCTGCACCACGTCGCCGACCCGATCAAGGCATGCGACTACGCGGTACTGCTCAAGCGTCTGATCAAGAACATCGCCTACGACCATGAAATGGACACCACCTTCATGGCCAAGCCGTACCCGGGCCAGGCAGGTAATGGTCTGCACGTACACATTTCGATTCTGGATAAAGAAGGCAAAAACATTTTTGCCAGCGAGGATCCCGAGCAGAACGCCGCGCTGCGTCACGCGATCGGCGGTGTGCTCGAGACCCTGCCCGCGCAGATGGCTTTCCTCTGCCCGAACGTCAACTCCTACCGTCGTTTCGGCGCACAGTTCTACGTGCCGAACTCGCCGTGCTGGGGCCTCGACAACCGCACCGTGGCGATTCGCGTACCGACCGGCTCGTCCGATGCCGTGCGTATCGAA
Source organism: Pseudomonas tensinigenes (assembly GCF_014268445.2). NCBI lineage: Bacteria > Pseudomonadati > Pseudomonadota > Gammaproteobacteria > Pseudomonadales > Pseudomonadaceae > Pseudomonas > Pseudomonas tensinigenes. Next base: position 6,517,910 of record NZ_CP077089.1, read on the forward strand.
CACCGCGTCGCCGGTGCCGACGCCAACCCGTATCTGTTGATGGCTTCGGTGCTGGCCGGCGTGCACCACGGTCTGACCAACAAGATCGAGCCGGGCGCGCCAGTCGAAGGCAACAGCTACGAGCAGAACGAGCAAAGCCTGCCGAACAACTTGCGCGATGCCCTGCGTGAGCTGGACGACAGCGAGGTGATGGCCAAGTACATCGATCCGAAGTACATCGATATCTTCGTCGCCTGCAAGGAAAGCGAGCTGGAGGAGTTCGAACACTCCATCTCCGACCTTGAGTACAACTGGTATCTGCATACCGTTTAAGCGGATTGCAGCTTCAGGAAAAAACGCCGTTGGCTAATTCAGCCAGCGGCGTTTTTTTATGGCCGCCTGCGGCGGTTCGCGAGCAGGCTCGCTCCCACAGGGGGCTGTGTGTACAAATGCTCAAGTTCACTGGAGATCAAATGTGGGAGCGAGCCTGCTCGCGAAAGCGGCCGACAAGACAACACAAGAGCCGGCTCGTACAATGCCCGCTGCCCCGCAGGAGACTTCCATGACGCGTCCCGCCCCCGTCCGCAAACCCCGTGCCCGCAGCCAGGCGCGCATCGATTCGATACTCGACGCCGCGCGTACGCTGCTGGCCGCCGAGGGTGTGGCGAGTCTGTCGATCTACAGCGTCGCCGAGCGCGCGCAGATTCCGCCCTCTTCCGTGTACCACTTTTTCGCCAGCGTCCCGGCGCTGCTTGAGGCACTGACGGCGGATGTGCACGCGGCGTTTCGCGCTTGCCTGCAAGCGCCGATCGATCACGAAGCTTTGCGTGACTGGCGTGATCTGTCGCGGCTGGTCGAACAACGGATGCTGGAGATCTACGACGAAGACGCGGCGGCGCGTCAGTTGATCCTTGCCCAGCATGGTCTGACCGAAGTGACTCAGGCTGACCGTCAGCACGACATCGAACTGGGCGACCTGATGCACAAGCTGTTCGATCATCACTTCGAGTTGCCGAGGCTGCCGGTGGATGTCGATGTGTTTGCCTTGGCCATGGAGTTGGGTGACCGGGTTTATGCGCGCTCGGTGCAGCAGCATGGGCAGATCACGCCGCGCATGGCCGAGGAAGGGATGCGGGTGTTTGATGCCTACATTGGATTGTATCTGCCGCCGTATCTACCCAAAAGATCTCTAGTGATCTGACTGACCTCTTCGCGAGCAGGCTCGCTCCCACATTTGGAATGCGATCCCCTGTGGGAGCGAGCATGCTCGCGAAGGCCGCACCGCAGTTTTCAGATCAGGCACAAAAAACCCCGCAGGGCTCACGCCCTCCGGGGTTGTTTTTTACTCACTGGCTTACAACTTGGCGATCGACACCTCGGTGGATTTCACAAAGGCGATCACTTCGCTGCCAACCACCAGTTCCAGCTCCTTGACCGAGCGGGTGGTGATCACCGAAGTGACGATGCCGGAAGCGGTTTGCACGTCGATTTCCGACAGCACGTCGCCGAGGACGATTTCCTTGATCGAGCCTTTGAACTGGTTACGGACGTTGATGGCTTTGATAGTCATGATATTTCTCCTGAGGTCGAAATAAGCGGCAAGTGGCAAGCTTCAAGCGGCAAGCAAAAGCACAGCGCTTCTACTTGTAGCTTGTAGCTTGAGGCTCGCAGCTGCTTCATTGCGCCCAACGCAGTTGCGTAGGCAGTGGTGAAACAGGTTCCGGCGCCGGCGGTTCGCCGGGCAGGGAGAGAACACGGTTAAGCACTTCGGTTTCCAGCGCTGCGAGTCTGTGCGAACCACGCACTCGCGGCCGCGGCAGTTCGACATGCAGATCAAGACCGACTTCGCCGTCCTCGATCAGAATCACCCGGTCGGCAATCGCCACCGCTTCGCTGACGTCGTGGGTCACCAGCAGCACGGTGAAGCCGTGTTGCTGCCAGAGACGCTCGATCAGTTGCTGCATTTCAATGCGGGTCAGCGCATCCAGCGCACCGAGCGGTTCGTCGAGCAACAGCAGACGCGGTTGGTGGATCAGCGCCCGCGCCAGTGCGACGCGTTGTTTCTGTCCGCCTGACAAAGCCGCCGGCCACTCATTGGCACGATCCGCCAGACCCACCGCGTCCAGTGCTTCGAGAGCCTTCGGACGCCAGTTGCCTTTGAGGCCAAGACCGACGTTGTCGATGATCTTTTTCCATGGCAGCAGACGTGCTTCCTGGAACATCAATCGGGTGTCTTCCCGCGCATCGCTGAGCGGCGCCGAACCTGCGAGCAAGTCGCCGCCAGTCGGTTGATCGAGGCCGGCGAGCAAGCGCAGCAAGGTACTTTTGCCACAGCCGCTGCGCCCGACAACGGCGACAAATTGCCCCGCCGGAATGTGCAGATCAATGTCACGCAGCACCTGCCGCGTGCCGAAGGTTTTCTGCAGGTTGCGCACCGCCAGCGGAATCCCGCGCAGCAGGCGTGGAGGTTGTTGAGCGGTCATGCCGCACCTCCTTTGGCAACCTGATAGGCCGGGTGCCAGCGCAACCACACACGCTCAAGTCCACGGGCCGCGAGGTCGGCGAGTTTGCCCAGCACCGCGTAAAGCAGGATCGCCAGCACCACCACGTCGGTCTGCAAAAACTCGCGCGCGTTCATCGCCAGATAGCCGATGCCCGAGCTGGCCGAGATGGTTTCGGCGACGATCAGCGTCAGCCACATAAAGCCCAGGGCGAAACGCACACCGACCAGAATCGAAGGCAGCGCGCCCGGCAGAATCACCTGCCAGAACAGGCTGAACCCGCTCAAGCCATAACTGCGCGCCATCTCCACCAGCGCCGGGTCGACGTTGCGGATGCCGTGATACGTGTTGAGGTAGATCGGGAACAACGTGCCCAGCGCCACCAGAAAGATCTTCGCCGACTCGTCGATGCCGAACCACAGGATCACCAGCGGAATCAGCGCCAGATGCGGCACGTTGCGGATCATCTGCACCGAGCTGTCGAGCAGGCGTTCGCCCCATTTCGACAGGCCGGTAATGAAACCCAAGACCAGACCGATGCTGCCGCCGATGGTGAAACCGAGCGCCGCGCGCCAGCCGCTGATCGCCAGGTGCGTCCAGATTTCGCCGCTGCGCACCAGGCTCACGCCGGCTTCGATCACCGCCACCGGTGCTGGCAGAATCCGTGTCGACAACCAACCGGCCGACACCGACAACTGCCACACCGCCAGCAACAACACCGGCAACGCCCAGGGCGCGAGGCTGTGGATGATTTTCTTCATGGCGCGCCTCAGCTCTGCGACGCGGCTTTGGGAAGAATGTCGTTGGCGACCATCTCGCCGAACGGGCTGACGTAACCGGCGCTTTTCGGCAGTTCCGGGCGCTCGATGTCGAGGTGCGGGAACAGCAGTTCTGCGACGCGATACGACTCTTCAAGGTGTGGATAACCGGAGAAGATGAAGGTGTCGATGCCCAGATCGGCGTATTCCTTCACGCGCGCTGCGACGGTCGGGCCATCGCCAACCAGCGCCGTACCGGCACCGCCGCGCACCAGACCGACGCCGGCCCAGAGGTTCGGGCTGACTTCGAGGTTGTCGCGACTGCCGCCGTGCAGTGCGGCCATGCGTTGTTGACCGACCGAATCGAAACGCGCCAGCGACGCCTGAGCGCGAGCGATGGTGTCGTCATCCAGATGCGAGATCAGCCGATCCGCCGCTTGCCACGCTTCAGCGTTGGTTTCACGAACGATCACGTGCAGACGAATGCCGAAGCGTACGGTGCGGCCGAGCTTGGCGGCTTTGGCGCGAACTTGGGCGATCTTCTCGGCCACCGCTGCTGGCGGCTCGCCCCAGGTCAGGACCATTTCCACTTGTTCGGCGGCCAGATCTTGCGCCGCTTCCGAAGAACCACCGAAGTACAGCGGCGGACGTGGTTGCTGGATCGGCGGATAGAGCAATTTCGCGCCTTTCACGCTGATGTGCTGGCCGTCGTAATCAACGGTTTCGCCTTCCAGCACACGGCGCCAGATGCGGGTGAATTCCACCGAAGCCTGATAGCGTTCTTCGTGGCTGAGGAACAGCCCGTCACCGGCCAATTCTTCCGGGTCACCGCCGGTCACCAGGTTGAACAGCGCACGCCCGCCGGACAGACGATCCAGCGTGGCTGCCTGCCGCGCCGCGACCGTCGGGGAAATGATCCCGGGGCGCAGGGCAACGAGGAATTTCAGGCGCTGGGTCACCGGGATCAGCGACGCTGCCACCAGCCACGAGTCTTCGCAGGAACGGCCGGTGGGAATCAGCACACCGCCGAAACCCAGACGATCCGCCGCTTGCGCGACCTGTTGCAGATAACCGTGGTCAACGGCGCGAGCGCCTTCGGCGGTGCCAAGGTAATGGCCGTCGCCGTGGGTGGGCAGGAACCAGAAGATATTGAGGCTCATGGAGTGGTCTCCTTGGGGATTCGAGTTACTGCGCTTTAGCCACAGCGGCCGGTGGTGTCCAGATCACATCCTTGATGCTCAGCGGCTTGGGAATCAGCTTGAGCTGGAAGAACGTGTCAGCGATTTTCTGCTGTGCGGCGACCACTTCCGGGGTCAGGAACAGCGCGCCGTAGCCCTGGCGTTTCACCGAGGTCAGGGTGATGTCTGCCGGCAGGCCGAGCAGTGGCGCGACTTGTTGGGTGACGTCTTCAGGGTTGGCTTTCGACCACTCGCCGACGGCGCGCACCTCTTCCACGAGGGTCTTGATCACCTCGGGGTTTTTCTGTGCGTATGGCTTGGTCGCGAGATAGAACTGATGGTTGTCGACGATGCCTTTGCCGTCGCGCAGGGTGTGCGCTTGCAGTTGTTTCTCGGCGGCAGCCTGGTACGGATCCCAGATGACCCAGGCGTCGACGCTGCCACGTTCGAACGCGGCGCGAGCATCGGCTGGCGGCAGGAATACGGTTTGAATGTCGGTGTACTTGAGACCGGCGTCTTCCAGCGCACGCACCAGCAGGTAGTGCACGTTGGAGCCTTTGTTCAAGGCGACTTTCTTGCCTTTGAGATCGGCCACCGATTTGATCGGCGAGTCTTTCGGCACAAGGATCGCTTCGCTGTTCGGCGCGGGTGGTTCATAAGCGACGTAAAGCAAATCGGCGCCGGCAGCCTGGGCGAAGACTGGCGGGGTTTCGCCGGTGACACCGAAGTCGATCGAGCCGACGTTCAGGCCTTCGAGCAGTTGCGGGCCACCGGGGAACTCAGTCCATTGCACGTCGACGCCTTGAGCGGCCAGACGTTTTTCCAAAGTGCCCTTGGCTTTGAGCAGCACCAGCGTGCCGTACTTCTGATAACCGATCCGAAGAGTCTCGGCTTGAGCTTGAGTGATGGCGCCGAAGGTGACAGCCGCAGCAAACAGAGCGACCAGACCACGACGCAAAAATACAGTGCGCATAGCGCTCTCCTTTTTGCTGTTGGGTTTTGGCTGCACCTGCTTGGCCGTTAGCGGCTGAGTAAGGTGAAGTACATCAAATGCGGGTGTGGCTTAAATGCTCCAGCGAGCACTCAACAAACGTTCGTTCAACAGGCCCGGTTCCAGCGGTTTCGGCCGGCGGGCCATGGCGCCGACAAACTGATCCAGCGCTTCATGCAGACGCTGCTCCAACGCCGGTGCCAGTTGCGCGGCGGCACTGCCTTCGCCGTAAGCGATCTGGCTGTCCTCGGCGAAAATCCCCTGGAGCATTTCCTGGGCTTTCAACGCCGACAACACAGGCTTGAGGGCGTAATCGACCACCAGCATGTGGGCGATGCTGCCGCCAGTGGCCATCGGCAAGACAATCTTGTGGTTCAGCGCGCGCTCGGGCAGCAGATCCAGCAGGGTTTTCAGGGCGCCGGAGAACGATGCTTTGTAAACCGGTGTGGCGATCAGCAGGCCGTCGGCGTTTTCAATCTGTTGCAGCAGGTCGAGCACCTTCGGGCTGTCGAAGCGGGCATGGAGCAAATCTTCGGCCGGGAAGTCCCGCACCTGATAACTCACCACTTCCACGCCTTGCTGCTGCAACCAACGTTGCGAGCGCTCCAGCAGCACCCCGGAACGGGAGCGCAGGCTGGGACTGCCACCGAGTGAGACGACCAGCATTGAGACCATTCCTTAAGCGTTACAGGCGATTCGCGGGTTGCGATCTCGCTTCGATGGGAGAGACCTTACCAGCTGATTTATATATCCATAAATCATATTTATTCATTTGGTTATGCATTTTGGAGATATAAGATTCGGGTTTTCAAGGCGAAAAAAAAGGCCGTCGAAACGGCCTGAAATCCCCTGCTTAGTGGTTCCGTGGTGACTGGACTAACGCCATCGCGAGCAGGCTCACTCCTACATTTGGAATGCGTCTCCCTGTAGGAGTGAGCCTGCTCGCGATGGCGGTGGTGGCTACACCGCAAATCTCACTTGTTCGGCTGTGGCGTCAGGCGCAGGTACGGTTTCACCGCGCGATAACCCTTCGGAAAGCGCTGCTTGATCTCTTCCTCATCCTTGAGCGAAGGCACGATCACCACCTCTTCACCGTCCTGCCAGTTGGCCGGGGTGGCCACCTTGTAGTTGTCGGTGAGTTGCAGCGAATCGATCACCCGCAGAATCTCGTGGAAGTTGCGCCCGGTGCTCGCCGGATAGGTGATGGTCAGGCGAATCTTCTTGTTCGGATCGATCACGAACAGCGAACGCACGGTCAGCGTGTCGTTGGCGTTCGGGTGGATCAGATCGTAGAGGTCGGAAACTTTGCGATCGGCATCGGCCAGGATAGGAAAGTTGACGATGGTGTTCTGGGTTTCGTTGATGTCTTCGATCCACTTGTGGTGCGAGTCCACCGGATCGACCGACAGCGCGATGGCTTTGACGCCGCGCTTGCTGAACTCATCCTTGAGCTTGGCGGTGAAGCCCAGCTCAGTGGTGCACACCGGTGTGAAATCCGCCGGGTGGGAGAACAGCACGCCCCAGCTATCGCCCAGCCATTCGTGGAAACGAATCTTGCCGGCGCTGGAATCCTGTTCGAAATCGGGGGCGATGTCGCCGAGTCTGAGGCTCATGGTGCTGCTCCTGATGAGTTGTTCGAGACCTCAACTGTAGCCCGTGATTTGCCATCGTGAAAAAGAATAAATAATGAGATATCTAGATCATTAACGAATATTAAACATCTGTTCACTGGACGCTGGCAGGCATCCCGACGAATATCGGCCGCAAGGTTCGAGAAGGCCTTGAGTTGCTGTAAAGAGGGAAATCGGGGATGGCTTACGGGGGTGGGCCTGACTCGAAAACGCAAAAGCCCCGTCCGGCGCGATGCCGGACGGGGCTTTTTTTACATCAGGTGCAGGAACTCGCTATTACAACAGCGGGATCGAGTAGCTGACGATCAGGCGGTTTTCGTCCTGCGAACGGGTGTTCGGCAGATCGGTGCGCCATACAGCGTTTTTCCACATCAGGCCGACGTTTTTGAACGGGCCTTCAGGTACGACGTAGCCGATGGTGAAATCGCGTTCCCACTCGGAACGGTTCGATGCACTTTCGCGACCATTGGTGCCAACGGTGTCGATCGAATCGCCTTTCAGGTAAACCACACCAGCGGTCAGGCCAGGTACGCCAACTTTAGCGAAGTCATACGAGTAGCGAGCCTGCCAGGTTTTCTCGCCGGCACGACCGAACTTCTGGATCTGCATGTCGGTGATGGTGTAGTTCGACGAGCCGTCGCCCTGGTTCAGCCAAGGGAAGTCGCTGCTGCCATTGGAAACCTGGTAGCCGCCACCGAAGGTGTGACCTTCAACGGTGTACAGGAACAGACCGCTGTACAGGTTGTTGTCAACTTCGCCACGACCGTTACGGAAACCGGTGTAGTTGCCGCTGCTGTAGTAAGCCGAATCAGTGCCGTTCTTGCCGTCGTCGGAGCTGTTGAAGTAACGGAAGTCGGACTTCAATACGCCCGGGCCGATTGCCCAGTTGTGAACCAGACCCAGGAAGTGCTGCTTGTAGAAATCTTCCAGGTTGCCGTAGTAGTACTGGGCAGTCAGGTCTTTGGTGATCTTGTAGTCACCACCGGCGTAGATGAACTTGTTGCTGTCACGGAACGCAGTACCACGGGTGTTGGCGCCACCGATCGACAGGTTTTCGTTGTTGCTGGAGTTACGACCTTTCACGGCTTCGATCTGACCACCGACCAGGGTCAGGTCCTTGATTTCGCCGGAAGTGATCTGGCCACCCTGCCAGGTTTGTGGCAGCAGACGACCGTCGTTGGTCACGATGACCGGGTTCTTCGGCTGCAGAGTACCCAGCTTCAGTTCAGTCTGGGAGATCTTGGCTTTGGCAGTCAGGCCCAGGCTGGAGAAGTTGTCCACCGCTTTGCCGTTGGACTCGCTCGGGAACACAGTGCCGCCGTAAGCGGTACCGCTGTTGCCGTTAGTGCCGCCGCCCGAATCCAGACGTACGCCCAGCAGGCCGATGGCATCGATACCGAAACCTACGGTGCCTTGGGTATAACCGGAGATGAAACGCAGATCGAAGCCTTGGCCCCACTCTTCGTTCTTGTTGGCGCCAGCGCCATCACGGTTATCGGTGTTGATGTAGAAGTTACGCAGCCCCAAGGTAGCTTTGCTGTCTTCGATGAAACCGGCGGCGCCTGCCTGCTGCGCCATAACCCCTACGGCCACAGCCAGGGCCAAGGTGGACTTGTTCATGTAAAGCTCCTCTCGTTTCTAATTCTTGTGTTCCTGGCCCGGGGTCTGATGCCCTGGATCCTAAGATGCGCGATTAGCGCCAGACCGTGACTGACAAGTCAATCGTAACCTTGTGTGTCTACGACCAAGGTCTAATCGCAGTGATTTGGTCCGTGCAGAGTAAAGATTTCCTGATAAACCCAAAAAGAATTTATTCATTCTTTTTCATATCATTTCGGAATATGGCCATTATCGTGCCATCTCCGCCGGGAAACAGCGTATCGGCGACTAAGCTCATTCCTAAATGGTATTTGTTAGCCTTTTTTTATATCGATTAGCTTTGGCGCAACCCCGAATCGTCAAACCCTATCGAAAAGGCGACGCCATGATGGCCAAACGCGCACTATCTAGTCAATTTGTTACAGTTTGTGTGTCGGCGATGATTAGTTTTTCCGCCCATGCCGCCAACCTCACCGTGGGTTATCAAACCGGTATCGACCCGAGCAAAGTCCCCCAGGCCGACGGCGTCTACGAAAAAACCATCGGCGAGAAAATCGACTGGCGCCGCTTCAACAGTGGCCCGGAAGTTGTGACAGCCATTGCTTCCGGTGACGTGCAGATCGGCAACCTCGGTTCCAGCCCATTGGCCGCTGCCGCTTCGCGTAATCTGCCGATTGTGGCGTTCATCGTTTCGGCGCAGATCAATGCCGCCGAAGCGTTGGTGGTGCGCAATGGCAGCGGCATCAACACACCCCAGGATCTGGTCGGCAAGACCATCGCCACGCCCTTCGTTTCCACCTCCCACTACAGCCTGCTCGGCGCACTCAAGCATTGGGGGCTGGATAGCTCGAAAGTCAAAGTGGTGAACCTGCAACCGGCAGAGATTGCAGCGGCGTGGAAACGTGGCGATATCGATGGCGCGTTTGTCTGGTCGCCGGCGCTGGGGGAAATCCGCAAGACCGGCAAGACTCTGACCGATGCCGCACAGGTCGGTCAGTGGGGCGCGCCGACCTTCGAGGTTTGGGTCGCGCGCAAGGATTTCGCCGAGAAGCACCCCGACGTCGTAGCGAAATTCGCCAAGGTCACGCTGGATTCATTTGCCGATTACGCGGCGCATAAAGACAGCTGGACAGCTGACTCGGTGCCGGTACAGAAAATCGCCAAACTGACCGGTGCCAATGCCGCCGATGTGCCGGAATTGCTCGCAGGTTCAGCGTTCCCGGATGCCAAGGCGCAGCAAACTAAAGCGCTGCTGGACGGCGGCACAGCAAAGGCGATTGGCGAGACGGCGAAGTTTTTGAAGGAACAGGGCAAGGTTGAGACGGTGCTGCCGGACTACTCGCCGTACGTCAGCGCGAAGTTCATCGCCCAGTAAAAAGCTTCGCGAGCAGGCTCGCTCCCACATGGGTTCATTGAACAAATGTGGGAGCGAGCCTGCTCGCGAATGGAGCGCCTCGGTTACAGAGTCTTTTCGAAGATCTTCGAATTGCGCTGGAAGTTGTACAACGAAGCCCGCGCCGCTGGCAGGCGTTCAACGCTGCTCGGTTCGAACCCGCGCTCACGGAACCAGTGCGCGGTGCGCGTGGTGAGAACGAACAAGGTCTTCAAACCCTGCGCCCGCGCACGGGTTTCAATGCGTTCCAGCAGTTCATCACCGCGACCGCCGTGGCGATACTCCGGATTCACCGCCAGACACGCCAATTCACCGGCATCGGAATCGGCAATCTGATACAGCGCCGCGCAGGCGATGATCATGCCTTCACGCTCGACCACGCTGAACTGCTCGATCTCGCGTTCCAGCACTTCGCGCGAGCGACGCACCAGAATCCCCTGCTCTTCCAGCGGACTGATCAAGTCGAGCAAACCACCGACGTCTTCAATTGCCGCCTCGCGCACCAGTTCGAATTGCTCTTGCGCGACCAGCGTACCGCCACCGTCACGGGTGAACAGCTCGGTCAGCAGCGCGCCGTCTTCGGCGTAACTGACGATATGGCTGCGCGCGACACCGCCACGGCAAGCCTCGGCGGCAGCATCGAGCAGTTCCGCCTGATAGTTGCTGCCCAGACGCTGTAAATGCGCCGGCACTTGCTGTGGACGCAGCTCGCGCACCAGTTTGCCGTTCTCGTCGATCAGACCGAGGTCAGCACCGAACAGCAGCAGTTTGTCCGCGCCCAGGTCGATGGCGGCGCGGGTGGCGACGTCTTCGCAGGCGAGGTTGAAGATTTCACCGGTCGGCGAGTAGCCCAGCGGCGACAGCAGCACGATCGAGCGCTCGTCGAGCAGGCGGTTGATGCCCTTGCGGTCGACCCGGCGCACTTCGCCGGTGTGGTGATAGTCGACGCCTTCCAGCACGCCGATCGGCCGTGCGGTGACGAGGTTGCCGCTGGCCACGCGCAAACGCGAACCCTGCATCGGCGACGACGCCATGTCCATCGACAAACGCGCTTCAATGGCGATGCGCAATTGGCCGACCGCGTCGATCACGCATTCCAGGGTCGCGGCATCGGTGATGCGCATGCCGTGGTGGTAATGCGGGGTCAGCCCACGCGCGGCGAGGCGGGTTTCGATCTGCGGGCGCGAACCGTGCACCAGCACCAGGCGCACGCCAAGACTGTGCAGCAAGACAAGGTCGTGGACGATGTTGCCGAAATTCGGATGCTCCACGCCGTCGCCGGGCAGCATGACGACGAAGGTGCAGTCGCGGTGGGCATTGATGTAAGGGGACGCGTGACGAAGCCAATTGACGTATTCGGGCATGAACCTGGGCCTGTAATAAATAGCAGCCTAAAAAGGGGCGAAACGGAAAACGCACAGCGGGCTGATGGTTATCGTCGGAACAGGCTTGGCGACACGCGCGCTCTCCTCATGAATACGGGTTGGATTCCCACTAATTTAGCGGCTCACCCCTGTAGGAGCTGCCGCAGGCTGCGATCTTTTGATCTTCAGAACAAAAGCAAAAGATCGCAGCCTTCGGCAGCTCCTACAAGGGATGCGTTCAATTCTTCAGGCAGTAATGTTCAATCAGTTGCCGTAATAGATGCACGGTAGGCTGCAAACGTGACATTTCAAGGTACTCGCCGGGCTGATGCGCACAGGCAATGTCGCCGGGGCCGAGCACGATGGTTTCGCAGCCAAGGCGCTGAAGATAAGGCGCTTCGGTGCCGAACGCTACTGCTTCGGCGCAATGACCGGTGAGCTTTTCGGCGATGCGCACCAGTTCGGCGTCTTCCGACTGCTCAAACGGTGGCACTTCCGGGAACAACGGCTTGTAATCGATCTTCACCTGATGCCGCTCGGCGACCGGGTTGAGCTTGCGCAGGATCTCTGCGCGCAGGACTTTCGGGTCCATGCCCGGCAACGGCCGCAGATCAAACTCCAGCGAACACTGACCGCAGATACGGTTGGGATTATCGCCGCCATGAATGCAGCCAAAGTTCATCGTCGGCTGCGGCACGCTGAACTGCGGATTATTGAATTCACGCTGCCACAACAGGCGGAGGCCGCGCAGTTCGCCGATCGCATCGTGCATCGCTTCGAGGGCGCTGTGGCCCAGGCGCGGATCCGACGAATGGCCGCTCTGCCCGAGGATATCAATGCGCTCCATCATGATGCCTTTGTGCATGCGGATCGGCTTGAGCCCGGTCGGCTCGCCGATCACCGCTGCGCGGCCCAGCGGACGCCCGGCCTCGGCCAGCGCGCGGGCGCCGGACATCGAGCTTTCTTCATCGCAAGTGGCGAGGATCAGCAGCGGCTGCTTGAACGGCTGATCGAGCAGCGGCAGCACGGCTTCGATGATCAGCGCGAAGAAACCTTTCATATCGCAACTGCCCAGCCCGACCCAACGGCCATCGACCTCGGTGAGCTTCAGCGGATCGGTCTGCCACAACGCATCGTCGTACGGCACCGTGTCGCTGTGCCCGGCCAGCACTAGCCCGCCGGGGCCGCTGCCAAAACTGGCGAGCAGGTTGAATTTGCCGGGGCTGACCTGCTGGATATCGCAGCTGAAACCCAGGTCGCCCAGCCAACCGGCGAGCAAATCGATCACCGCACGATTGGACTGATCGAGGCTCGGTTGGGTACAGCTGACCGATGGCGCGGCGATCAGCGCAGCGAACTGGTCTTGCATGGACGGCAAAGGCATCGCTGACTCCAACTCCCGATTTGAAGTCCATCATAGAACCATCCGGCGTCAGGAATAAACCGCCGCAGGGCGTAGGACGAATCAGTCCTGTACACTGCACGGCCTTGGCAGCCACACATTCCCCCGGCTGCGCTCCCGATCCTGGATTTTCCGGCCATGCAGAAAGAAACCGAAATCAAACTCCGCGTCAGCCGCGAAACCCTCGCCGCTCTGCGCGAGCACCCGTTACTGAAAAAACGCAACAAAAGTGGCTGGGAACGCCGTGAGTTGATGAACCAGTACTTCGACACCCCCGAGCGCGATCTGGCTCAGGCCAAAGTCGCCCTGCGCCTGCGCAAGGACGGTGACGAAGTGATTCAGACCCTCAAGACCCGTGGCCAGAGCGTCGCCGGTCTGTCCGAGCGTAACGAGTACGACTGGAAGTTGCCGAAAGCCAAGCTCGACGTGAAGAAACTCGACGGCGAATGCTGGCCCGAGTCGCTGGCCGAGCTGGACAAGAAAACCCTCAAGCCGATCTTCACCACCGACTTCGTCCGTGAGCGCGCCGAAATCGCCTGGGGCCGTGGCAAGAGCAAAGTGGTCATCGAAGCCGCGCTGGATCTTGGTCACGTTGTCGTCGGCAAGCAGAAAGAAGAAATCTGCGAACTGGAACTGGAATTGCGCGAAGGCGAGCCTGCCGCGCTGCTGGAACTGGCCGCTGAACTGGCGGAAACCCTGGCGCTGATGCCGTGCGACATCAGCAAGGCTGAGCGCGGTTATCGTCTGTACGACGCCAACAGCTACTCGCTGAGCCTGCCGGCGCCGGAGCTGACCCCGGAAACCCAACTCGACGACGCCTTCGCTGCGCTGAGCTGGCACTTGCTCGGCAGCAGCCAGCGTCTGGCTGAACAATACCGTTTCAACGGTCACTGGCGCCTGTTGCTCGACTGGGTCGAAAATCTCGTGGAAATGCGCGCCCTGCTCAGCAGCCTCGGCCAAGCCGCGCCGCGTCAGTCGACTCACGACTTGCGCGTTGCCCTCGATGCTTTGCTGGAAGACTGGCGCCCGCTAGTGCAGGCCGGTATCGAAGACGAAGACGTGCGCAAAGCCGCACCGGAGCAGTTCCTCGAAGAACTCGAAGACCCGCGCTGGGGCTTGTTCTCGCTGAACACTTCGCGTTGGTTGCTGGCCCGCACCTGGACCGCCGAGCGCAACGTGCGTGGCAACCGTCAGGGTGGCGCGCAGTTGCACAGCTGGCTGCCGCGTACCTTGGGCGAAGAAGCGACGGCCCTGCAATTGCAGCGTTATCAGCAGCAGCCGGAAGATCTGGCTGAACAACTGCCGCGTATCGAGCGCATTCAGGTCTGGCTGCACCATGCACGCAATGTGCTGGATATCCCGGAAATGGATCGACTGTACGGTGAACTGAACAAGCTGGCGCAACTGGCCAACGAGCCGACGATCACTGACGAACTGCTCGACGCACGCAAGCAGCAGGCGATTGCGGTTTACCAGAATCGCGCTTGGAAAATGCTCCTGCGCATGTAAAACCGCTTTCGCGAGCAGGCTCGCTCCCACAGGGGATTGCATTCCAATGTGGGAGCGAGCCTGCTCGCGAAGAGGCCAGCAGCCTTGCCTCAAACCGGCAGGCTGGTGGTGGACTTGATCTCCGACAGCGCCACAATCGAATTCACCTCCTGAATCCCCGGCACCAGCGACAGCTTCTCGAAGAAGAACCGCTCATACGCCTCAATGTCCGCCGCAACAATGCGCAGTAAAAAATCCACCGCGCCCATCAGCACATAACACTCCAGCACTTCCGGAAAGCCGCGAATCGCTTCGGTGAACTCAGTGAAGTTCGAACGCCCGTGCGCGTTGAGTTTGATCTCGGCAAAGATCTGCGTATTCAGGCCAATCTTCTTGCGATCGAGCAAAGTCACCTGGCCGCGAATGATCCCCTCCTCCTTCATCCGCTGAATCCGCCGCCAGCACGGCGATTGCGACAGGCCGACCTGCTCGGCGATCTGCGCACTCGACAGTGAAGCGTCCTCTTGCAGCAGGGCGAGAATCTTGCGGTCGTAGCTGTCCAACTCGCTGTGCATAGAAAAACCTCAATAACCGGATTATGCGAATTGATCTTTTCGATCAGCCGTCATTAACGCCGATCATAGCCAAGAAATACCCCGCGCCGAATGTAAAAATTCCTCCAGAGATTTTGGAGACTCGCCATGCCGCACCTCGAAGCCGTAACCACCGCGCCAACCCGCGCCGATGTCTGGAGCGTCAGCAACACCCATTGCCTGGCGCAGTATCAGATTCTCGCCGAGGCTGAGCCGGACTTGCTGGTGCGGGTGCTCAACCTGTTCGCACTGCAATTCCTCACACCGGAACAAGTCACCGTGCAGCGAATGGATGACTTGATGTCGATCGACATTGTCATGGGCGGTTTCAGTTGGCATCGCGCGCAAGTGATCGCGGAAAAACTTCGTAACTTGATCAGCGTTTGCTCGGTGAACCTGCAAAACGCCGACAGCTTCTGGGATGCACCCGCGCAAGCCGCTGGCTGACAAATCCGGCAACGGCTTCGTCGGGTAGTGGCCCAACGGTCTGCGGGGCCACGACTATCCTTTTGCGCACTGTCGCTCAAAAGGAAGCCCGCATGTCCGTTCAACTCGCCACTCAGGACCGCTGGCTGGAACTCAACGAGGTGCTGCGTGAACTGGTCGCCCAAGGCTTTATCGGCCAGGACTCGGCGGAGCAGGCACTGAATGCCCGCCGTCGCCATGCAGCCCACGGCCAGATGCACCCGCTGGAATTCATCGCCAGTCAGCAACTCGATGACCTTAGCCGTCCAGGCAAACACCTCGATCTGGAAAGCCTGACCCTGTGGCTGGCGCAGCAGGCCGGTCAGCCGTACCTGCGCATCGATCCGTTGAAAATCAACGTCGCCGCGATCACGCCGTTGATGTCTTACGCCTTCGCACAACGGCACAAGATTCTCGCCGTAGCGGTCGACCGCGACTCCGTCACCGTGGCCAGTGCCCAGCCTTACGTCACCGGATGGGAAGCCGATCTCACCCACGTATTGAAGCTGCCGATCAAGCGGGTGGTGGCCAACCCGGCGGATATCCAGCGCTTCAGCGTCGAGTTCTTCCGCCTGGCCAAATCGGTCAGCGGCGCCAGCAATGGCGATCAGCAGAGCGGTAACCTCGGCAACTTCGAACAACTGCTCAACCTCGGCGCCAGCGATCAGGAGCCGGACGCCAACGACGCGCACATCGTCAACATCGTCGACTGGCTGTTCCAGTACGCCTTCCAACAGCGTGCCAGCGATATCCATATCGAACCGCGCCGCGAGCAAGGCACCGTGCGTTTTCGCATCGACGGCGTGCTGCACAACGTCTATCAATTTCCGCCGCAGGTGACCATGGCGATAGTCAGTCGCCTGAAAAGCCTCGGGCGGATGAACGTCGCCGAAAAGCGCAAACCCCAGGACGGCCGGGTCAAGACCAAGACCCCGGATGGCGGCGAAGTCGAGTTGCGCCTTTCAACGCTCCCCACCGCGTTCGGCGAAAAAATGGTCATGCGGATTTTCGACCCCGAAGTGCTGCTCAAGGACTTCGATCAACTGGGTTTCAGCGCCGATGACCTGCGCCGCTGGCAAGACATGACCCGCCAGCCCAACGGCATCATTCTGGTCACCGGGCCGACTGGTTCGGGCAAGACCACCACGCTGTACACCACGCTGAAAAAACTGGCGACGCCGGAAGTGAACCTCTGCACCATCGAAGACCCGATCGAAATGGTCGAACCCGCGTTCAACCAGATGCAGGTGCAGCACAACATCGACCTGAGCTTCGCCGCCGGGGTGCGTGCGCTGATGCGGCAGGACCCGGACATCATCATGATCGGCGAGATTCGCGATCTGGAAACCGCTGAAATGGCGATTCAGGCAGCGCTCACCGGGCACTTGGTGCTGTCGACGCTGCACACCAACGACGCCCCCAGCGCGATCAGCCGTCTGCTCGAACTCGGCGTGCCGCACTACCTGATCAAAGCCACCGTGCTCGGGGTCATGGCCCAGCGTCTGGTGCGCACCTTGTGTCCGCATTGCAAGGCGCCGCTAACGCTGGAAGACGAAGACTGGCAAACCCTGACCCGCCCCTGGCAAGCGCCACTGCCAGGTAACGCGCAGCGTGCCATCGGTTGCGTGGAATGCCGCGACACCGGTTATCGCGGTCGCGCCGGGGTTTACGAAATCATGCAATTGAGCGACAGCCTCAAAGCCTTCATCACTCCGGATACCGACCTCACCGCCATTCGGCGGCAGGCGTTCAAGGAAGGCATGCGCAGTTTGCGTTTGTCCGGCGCGCAGAAGGTTGCGGCAGGGATGACGACGGTAGAGGAAGTGCTACGGGTGACGCCGCAGAGCGAGCAGAAATGAGCCGCCACGGAACCGGATCGGGGAAATGGCGATCCAAGGCCCTAGTTAACCCCCAGGAGTCATCTCATCATGCGTCTCAAACTTGCTGTCGCCACTCTGGCCTTGCTGTCCCTTCCCGTTGGTTCGGCCATGGCGGACAGCTTTTGGCGTAACGTCATCTCGTCCGGTGCCACCACCGGTTCGACCTACCTGACCTTCAAGGACCACAAACTGATCATCGCCGCGCAGGACGATGCCGGCAGTTTCGTTGCCAGTGACGGCAGCATTCGTGGCCCATATCTGGAAGCGGCGATGCAGAAAGTCCGCGCCGACAATCCGGGCCTGCAGGCGTCGGACATGGAGCTGGCGAATGCGATTCTGGCGAAGAACGCCGTGGCTTCCGAGTAAGCCGTTCGCAAAGAAAAATGCCGCTCAATCGAGCGGCATTTTTTTGCCTGAATTTCAGACCCACCCCATTAACCCTGTGGGAGCGAGCCTGCTCGCGAAAACAATCTTTCACTCAACATTTTCGGTGACTGAATCACCGCTTTCGCGAGCAGGCTCGCTCCCACAGGGGAAGGTGTGCTTGCCGGGAAATCAGCGGTAATCATCCACCGGGACACAGGCGCAGAACAGGTTGCGATCGCCATAGACATTGTCGACCCGATTCACCGCCGGCCAATACTTGTGCGCTTTGGTGTGCGCATCCGGGGTAATGCCCTGCTCGATGCTGTAGGGACGCTCCCAAACCCCGGTGACATCCGCCAGAGTATGCGGCGCCCGTTTCAACGGGTTGTCCTCGGCCGGCCAGTTGCCGTTCTGCACTTCGGTGATTTCTGCACGAATGCTCAGCATCGCACCGATAAAGCGATCCAGTTCAGCCTTGGATTCACTCTCGGTCGGCTCGACCATCAACGTGCCCGGCACCGGGAAGGACATGGTCGGCGCGTGGAAGCCGTAATCCATCAAGCGCTTGGCGACGTCTTCCTCACTGATTCCGGTCAGCGCCTTCAGCGGCCGCAGATCGAGAATGCATTCATGCGCGACTCGTCCATTGCGGCCGGTGTACAACACCGGGAACGCACCGGATAAATGCTGCGCCAGGTAATTCGCCGCGAGAATCGCCACTTCACTGGCGTCCGCCAATTGCGGGCCCATCATGGCGATGTACATCCAGCTGATCGGCAAAATACTTGCACTGCCCCATGGCGCCGCGCTGACGGCGCCGTTCTGCGCCAACGGCCCATCGATTGGCACCACAGGGTGATTGGCGACGAACGGCGCCAGATGCGCGCGAATCCCGATCGGTCCCATGCCCGGGCCGCCACCGCCGTGTGGGATGCAGAAGGTCTTGTGCAAATTCATGTGCGACACGTCGGCGCCGATGTCCGCCGGCCGCGCCAGCCCGACCTGCGCATTGAGGTTGGCGCCGTCCATGTACACCTGACCGCCGTGTTTGTGAATAACTTCGCAGATCTCGCTGATGCCCTCCTCGTACACACCATGGGTCGACGGATAGGTCGCCATCAGGCACGACAACTTATCCCCAGCCTCGGCGGCTTTCGACTTCAAATCTTCCAGGTCGACGTTGCCGGCCTCGTCGCACTCGACGATCACCACACGCATGCCGGCCATTTGCGCCGAGGCCGGGTTGGTACCGTGAGCCGAGGACGGAATCAGGCAGATATCCCGCGCGCCCTGCTGCCGGCTCTCGTGATATTTGCGGATCGCCAGCAGCCCGGCGTATTCGCCTTGGGCGCCGGAGTTGGGCTGCATGCAGATCGCATCGAACCCGGTGATTGCGCAGAGCCAGCGCTCCAGTTCTTCGATCATCAATGTGTAACCGACGGCCTGCTCGCGGGGCGCAAACGGATGCAGTTCGGCGAATTGCGGCCAGGTGATCGGGATCATCTCGCTGGTGGCGTTGAGTTTCATCGTGCACGAGCCCAATGGGATCATCGACTGGTTGAGCGCGAGATCCTTGTTCTCCAGTTGTTTGAGATAGCGCAGCATCTCGGTTTCGCTGTGATGAGCGTTGAATACCGGATGGCGCAGATAAGGCGTCTTGCGCTGAAGTTTGTCGGGGATGCCGGAAACCAGCACTTCGGCGTCGAGATCGTCGACGTTCAGCCCATGATCGGCACCGAGCAGTACATCGAACAGTTTCGCCACGGTGCGTTCATCGCAGGTCTCATCGAGACTCAGCCCGACGCGACCACGGCCGAGAATCCTCAGGTTGATCTGCGCAGCCTGAGCACTCTCGATAATCGCGGTTTGCGCACCGCCGACGTCCAGCGTCAGCGTGTCGAAGAACTGCTCATTAACCCGGCTGATGCCTTTGCGCTCAAGCCCCGCCGCCAGAATGCAGGTCAACCGGTGCACACGCTGGGCGATGCGTTTCAAGCCTTCCGGGCCGTGATAGATCGTGTAGAAACTGGCGATGTTGGCCAGCAGGACTTGTGCGGTGCAGATGTTCGAATTGGCCTTCTCCCGGCGGATATGTTGTTCGCGGGTTTGCAGGGCCATGCGCAGCGCCACGTTGCCCCGGGCGTCCTTCGACACACCGATGATCCGCCCCGGAATCGCCCGTTTGTATTCCTCGCGACTGGCAAAGAACGCTGCGTGCGGCCCGCCGTATCCCATCGGCACGCCGAATCGCTGAGACGAACCGAACACCACATCGGCGCCCAGCTCCCCCGGTGGTGTCAGCAATAGCAAGCTCAATAAATCGGTAGCGACACAAGCCAATGCCTGTTGCGCATGCAAGTGATCGATCAGTGGACGCAGATCGCAAACCTCGCCATGGGTGTCCGGATACTGCAGCAGCGCACCGAACACCTGATGCTGTTTCAGGTTATCCACAGCGTCGATGATCAGCTCGAAACCGAAGCCTTCGGCGCGGGTCTGCACCACGGAAATGGTTTGCGGATGACAGTTCTCATCGACGAAGAACAGATTGCTCTTCGACTTTGCCACGCGCTTGGCCAGTGCCATGGCTTCCGCCGCCGCCGTGGCTTCATCGAGCAGCGAGGCGTTGGCCAATTCGAGGCCGGTGAGGTCGATGGTCAACTGCTGGAAATTCAGCAGCGCTTCGAGTCGGCCTTGAGCGATCTCCGGTTGATAGGGCGTGTACGCGGTGTACCAGCCTGGATTTTCCAGCACGTTGCGCAGGATGACGGTCGGCGTGAGTGTGCCGTGGTAACCCATGCCGATCAGACTGGTCCAGACCTGGTTCTGCTCGGCGTAACCGCGCAGTCTGGCCAGCGCGGCCTGTTCATCGAGGGCGGGCGGCAGATCCAGTGCGCGATTGAAGCGAATGCCCGGCGGCACGGTCTGCTCGATCAGTTCGACCCGGCTGCCGAGGCCGAGGCTGTCGAGCATCGCCTGTTGTTCGGCAGCATCGGGGCCGAGGTGACGGCGCAGGAAGGCATCGGGGTCGCGTAACTGGCTCAGGGACGGCAACTGGGACATGACGGGCTCTCTCTTGGCTGGCGCTCGGCGTCAATGCAACACGGTCAAACCAGCATAGCAGCCCCCATCGCCGCCAATTTTCAGAGCAACCGCTTTCCCCTTGTGGGAGCGAGCCTGCTCGCGAATGCGGTGTGTCAGTCAATTCAAATGTTTCTGACAGAGCGCATTCGCGAGCAGGCTCGCTCCCACAGGGGAAAATCATCGTGCATGAAAAAGCCCCGACAAGTCGGGGCTTTGGGTATTGCTTAAAGCTTACTCGCCGATGGCAGCCTTATAAGCAGCGGCATCGAGCAGCTTGTCCAGCTCAGCCTTGTCGCTTGGCTTGAGCTTGAAGATCCACGCGCCGTACGGGTCGGAGTTCAACAGCTCTGGCGAACCGCCCAGCTCTTCATTGACCGCGATGACTTCACCGCTGATCGGCGAATAGATGTCGGAAGCAGCTTTCACCGATTCAACGACGCCAGCCTGATCTTCAGCGGCGAACACCTTGCCCACTTCAGTCAGCTCGACGAACACCACATCGCCCAGCGCTTCCTGCGCGTGATCGCTGATGCCCACGGTGACGGTGCCGTCAGCTTCCAGACGTGCCCATTCATGACTTTCGGCAAAACGCAGTTCAGCGGGGATATTGCTCATCTTCGGTGTCCTCGGAATTGGGTCAGCGGTCATGCCCGCCGGAAAAAGGTTAGATCAAAGTTTTGCCATGGCGGACGAAGGTCGGTTTGACCACCCGTACCGGGTACCACTTGCCACGGATTTCCACTTCGGCGCGGTCGGCGGTGGCCATCGGAACACGCGCCAGGGCAATCGATTTGCTTAGCGTAGGAGAGAAACTACCACTGGTGATCTCCCCTTCGCCAACATCGGCGATGCGAACCACCTGATGGGCGCGCAAAACACCGCGTTCTTCCAGCACCAGACCAACCAGTTTGTGCGCGACGCCAGCGGCTTTTTCCGCTTCCAGAGCAGTGCGACCGATGAACTGGCGCGAGGCCGGTTCCCAGGCAATGCTCCAGGCCATATTGGAGGCCAGTGGCGAAACATCCTGATGAATGTCCTGACCGTAGAGGTTCATCCCGGCTTCGACGCGTAGCGTGTCACGGGCGCCGAGGCCGATCGGGGAAATGCCGGCGCCGACCAGATCGTTGAAGAACCCCGGCGCCTGACTGGCCGGCAGGCAGATTTCCAGACCATCTTCACCGGTATAACCGGTACGGGCGATAAACCAGTCACCGTCGGTGTAGCCTTCGAAGGGTTTGAGGTGCTGGATCAGCGTGGCGCGCGACTGGGTCACCAGTTCGGCAATCTTGTGCCGGGCCTGCGGTCCTTGAATGGCGAGCATCGCCAGCTCGGCGCGTTCGTGCAGTTGCACGTCGTAATCGCCGCGCTGCGCGTTCATCCAGGCCAGATCCTGATCGCGGGTGGACGCGTTGAACACCAGACGATAAGCGTCATCGAGGCGGTAGACGATCATGTCGTCGACGATGCCGCCGCGCTCGTTGAGCATGGTGCTGTACAACGCACGGCCGGGGCGGTGCAGGCGGTCGACGTCATTGGCCAGCAAATGCTGCAGCCAGGCTTTGGCCTGGGGGCCGGTGACATCGATCACGGTCATGTGGGATACATCGAACACCCCGCAATCGCGGCGCACTTCGTGGTGCTCCTCGACCTGCGAGCCGTAATGCAGGGGCATGTCCCAACCGCCAAAATCGACCATCTTCGCGCCGAGGGCGAGATGCAGGTCATACAGAGGCGTACGCTGTCCCATGGGTTTCTCCTTCCGGGCGTGGCGAAGGTGCGGACAGTCGCTGCACAGCGTGAAAGCCTTGTAATAGAAGGCCTTCAGCCAATTTCAGCGAAAAGATCTGTCAGACGAACCGCACCGAATGCCGCGCATTGTAGCCGCATGATTCAGGACTCACTACTAAGTGTTTCGATGGGCGGAGCGGCGAATCAGGCCGATGACCGGTAACAATCCAACCAGAACCAGAGTCAGCGCCGGCAAAGACGCCCGCGCCCATTCGCCTTCGCTGGTCATTTCAAAGATGCGTACGGCCAGCGTATCCCAGCCAAACGGGCGCATCAGCAGGGTCGCGGGCATTTCCTTGAGCACGTCGACGAACACCAGCAACGCCGCGCTCAGCGTGCCGGGCAGCAACAACGGCAGATACACTTTGAAAAACAGTCGCGGCCCACTGACACCCAGGCTACGTGCCGCTTCGGGCAAAGAGGGCCGTATACGCGCCAGACTGCTTTCCAGCGGGCCGTAAGCGACCGCAATGAAGCGCACCAGATACGCCATCAGCAACGCTGCCAGACTGCCGAGCAGCAACGGCTTACCGGCGCCTCCCAACCAAGCGGAGAGCGGAATCACCAGCTCGCGATCCAGATAACTGAACGCCAGCATGATCGACACCGCCAGCACCGAACCCGGCAAGGCGTAACCGAGATTAGCCAGACCCACCCCGGAGTTGATCGCCGGTGTCGGCGCCAGTCGCCGGGCGAAGGCCAGTAACAACGCAACGCTGACGGTGATCAGCGCCGCCATGCCACCTAAATAAAGGGTGTGCAGGATCAACCCGGCGTAGCGTTCATCGAGATCGAAACGCCCGCGCTGCCAGAACCAGACGATCAATTGCAGCAGTGGAATGACGAAGGCGCAGGCGAACACCAGGCCGCACCAGCTCATTGCCGCGAAGGCCTTGAGCCCGCGCAGGTGATACAGCGCTTTCATCCGAGGTCGCTCGTTACTTGCCCGGTTGGCGCCACGCGCGCGACGTTCGCCGTACAGCACCAGCATCACCACCAGCAACAACAGACTGGCCAATTGCGCGGCACTCGGCAGGCTGAAGAAGCCGTACCAGGTCTTGTAGATTGCCGTGGTGAAGGTGTCGAAGTTGAACACCGACACTGCACCGAAATCTGCCAGGGTTTCCATCAGCGCCAGCGCCACACCCGCGCCAATCGCAGGGCGCGCCATTGGCAACGCCACTCGCCAGAACGCTTGCCACGGCGATTGCCCGAGCACCCGCGCCGCTTCCATCAGGCCTTTACCCTGGGCGAGGAACGCGGTGCGCGCCAGCAGGTAAACGTACGGGTAGAAGACCAGCACCAGCACGATAATCACCCCGCCAGTGGAGCGCACCCGTGGCAGGCGCAGACCGGTGCCGAACCATTCCCTGAGCAGTGTCTGCACCGGGCCGGCGAAATCCAGCAGGCCGACGAAAACGAAGGCCAGCACGTACGCGGGGATGGCGAAGGGCAGCATCAGCGCCCAGTCGAGCCAGCGTCGGCCGGGGAATTCGCAGAGGCTGGTGAGCCAGGCGAGGCTGACGCCGAGCAGCGTCACACCGACACCGACGCCAACGACCAGCGTCAGGGTGTTGCCCAGTAGGCGCGGCATCTGGGTTTGCCACAGGTGCGACCATATCTGCTGATCAATGGTCTGCCAGGAGAGCAGCAGAACGCTCAGGGGCAACAGCACCAGCGCGGCGATGGCGAAGACGATGGGGTACCAGCGGCGTTGGGCGGGGTGGGCCACTTTTGGGTCTCTGGGGGGGGGTGGGGTGTTCTTGGATTGGGTATTTCAGGTTGGGATTTTTGCCCTCACCCTAGCCCTCTCCCGGAGGGAGAGGGGACTGACCGCGTAGTTTATGGGAATTACGCCGACCTGAAACATCGAGCCGAACTCAGGATTTGAATTCAACATAGATCGACTCCCTCTCCCGGAGGAACAGAGGACTGACCGAGGTGCTCATGCAAGCTACATCGACCCGAGATATCGAGTCGAACTCAAGTTTCGAAAACAACACAAGTCGGCTCCCTCTCCCTCCGGGAGAGGGCTGGGGTGAGGGCAGCGATCTAACGTGAACAGCGTTATCGGAACAGACTCAATTCCACCCCGCCCGATCCATCATCCGAATCGCCTCAGCCTGACGCTTGCCCGCCACTTCCACCGGCAAGGTATCAGCAATGAACTTGCCCCACGCAGCCACTTCTTCGGAAGGCGCCACCGCCGGGTTGGCCGGGAATTCCTGGTTCACGTCAGCAAAAATCTTCTGCGCCTCTGGCGTGGTCATCCACTCGACCAAAGCCTTGGCCGCTTCCGGGTGCGGCGCATGTTTGGTCAGGCCAATGCCCGACAGATTCACGTGCACACCGCGATCGGCCTGATTCGGCCAGAACAGCTTCACCGGCAGCTCCGGCTTCTGCTTGTGCAGGCGACCGTAGTAGTAAGTGTTGACGATGCCAACGTCGCACTGCCCGGCATTGATCGCTTCGAGCACCGCAACGTCATCGGAGAACACGTCGGTGGACAGGTTGTTGACCCAGCCCTTGAGGATCTTCTCGGTCTTCTCGGCGCCATGGACTTCGATCATGGTCGCGGTCAGCGACTGGTTGTAGACCTTCTTCGCCGTGCGCAGGCACAGGCGCCCTTCCCAGTTCTTGTCGGCCAGTGCTTCGTAGGTGGTCAGTTCGCCCGGCTTCACCCGCTCGGTGGAGTAGGCGATGGTCCGCGCGCGCAGGCTCAGGCCGGTCCAGGCGTGGCTGGACGAGCGATATTGCAGCGGGATATTGGCGTCGATGGTCTTCGAGGTGAACGGCTGGAGGATGCCCATCTGCTCGGCTTGCCAGAGGTTGCCGGCATCGACCGTGAGCAACAGGTCGGCAGTGGCGTTTTCACCTTCGGCCTTGATGCGCTGCATCAGCGGCGCTTCCTTGTCGGTGATGAACTTGATCTTCACCCCGGTCTTGGCGGTGTAGGCATCGAACACCGGTTTGATCAGCTCATCGATGCGCGACGAGTAAACCACCACCTCATCAGCGGCCTGGGCCGTTGTGCTACCGATCAGGGTCAGGGCCAGTGCGGTCAGAAGACGCTTGGGTGCCAACATGGGAGTGGTCTCTCGGTCGGGAATTGTGGGCCAAATGATAAGGACTCACATTTACCACCTCAATCGAACTCTTTTTGAAGGAGTTACCAGATGTTGCACAGCCTGAAATTTGTGGTGGCTGTTCTGGCCCCTTCGCGAGCAGGCTCGCTCCCACATTGGAATGCATTTCAAATGTGGGAGCGAGCCTGCTCGCGAAGAGGCCATCAGCCTTAATGAAGATGTCAGGCTTTGGCGAGGGCCGGAAGATCACCGGTCAACCCTAGGGCTTCACGCACAAACAGCGCCTTCGCCTCCGGCATCTGCTCCACCAGCTTCAACCCGGCATTCCTCAGCCAACGCACCGGCAACGGATCAGCCTGGAACAACCGCTCAAAGCCCTCCATCGCCGCCATCAACGCGAGGTTATGCGGCATGCGCCGACGCTCGTAACGGCTCAGCACTTTCACATCGGCCAAACGCTCACCGCGCTCCGCCGCCTGCAACAGCACTTCGGCCAGCACCGCCGCATCGAGGAAGCCCAGGTTCACACCCTGCCCCGCCAACGGGTGAATGGTGTGCGCCGCATCGCCGATCAACGCCAGGCCTTCCGCCACATAACGCTTGGCATGGCGCTGACGCAGCGGCACGCACAGTCGCGGATCGGCACTGATGACTTCGCCGAGACGCCCCTCAAAGGCACGCTCCAGCTCACGGCAGAAAGCCGCCTCATCCAGCGCCATCAATCGCTCGGCCTCGCTCGGCGTGGTCGACCAGACGATCGAACACCAATCCTGCTGCCCGTCACGTTCCAGCGGCAGAAACGCCAGCGGCCCGTGATCGGTAAAGCGCTGCCACGCAGTCATCTGATGCGGCTTGCTGCTGCGCACGCTGGTAACGATGGCGTGATGCAGGTAATCCCACTCACGCGTCGCCACACCGGTGAGACGGCGAACAGCTGAGTTGGCACCGTCAGCGGCAATCACCAGCGGCGCGCGCAACTGTCGACCATCGGCCAGCGTCAGCAGCCAGTCATCACCGGAGCGACGCATCTGCTCCAGCCGCGCATTGGCGAGCATGCCCAGATCGCAATCGTGCAAACGGTCGAGCAAGGCGTCCTGCACCACGCGGTTTTCGACGATGTGGCCCAGCACCTCGGCGTGCACGCTGCTCGCCGAAAAGTGAATCTGCCCGGTGCCGCTGCCATCCCACACGTGCATGTCGGTGTACGGGCTGCTGCGGCGTGCGGCGATGCCATCCCACACACCGAGGCGTTCAAGAATGCGCTGGCTCGCCGCTGACAGGGCGCTCACGCGCGGTTCAAACGCAGCTTCAGCGTCGAACGGTTTGACGCTCAGTGGGCTGCCGTCGAGCAGCAGGACTTCGAGCCCGCTGTTCTGCAACGCCAACGCCAGGGCGCTGCCGACCATTCCGGCTCCGACAATCAGCAGATCTGCGCGCATGTCCATGCTTTAAGCCTGTCTCGCTTGCGGCTTGAGCCGCACATAAAGGGTTTTACCGACCCGCGCCACCAGATTGCCGGCGCCGTCATGAATGTCGACCTGCAACTGCGGCAGGTACTTCTCGCCATTGGCGGTTTGCCGGCGAATCTCGGCGAGCAAGGTCTCGTCGATATTGAACCGGGCGAACACCGGGCCTTTGCCCGGCGCAATGAAATCGATATCGGCGGCCTTGTCCCAGACGATGTAGCGCGAGCCGAGGTTTTCCATGAGCATCAGCATGAAGAACGGATCGACCATCGAATACAGACTGCCGCCAAACTGCGTGCCGACGTAGTTGCGGTTGTACCAGCCAAGGCCCATCGACACCTGAACGTCGCGGAAGTCATCGCTGATGTGCCGAACGCGTACGCCAGCGCCGAGGTACGGCGGGTAGAACGTCATCACCCAGCGCATCAACCGCGCCTTGCCGAATTTAGCGGTCAACCACTTAAGCATCCGGACGCGTTCCCAAACCCATGGCCTGACGGGCAAACCAGCGCTTGGCCGGCGGCAACAGATCGAGGCCGAGCAGGCCGATATTTCGCCCCAGCGAGACCAATGGCTGCGTGCTGCCGAACAGCCGCGTGACCTGATCGGAGAAACCGACGGTGAGATCCTGATCGAGACGCTGACGCTCGCGATACGCCTGCAACGTGGCGAAATCGCCCAGTGGCTTATCGCTGCCGAGCAAGGCAGCGGCCAGTGCATCGGCATCACGCAGCGACAAGTTGAAACCCTGACCGGCAATCGGGTGCAGGCTGTGCGCCGCGTTGCCGAGCACGGCCAGATGCGAGCGCACTTGCTCTTCGGCCTCGACCAGCGTCAGCGGATAAAGATGCCGCGCGCCAACCTGTTTCAACGTGCCGAGGCGATATCCGAACACGCCCTGCAATTCGCTGAGGAAATCGCGCTCGCTCAAATCGGCCACACGCTGCGCATCCATGCCCAAACGGGTCCAGACCAAAGCACAGCGATTTTCCGGCAGCGGCAGCAGGGCCATCGGCCCCTCGTCGGTGAAGCGCTCAAAGGCCATGCCGTTGTGCGCTTCGCTCGGGGTGATGTTGGCGATCAGCGCGCTCTGGTTATACGGACGCTTACGCACATTGATGCCCAACTGTTCGCGCAGCCCGGAGCGACCGCCATCGGCGAGTACCGCGAGGTCGCATTCAAGGGTGGTTTCATCGTTGAGGGTCAGGCGATAGCCGTCGGGCAACGGCTCCATGCGCGTGACCTCCGCCGGGCAGCGCCAGCTGATCACGTCTTTATCGATGTGCTGCCACAGGCACTGGCCGAGCCAGGCGTTTTCCACCACATAACCGAGCGCTGGCACACCCTCTTCCATCGCTGACAAACGCGCGGTAGAGAAGCGACCACGGTCGGAGACGTGAATCTGTTTGATCGGCTCGGCGCGGCGGGAGATTTCCTGCCACACGCCCAGACGTTGATAAATCTGTCGCGAACCGAAGGACAGCGCCGACGAACGTGCGTCATAGCTCGGCTGCCAGCTGTCGCCGGGAGCGAACGGCTCGATCAGCACGATTTTCCAGCCACGCGCCTTGGCCCCGGCCTGCAAGGCCAACGCCAGGCTCGCGCCGACCAGACCGCCACCGATGATTGCCAGATTGACTCGACTCATGCCGCGTGTGTCCTTGCTTGCGCCATCAGCGCTTCGATGTCGGCGACGGTTTTCGGTACGCCGGTGGTGAGGATTTCACAGCCCGTTTTGGTCACGACCACGTCGTCCTCGATACGCACGCCAATGCCGCGCCATTTCTTCGCGACGTTCTGATTGTCCGGGGCGATGTAGATGCCTGGCTCCACGGTGAGTGCCATGCCGACCTCGAGCACGCGCCATTCGCCGCCGACCTTGTACTCGCCGACGTCGTGTACATCCATGCCCAGCCAGTGACCGGCGCGGTGCATGTAAAAGGCTTTATAGGCTTCGCTGGCGATCAACTCGTCGACCTCGCCTTGCAACAATCCGAGCTTCACCAGCCCCGTGGTGATCACTCGCACTGTGGCTTCATGCGCCTGATTCCAGTGCTTGTTCGGGGCGATTTCGGCGAACGCGGCTTCCTGCGAAGCCAGCACCAATTCGTAGATTGCTTTCTGCTCGGGTGAAAACTTGCCGTTGACCGGCCAGGTGCGGGTGATGTCGCTGGCGTAGCAGTCGATCTCGCAACCGGCGTCGATCAACACCAGATCGCCGTCCTTGAGCAACGCGTCATTCTGCTGGTAATGCAGGATGCAGCTGTTGCGTCCGGCGGCGACGATCGAACCATAGGCCGGCATCTTTGCCCCGCCCTTGCGGAATTCGTAATCGAGTTCGGCTTCGAGGCTGTACTCATAGAGCCCGGCCCGACTGGCCTGCATCGCGCGGATATGGGCTTGCGCCGAGATCCGTGCGGCTTCGCGCATCACCTTCACTTCTGCCGCCGATTTATACAGACGCATGTCGTGCAGCAGATGATCCAGGGCAACGAATTCGTTCGGCGGCTGGGCGCCGAGGTGCGCTTTGGAGCGGATCACGTTGATCCAGTCCATCAGGTGGCGATCGAATTCAGGGTTGCTGCCCATCGCCGAATACACCCGGTCGCGGCCTTCGATCAGGCCCGGGAGGATGTCGTCGATGTCGGTGATCGGGAAAGCGTCGTCGGCGCCGAAGTCGCGGATCGCGCCTTCCTGCCCCGCGCGCAGACCGTCCCACAATTCGCGTTCGGCGTTGCGTTCACGGCAGAACAGCACGTATTCGCCGTGCTCACGGCCGGGCATCAGGACGATAACGGCTTGCGGCTCGGGAAAGCCGCTGAGGTACTGAAAATCGCTGTCCTGACGGTAGACGTGCTCGACGTCGCGGTTGCGAATCGCCACCGCGGCGGCCGGCAGGATCGCGATGCTGTTGGGTTCCATCTGCGCCATCAGGGCCTTGCGGCGACGGCTGTATTCCGCTTTCGGGATATGGGTCATGGGCAGATGGCTTTCCCTGGCACGCGATTAATGCAGCGACGGCTTGGCGGCTGGCGGCACGTCGGTTTTCTTGGTTTCCGAGAACAGCAGCAGCGGCGCGACGCGCAGGTATTCCATGACTTCCATGTAGTCGGTTTCGCCGTCTTCGGATTCTTCGAGGGCGTCTTGCACCTGGGAAATGGCGGCCAGATCCTGCAGCACTTCGGTGGCTTCCGTGCTGAGCATGCTGCTGTCGCGGCAGTTCAGGCCGAAACCGCTGAGGAAGCCCTGGCACCACTCGCCCAGTGCAGCGGCGCGGTCGGCCAGCGGTGCGTCATCGGTCGGCAGCAACAGAACGACGGTGACGTCGTCGCCGGTCAGCTCGCCTTTGACCATCTCTTGCAAGCCGATCAGGGCGTTGCGGACGTTGTCCTGGATGTCGCCTTCGAGCAGTTCGGCGGCGTCGATCAGCCAGCCTTCGTTATCGAAGCCGGCACCGGCGCAACTGCGTCCGAGCAGCACGCCATGCAGTTCGGCAGGCGAGACGTTGTGGCCGCTGGAAGTCAGCAGGGTGGCAAAGGCTTGGTACGGGGAATTCGCAATGGTCATGGGCAGCTAGGCGCCAGACGGCGCTATGTCTAGAATGAAGGCCTTGTATCCTACATCGACAGACTCGCCAAGACTATTAAAGGCTGTCCGCCAGCTAACCCATCAGACAGTGAAACCAATGGAAGACAACGACCTGCAAGCGCTGATGGCCAGACTCGAACTGCTGATTGGCCGAGTCGAGCAACTAAAGAGTCAAAATGCACTCTTACTAGCTCAGGAAAAGACCTGGCGCGAGGAACGCGCTCACCTCATTGAAAAAAACGAAATCGCCCGGCGTAAGGTCGAATCGATGATTTCGCGCCTCAAGGCCCTGGAGCAAGACTCATGAGTTCAAGCAATAGCGTCACCGTGCAGATCCTCGATAAAGAGTATTCGATCATCTGCCCGCAGGAAGAACGCAGCAATCTGGTCAGCGCCGCGCGTTATCTGGATGGCAAAATGCGCGAAATCCGCAGCAGCGGTAAAGTCATCGGCGCCGATCGCATTGCCGTGATGGCCGCGCTGAACATCACCCATGACCTCTTGCACAAAGAAGAGCGCCCGGATATCCAGGCCAGCGGTTCGACCCGTGAACAGGTGCGCGACTTGCTCGATCGTGTCGATCTGGTGCTTGCCGACGATCAGAACACCACCAAGGGCTGATTCGACTGGCCGCTTGCGGTATACTCGCGGCACTCCCTGGGGTGCTTGCCAGTTGACGATGTCCCTGAGCCGATTCGCACTACCCTGGAAGTTGCACGTTGGGCTGGTGTGCATGTCCGCCAGACGGAAAGCCTTAAAGTCTACTGCATCTTCCACCTTGAACTTTCGGGTTCAAGGGCTAAGTTGACAGCGGTTCATCCGGGGAGCCTGATTCGAATCCGATGTCGGTGAATGCCGACATCGGATTTTTTATGCGTACGTTTTCGTCCAACCTGCCGAAGCCGAACCATGACCGAACCCGCGCTGCTACCCCGCCCGCAACTTCGTCGCCTGCTGCGCAAGGCGCGCCGCGCGCTCACGCCGGGCGAGCAACGCCAGGCAGCCAAAGGCCTGTTCCGGCAATTGGCCCAAGACCCGCACTTTCGTCGGGCGAAACACATTTCCCTGTACCTGCCCACCGACGGTGAAATCGATCCGCGCCTGCTGCTGCGTGAAGCCCAGCGCCGAGGCAAAGCCACGTACCTGCCAGTGCTCAGTGCCTGGCCGCGAACCAAAATGGTCTTTCAGCGCATTCGCCCCGGCGAGAAGCTCAAAGCCAATCGCTTTCGCATTCTTGAGCCGCGGGCCAATCTGGCTCGGCAACGCAAGGTCTGGGCGCTGGATCTGGTGTTGTTACCGCTGGTGGGTTTTGATGACGTCGGCGGACGCCTGGGAATGGGCGGCGGCTTCTACGATCGCAGCCTCGCGTATCTGGCCCGACGCCAGAACTGGCGCAAGCCGACGCTATTGGGGCTGGCTCATGAATGTCAGAAGGTCGAACGCTTGGCGCAAGCAAGCTGGGATGTACCGTTGCAAGGCACGGTCACCGATAAGGCGTGGTATTTCGCGGGATAGGACGCCGCACAGAACAGCGGCGTCGAGAAAGCAGTTTCAGCGCTTGAAAGCGGTCGACTGTTGAACCTGTTGCGCGACTTCAATCGGCGCATCGGCCTTGTTCGACCACAGGCTCTGCGCGTAACCGGTGGTCACGACACCCAAGCCAAACAAAATTACCAAAGTCCATAGTAAATCCGGTTTGCGTTTCATCGATTGCCCCCCTCAAGGCACATCATCACGATGACAGCAGCGGTTTCCGTTTGTAGGCCGTGCAGCAGCGTCAAGCTTTAAAGGCCGGCATTTTGCGACAACGTGAACCTACGCGCAAACGCTGACGTCAACCGACCGTCGGTTTGTCATAAAATTGCCCGACAACCTGCCCAATGACCGTTTCAGGAGCAAAAACCATGGCCTATTGGCTGATGAAGTCCGAGCCCGAAGAACTTTCGATCAAAGGCCTGGAAAAACTCGGCAATGCGCGCTGGGATGGGGTTCGCAACTATCAGGCGCGTAATTTTCTGCGCGCGATGGCAGTGGGCGATGAGTTCTTTTTCTACCATTCCAGCTGCCCGGAGCCGGGGATTGCCGGGATTGGCAAAATAATCGAGGCGGCGTACCCGGATCCCACCGCGCTGGAACCGGAGAGTCATTACTTCGATCCCAAGGCCACTCCGGAGAAAAATGCCTGGAGTGCGATTGACGTTGAACACGTCGAAACGTTTGCGCGGGTGTTGAAGCTGGATTATCTGAAACAGCAGACGGCGCTGGCGGAGATGCCGTTGGTGCAGAAGGGTTCGCGGTTGTCGGTGATGCCGGTGACGGCGGAGCAATGGGCGGCGGTCATAACGCTCAAACCCTGATTCATTGGCGCCTGATAAATCGCTTTCGCGAGCAGGCTCGCTCCCACAGGGTTATTCGGTGAATGCAAAAATGTGCATCACTACAAATCCACTGTGGGAGCGAGCCTGCTCGCGAAGAGGCCCGCCCGGACAACGAATGGCTTACTGAATGATCAGGTTGTTGAACAACAGATCTTCAACCACAGGCTTGCCGGTCTCGTCATTCATCACTTGCTGGGTCTGTTTCAACGCTTCCTGACGCAGCTTCTCTTTACCCTCGATGCTGCCCATCGCATCGGTGGTCTGCTGCGTGAACAATGCCACCAGTTGATTGCGGATCAGCGGCTCGTTGGCCTTGACCAGTTTGCTCGCCTCTTCACCGATCACGCGCAGTGCCACATCGGCCTTGTAGACCTTGAGCTTCGGCGTGCCGTCCAGTCCATAGTTACCCACGAACGGCGGGCTCAGGGTGATGTAGCTTACCTTCGGCGCCTCGCCTTCTTTGGCTTCTTCGGCCAGCGCTGCCACAGGCAGAGACAGGGCCAGCAACAACATGATCCACGCTTTCACAATTCGCTCCTTATCCGGTTTGCGGCCTAGCATAACGACCCGCCGCGCAAGCACAAGCTTATGGCTGACTATCAGGGCCGGGCATGCTCGTTGACCCGTTGACTGACACACCTACACTTATCGGCCATCACTCCCAAAGGAATAGCCCTGATGAAAGCCGTGCTGTGCAAAGCCTTCGGCCCTGCCGAATCGCTGGTGCTGGAAGACGTCGCCAGTCCTGTCGTGAAGAAGAACGAAATCCTGCTGGACGTGCACGCCGCCGGGGTCAACTTCCCGGACACGCTGATTATCGAGGGCAAGTACCAATTCAAGCCGCCCTTTCCGTTTTCACCGGGTGGCGAAGCGGCCGGCGTGGTCACGGAGGTCGGGGAAAAGGTCAGTCATCTGAAGGTCGGTGACCGGGTCATGGCCCTGACCGGCTGGGGCAGTTTTGCCGAACAGGTCGCGGTGCCGGGCTATAACGTGCTGCCGATTCCGCCGTCGATGGATTTCAACATCGCTGCCGCCTTCAGCATGACCTACGGCACCTCGATGCACGCGCTCAAGCAACGCGCCAACCTGCAACCGGGCGAAACCCTGCTGGTGCTTGGCGCATCCGGTGGCGTCGGCCTCGCGGCGGTGGAAATCGGCAAAGCCATGGGCGCCCGCGTCATCGCTGCCGCCAGCAGCGCGGAGAAACTGGCGGTGGCCAAAGCTGCCGGCGCCGATGAGTTGATCAATTACAGCGAAACCAGCCTCAAGGACGAAATCAAACGCCTCACCGACGGCCAGGGTGCCGATGTGATTTACGACCCGGTCGGCGGCGATCTCTTCGATCAAGCCATCCGCGCCATCGCCTGGAATGGTCGTCTGCTGGTGGTCGGCTTCGCCAGCGGGCGCATCCCGGAGTTGCCAGTCAACCTCGCCCTGCTCAAAGGCGCGGCGGTGCTCGGCGTGTTCTGGGGTTCCTTCGCCCAGCGCCAGCCGCAGGACAACACGGCGAACTTCCAGCAGTTGTTCGCCTGGTTCGCCGAGGGCAAGTTGAAACCGCTGGTGTCGCAGGTGTACCCGCTGAGCAATGCAGCGCAGGCGATCAATGATCTTGGCCAGCGCAAGGCTGTGGGCAAAGTGGTGGTGCAAGTGCGCTGAAACACCTCAACTAGCGGGCGACGCTGGCATGTCGCCCGGCATCAGATGTTCCTGAACCTTTTCGCTACGCGACTGGATTAACTGCCCCTTGTCATCGAAGCGCAGAACAATCAGCCAATCGAAAACATCGACCGGCCATTTCGGCTGGCCGATCAGTGCCGGGCCATCACCACCGAAAGCGGCAATCAGTTTGTTGATATGGCTGTGGTGCCAGGCGATCAACACGGTTTTCGCCTGATTATTCTTGCGCAGCGAGCTGACCAGTTTGTCGACGTCGTTATTGGCGTAGGGCTGCTCGATCGGCAGTTGCAGGCGTTGGGACAGTGGAATCAGCGTCTGTCGCGGGCGGATGCTTTCCGGACTGTCGGCAGTAGCGATCAGACGTTGGGGTGTGAGTGTCTGGTCGTCCAACTGCAAAGAGGTGAAATAGTCCGCGTAAGCGGCGGCGCGCTGTTCGCCCCGGGCATTGAGTTCTCGGCCGACATCAGGCTTTTCCGCATGGCGGACGATCAATACGGTGACATTGCGCAGGCCTGGTGCTGCAGAACCTTGGGCGAAGCTCAGTGCCAACACTGAAACAGTCACCGCTGCGACCATCAACAGCCTGGGCAATAGCCTGCGAATTTTCGGGGTCATCGTTTATCTCGAGATATCAGTCGATCTGAAGATCGCGAGTCTAAGTCACAACGTCCCGAGCGCGACAAAAACGCCCCGTTCTTACAGCTGAGCGACAGGTTCGTAAAGGAACACGCGACATCCAACATTTTCCGCTATTTGCTCGATGCGAACCGGTGCTATTTTCGGTAACGAAACTGTAACATTCGCATCCGCAGTCAAAACAAGAAATCTGGAGCTCTTGAATGTTTGCTTTCTTTCGTCCTGCCGCACATCAGGCTCCATTGCCTGAAGAAAAAATAGACAGCACCTACCGACGCCTGCGCTGGCAGATCTTCGCCGGTATTTTCTTTGGCTACGCGGGTTACTACCTGCTGCGCAAAAACTTCTCGCTGGCCATGCCGTACCTGATCGACGAAGGCTACAGCCGCGGCGATCTGGGTCTGGCAATGTCGGCGATCGCCATTGCCTACGGTCTTTCCAAGTTCCTCATGGGCCTGGTGTCCGACCGTTCCAACCCGCGTTACTTCCTGCCGTTCGGCCTGCTGGTGTCGGCCGGGGTGATGTTCATTTTCGGTTTCGCACCTTGGGCAACATCCAGCGTGACCATGATGTTCATCCTGCTGTTCATCAACGGCTGGGCCCAGGGCATGGGTTGGCCGCCTAGTGGCCGGACCATGGTGCACTGGTGGTCGCAGAAAGAACGTGGTGGCGTGGTGTCCGTGTGGAACGTGGCGCATAACGTCGGCGGCGGCCTGATCGGCCCGCTGTTCCTGCTCGGCATGGGCTTGTTCAACGACTGGCATGCAGCGTTCTACGTACCGGCAGCCGTGGCGTTGGGCGTGGCCGTGTTCGCGTTCATCACCATGCGCGACACCCCGCAATCGGTTGGCCTGCCGCCGATCGAGAAGTACAAGAACGATTACCCGGAAGGCTACGACGCCAGCCACGAAGACGAATTCAGCGCGAAAGAGATCTTCGTCAAATACGTGCTGCGCAACAAAATGCTCTGGTACATCGCCATGGCCAACGTTTTCGTCTACCTGCTGCGCTACGGCGTGCTGGACTGGGCACCGACCTACCTGAAAGAAGCCAAGGGTTTCACCGTCGATAAAACCTCGTGGGCGTACTTCTTCTACGAGTGGGCGGGGATTCCGGGCACACTGCTGTGCGGCTGGATGTCGGACAAGATCTTCCGTGGCAACCGTGGCCTGACCGGCATGGTGTTCATGGCGCTGGTGACCGTTGCGACCCTGGTTTACTGGCTGAACCCGGCCGGCAACCCGACCGTCGACATGATCGCGTTGTTCTCGATCGGCTTCCTGATCTACGGCCCGGTGATGCTGATCGGCCTGCAAGCGCTGGAACTGGCACCGAAGAAAGCCGCTGGCACCGCTGCCGGGTTTACCGGTCTGTTCGGTTATCTGGGTGGCTCGGTCGCGGCGAGTGCGGCGATGGGTTACACCGTTGACCATTTCGGCTGGGACGGTGGTTTCGTACTGCTGGTGGGCGCTTGCCTGCTGGCGATGGCCTTCCTCGCCCCGACGCTATGGCACAAGCAAGTCGCCAGTCAGAGCCGTGAAGCGGTCGCTTGATCAGTCTGTGACTTACAGCGCTTGAGCCGCGCCTCCAGATTTCGATCTGGCATGGCGTGGCTGCGCAGGGCGTGTGCGGTCTGCTCGACATAATCGCGAGTGGTGCCGTAACGCCCGCTGGCGCTTTCGAACACCTGGCTCAGCACGTGATCCGGCAAGTTGCCGGCATAGCTGGGCAGGTGTCGCTCCAAAACGAATCCCAACGCCTGCACCTGAGTGCCATCTTCGAGCCGGCAGTTGAGCCAGTGTGGCCGATAGGACGGCACCGGCATTTCGCGTTTCCACAAGGCGTACAGCGCAGTGTCGAGATTGTCTTCCGGCAAGCGATAGGCGAAGCCGCTGCACGAACCGCCACGATCCAGACCAAACACCAGACCGGGCATTTCCGGCGTCCCGCGGTGCTCGTGGGACCACAGGTACAAGCCGCGATGGTAGCCGTGCACGCGTCCGCGCACCCGTTCTACCGCCGAGCATTCGGGCCGCCAGATCAGCGAACCGTAGGCGAACAGCCACACCGGCCCGCCCTTGTGGCGCGCCATGGTCGATTGCATGGAAGCGAGAAGTTGTTCGTGCGTCAGCTGCGGCCCAAGATCGAGCCGCGGAGGGTAATTCAAATTCAGAAAAGCGTTTTCAATGGCGCTCATGGCGAATAGCGTTCAGCTCCCCGCGGGTAAAGAATTACTTAATAGAACGCACCGCTGTAACAATAAGGCACATATGTTTTAAGGCAATTTGAGTGCCATGGCACAGTTCTTAATTGATTGCCTGATTGATATATAACCTAGCGGTATTTATGCAATTACATAAATACCGATCGGCTATATAGCGAGTTATAACGGATTCAGGAGCGGGGAGCGTAAGCGAACACGTCGGCACGCATTTGATGAGCGTCCATCCCCGCTTCAACCAGAGCGTCCAGCGTGCCGTAGACCATGGCCGGCGAGCCGCTGGCATAGACGTGCAGCGGTTTCAGGTCAGGGAAGTCTTCACAGACCGCCTCGTGCAGCATGCCGCAGCGCCCTTCCCAACCGCATTGATCACTGACGACTTTGTGCAGGAACAGATTGGGCAACTTCAGCCATTCATCCCAATGTTCGATCTCATAGAAATCTTCCGGACGGCGCACGCCCCAGTACAGATGCACCGGGTGTTTGAAGCCGTTGGCGCGGCAGTGTTCGATCAGGGCGTGAATCTGGCCCATGCCGGTACCAGCGGCAACCAGCACCAGTGGCCCATCGGGCAGCTCGGCCAGATGCGTATCGCCGAACGGCAGCTCGACCCGCACCATCGCGTTGCGTTGCAGCTGTTCGATCAGGCTCAGTGCACTGGCTTCGCGCGCCAGCACATGGATTTCCAAATCACGCCCACCGTGCGGCGCCGAGGCCATGGAGAACGCTGACTTCTCACCGTTCTCACGCTCGATCATCAAGTACTGTCCGGCGTGATAGCGCGGTGGCTTGCCCGCCGGCGCACGCAGACGCACGCGCCAGGTATCACCACCCACATCGCGGCATTCGATGACCTGACACGACAGGCTGCGCACCGGCAGTTCTCCCAGCGCGAGCACGCCATCCCACAGCAGGACGCAGTCTTCCAGCGGCTCGGCTATGCAAGTGTAGAACTCGCCGT
The DNA here is from genome assembly GCF_014268445.2 of Pseudomonas tensinigenes. NCBI lineage: Bacteria > Pseudomonadati > Pseudomonadota > Gammaproteobacteria > Pseudomonadales > Pseudomonadaceae > Pseudomonas > Pseudomonas tensinigenes. The sequence goes on from NZ_CP077089.1 coordinate 6,556,383, forward strand.
GGTCATGCACCTTGCCGTCCTGCGCGACACTACCTTCAACCAGCAGCGCCGCACACACATGACAATTGCCGTTGCGGCAGCTTTGCGGGCATTCGTAGCCCAAGCGCCGCGCGCCGTCGAGAATCCGCTCACCGGGCTGTATCTCAAGCACTGCTCCGGAGGGCTGCAGGGTTACACGCATCAATCTATTCCTAACTGATTCCAGATGGCATCGATCCGTTGAGTGACGGCGTCGTCCTTGACGATCACGCGGCCCCACTCGCGAGTGGTTTCGCCCGGCCACTTGTGGGTGGCATCGAGGCCCATTTTCGAACCCAGGCCGGAGATCGGCGAGGCGAAGTCGAGGTAGTCGATCGGCGTGTTATCGATCATCACCGTGTCGCGCTTGGGGTCCATGCGCGTGGTGATGGCCCAGATCACGTCGTTCCAGTCACGGGCGTTGATATCGTCGTCGGTGACGATAACGAACTTGGTGTACATGAACTGTCGCAAAAACGACCAGACACCGAGCATCACGCGCTTGGCATGCCCCGGATACGACTTCTTCATGGTCACGATGGCCATGCGGTACGAGCAGCCTTCCGGCGGCAGGTAGAAGTCGGTGATCTCCGGGAACTGCTTCTGCAGGATCGGCACAAACACTTCGTTCAGCGCCACGCCGAGAATCGCCGGCTCATCCGGCGGCCGGCCGGTGTAGGTGCTGTGGTAGATCGGTTTGATCCGGTGGGTGATGCGTTCGACGGTGAACACCGGGAAGCTGTCGACTTCGTTGTAGTAACCGGTGTGATCGCCGTACGGGCCTTCATCGGCCATTTCGCCCGGGTGGATCACGCCTTCGAGGATGATTTCGGCGGTGGCCGGCACTTGCAGGTCATTGCCACGGCACTTGACCAGTTCGGTACGGTTACCGCGCAAGAGCCCCGCGAAAGCGTATTCGGAAAGACTGTCCGGCACCGGCGTCACGGCGCCCAGGATGGTCGCCGGATCCGCGCCAAGGGCCACGGACACCGGGAACGGCTGACCCGGGTGCTTCTCGCACCACTCACGGAAGTCGAGGGCGCCGCCACGGTGGCTGAGCCAGCGCATGATCACCTTGTTGCGGCCGATCACTTGCTGGCGGTAGATGCCGAGGTTCTGGCGATCCTTGTTCGGGCCTTTGGTGACGGTCAGGCCCCAGGTGATCAGCGGGCCGACGTCGCCGGGCCAGCAGGTCTGCACCGGCAGCATCGCCAGATCGACGTCGTCGCCTTCGATGACCACTTCCTGGCACACCGCGTCTTTGACGACTTTCGGCGCCATCGAGATGATCTTGCGGAAGATCGGCAGTTTCGACCACGCGTCTTTCAAGCCCTTCGGTGGCTCCGGCTCCTTGAGGAAGGCCAGCAGCTTGCCGATTTCGCGCAGCTCGCTGACCGACTCGGCGCCCATGCCCATGGCTACCCGTTCAGGCGTACCGAACAGATTGCCGAGCACCGGAATGTCATAGCCAGTCGGTTTTTCGAACAGCAGCGCCGGGCCCTTGGCTCGCAGCGTGCGGTCGCACACCTCGGTCATTTCCAGCACCGGCGAGACGGGAATCTGGATGCGTTTCAACTCTCCGCGCTGCTCAAGCTGCTGCACGAAATCCCGAAGATCCTTGAATTTCATTGACGATGGCACCCTCAAAATAGGCGTACATCCTACCTGCTCTGACGGGCAAACAGCAGCCCGTCAGGCACCGGCATCGCTCAATTGTGCCTCGTGCCCAGCAGCAGCGGTGCAAACAGCGGGCTCAGTCGGGCACTGCCGGCATCCGACAGGTGATCCTCATCCTTGTACTGCGAATGACCATTGACCTCGATACTGCAGACTCCGTTCGCACACATCAGCGGTGTTGGATCGATCACGTGAACCCCCGGATCGGCGGCGCTCATGGCGTCGAACAAGGTACTGAGGAACTGCTGTCGCGCCAGATGCTCTTCAAGCGGACGGCCCAGCCCTTCGGCCGAACGCCCGATGCGCGCCAGACTGGTCAACCGGTTGATGATGCCTTTACGTTGTAAAGGCACTTCTTTGAACAACCAGACTTGCGCGCCCGCCGCTCTCAGCGCGGCCACTCGCGCCTTGAGTGCAACGGCCATGCGTTGCTCGGCCTGGGCAGTAGTGTCGTGGGCGTTGAGCAGTACTTTTTTATCGCCGTCTTCACGGCCGTACACATAAAGGCTCCAGTTCGAGGCCAGCACTACGTCCTTGATACCTAGGCTGCGCACACGCTCCATGGTTTGTTCGTTGAAGTCTTTGCAACGCTGACGCGGATCATCGCTCAGAATCGGTGGGCAGGCACTCATGCTGTACAGCCACACCGGACGCCCTTCGCGGCGGGCATTGCTTTCGATGGCCGGCAGCAACGCAGCGGTGTGGCTGTCGCCCCAGAACAATTGCGTGGCCGGGACATCCTCGCGACCACCCACCAGGCATGCCTTGTCCAGCGACTTGTCCTGGGTGACCAACATGCACTTCATCTGCCCGGCGCGCCATTCCCGCGACTGTGCATATTCCAGCGCTTTGCCGGTCAGCCGTTGTGGCACACCGTCAGCTGAACGGATCGCCGAGCCCGTCGCCACCAACACGACAATCGCAGCCACAGCCCCGGCCAATATGGCGTTACGTCCGGCCAGCAGGCGTTTTTCCCGAAACGGCAACTCGACATAGCGCAGGCTCAGCCACGCCAGTCCCAGCGCCATGGCCATCCAGGCGAACGCCTCGACAGGCTGAATACCGTCGATGGAAATCGCGTTGGCGTAGACAAAGACCGGCCAGTGCCACAGGTACAGCGAATAGGAGAGCAACCCGACCCAGACCAACGGCCGCAGGCTCAAGAGTTGCGCGGTCCAGCTCTGACCCTGCGCGCCCGACCAGATCAATGCCGTGGTACCCAGTACTGGCAGCAACGCCGCCCAGCCCGGAAACACCGTAGATTTGTCGAACGCAAACACCGCAAACAGCACGGCAGCCAGACCCGCGATGCCAACCGTTTGATACAACCATGGGCGCACCGCCTGCTTCGGCGCCGGCGTCACCGCGAGCATCGCGCCGCAGAGCAGCTCCCAGGCCCGGGTCGGCAGCGAGAAGAAGGTGAATTCCGGTTTGTGTTCGATATACGCGATATTCAAGCCGAACGACACCAGCAACACCGCAAACAACATCCAGCGCCAATGCCGGACATAACGGATCAGCACCGCCATCAGCAGTGGAAAGAAGATGTAGTACTGCTCTTCTACCGCCAGCGACCAGGTATGCAGCAGCGGCTTCAGATCGGAGGCCGGCTGGAAGTAGCCATCCTCACGCATGAACAGGATGTTGGAGATGAACAATGACTGATAGCGCACCGTTCGCCCAAGCTCGGAGAAGTCCTTGGCCGTCAGCAGCAGCCAGCCCAGCGCCAACGTGACCAGCATGACCACGCTCAGCGCAGGAATGATGCGACGGGCACGGCGCGCCCAGAAATCAATGAAACTGAAGCGCTGTGCGCTGATTTCTCGGAACAGAATGGTGGTGATCAGGAATCCGGAAATGACGAAAAAGACGTCCACCCCGACAAATCCGCCACTGAATGTACTGAATCCGAAATGAAACAGTACGACAGGAATAACCGCCAGTGCCCGTAATCCGTCGATATCACGGCGATTGCCAAACGTGTGCATGAAAACCTTTCTCTTTTTGGATACAGCGTCCCTGGAAAGCGCGAAAGTTATCAGCAGCGTACATTTCAATCCAGACACAAATAATCCGGCGCAAAAAAAAACGCCCCTTTCGGGGCGTTCTTTTTCAAACCGCTTACGTATTACTTGCGCTTCATCGACAAGAAGAACTCGTCGTTGGTCTTGGTCGTTTTCAGCTTGTCGACCAGGAACTCGATGGCAGCCACTTCGTCCATCGGGTGCAGCAGCTTGCGCAGGATCCACATACGCTGCAGTTCGTCGTCGGCGGTCAGCAACTCTTCGCGGCGGGTGCCGGAGCGGTTGATGTTGATCGCCGGGAACACGCGCTTCTCGGCGATCTTGCGATCCAGAGGCAGTTCCATGTTGCCGGTACCCTTGAACTCTTCGTAGATCACTTCGTCCATCTTCGAGCCGGTTTCAACCAGCGCGGTGGCGATAATGGTCAGCGAGCCGCCTTCTTCGATGTTACGCGCAGCACCGAAGAAACGCTTCGGCTTCTCCAGGGCGTGGGCATCGACACCACCGGTCAATACCTTGCCGGAGCTCGGGATCACGGTGTTGTAGGCACGGGCCAGACGGGTGATGGAGTCGAGCAGGATCACCACGTCCTTCTTGTGCTCGACCAGGCGCTTGGCCTTCTCGATCACCATTTCGGCAACCTGCACGTGACGGGTCGGCGGCTCGTCGAAGGTCGAGGCAACCACTTCGCCGCGCACGGTGCGCTGCATTTCGGTCACTTCTTCCGGACGTTCGTCGATCAGCAGCACGATCAGGTGAACTTCAGGGTTGTTACGGGCGATGTTCGCTGCAATGTTTTGCAGCATGATCGTTTTACCGGCTTTCGGCGGTGCAACGATCAGACCGCGCTGGCCTTTGCCGATCGGGGCGCACAGGTCGATTACACGACCGGTCAAGTCTTCAGTGGAACCGTTACCGGCTTCCATCTTCATGCGCACGGTCGGGAACAGCGGGGTCAGGTTCTCGAAGAGAATCTTGTTTTTCGCGTTCTCGGGACGATCGAAGTTGATCGTATCGACCTTGAGCAGAGCGAAATACCGCTCGCCTTCCTTCGGAGGGCGGATCTTGCCAACGATGGTGTCACCGGTGCGCAAGTTGAAGCGGCGGATCTGGCTTGGCGAGACGTAGATATCGTCCGGGCCGGCCAGGTAGGAAGCGTCAGCGGAGCGCAGGAAGCCGAAGCCGTCCTGGAGAATCTCCAGCACGCCATCACCGGAGATTTCCTCGCCGCTTTTCGCGTGCTTTTTCAGCAGGGAGAAAATCACGTCCTGCTTGCGCGAACGGGCCATATTTTCTATGCCCATCTGTTCGGCCAATTCGAGCAGTTCGGTAATCGGCTTTTGCTTGAGTTCAGTCAGATTCATATAGGAATGACGTAATCATTTATGGAGGGGGGGAAATTAAGCTTTTGGCTTAATGAGGCCGCGCCGCGGAGAAGGCGACAGGATCGCGAACTAATTCGAAAAGGAGTGCGTCGGCGACGGCTAGCAGGGGGCAATGGAGAAACCAGTGCGGGGCCGAATGTACCACCTGAGTTTCGGAGCGTCTAGCCCTGAATACGCAAAAAGCCCCGCTATTTTGCGGGGCTTTTTTTCAGGCACTTTACAGCGACGCTTAGATGTTGGCGTCGAGGAAAGCAGCCAGTTGCGACTTCGACAGGGCGCCGACTTTGGTCGCTTCAACGTTGCCGTTCTTGAACAGCATCAGCGTCGGGATACCACGCACGCCGTGCTTGGCCGGGGTTTCCTGGTTCTCGTCGATGTTCAGTTTGGCAACGGTCAGCTTGCCTTTGTAAGTCTCGGCAATCTCGTCCAGAACCGGAGCGATCATTTTGCAAGGACCGCACCATTCGGCCCAGTAATCGACCAGGACAGCGCCTTCGGCCTTGAGGACGTCAACGTCGAAGCTAGCGTCGGTGACGTGTTTGATAAGATCGCTGCTCATGGAATTCTCCAGGTTGTAAGCAAAAAAACGTGGCCCATCATAGCCGCCCTTCCCCTGTTCAGGAAGCCGCAGTTGATTGAGTCTTGCTATGGCACTCGATGAGTTTGGGTATAGCTCAAGTCACGCCGTGGCGGGGGCGATGAAGGAAATTCCGGTACGCAGGGCGGCGTTGCGCACGTGTTCCTGCATGGCTTTTTGCGCCGCACCCGACGCCCGGCGCGCGAGGGCGCGGAGGATCTTGCGGTGTTCCTGCCAGGTTTCCATGGCGCGTTCGGCACGGATGAACGGTAGTTTCTGGCTTTCCAGGAACATTTCAGCGCTGGCCGTAAGGATGCTCAGCATCGCCTGATTGCCGCTGGCCAGTAGAATGCGTCGGTGGAACTCGAAGTCGAGTTTCGCCGCCGCGTCAAAGTCGCCGGCCTTCAACTGATCGCGCATGGCCGCGACATTGTCTTCCAGCGCATCCAGATCGAACGTGCTCAACGTCACCGCCGCCAGCCCCGCCGCAAATCCTTCCAGCGCATAGCGCAGTTGAAAGATGTCCAGTGGCGACGCCTGCGCCGCGAACGACCAGCCCGGTGCGTTTTCGCCACGCGACAATTCCACTGGCGACTGCACGAACACGCCCTTGCCCGGCTGAATACTGACCACACCCAGCGCACTCAGCGACGACAACGCCTCACGCAACGACGCCCGACTCACGCCCAATTGCAGCGCCAGATCCCGCTGCGACGGCAAGGCATCACCCGCGCCGAAACCCTGCTCGGTGATCAGTTTGCGGATCGCTTGCAGCGCCACTTCGGGTACCGCACGGGAAATCGAATTCATGGTTTTTCAGACGCGCCAGGCCAATGTGCGGCTAGTTGTAAAGCTATTCGCCGAGTCCGGCAAGTCGTGCCCCAGCGGGGTTCGGTGCTGCGGAGCGATGCGCGATAGCGGTGCGAAAAACAACCTGACTGTTCAGACCAGTAAGACCGAACAAACCCGCTGAAACCGCGGCCTGCCACGACGAAAGCCACGTATTGGCACGGCCCATGCTCTGTCCGAACGCAGAAATCACTTCCCGCCGATCCGGAGATTGTTCATGACTAAGCGTTACAGCGCCCTCCTCGCCGCCCTGTTTTCTTCTTTGTTGCTCAGCCAGGCTCCCGCTCACGCCGACGGTCTCGACGACGTGGTCAAACGCGGCACGCTGAAAGTCGCCGTGCCCCAGGACTTCCCGCCGTTCGGCTCGGTCGGCCCGGACATGAAACCTCGTGGTCTGGACATCGACACGGCGAAATTGCTGGCCGACCAGCTCAAGGTCAAACTCGAACTGACCCCGGTCAACAGCACCAACCGCATTCCGTTCCTGACCACCGGCAAGGTCGACCTGGTGATTTCCAGCCTCGGCAAAAACCCTGAGCGCGAGAAAGTCATCGACTTCTCCCGCGCTTATGCACCGTTCTACCTCGCCGTGTTCGGCCCGCCGGACGCCGCCATCACCAGCCTCGACGACCTCAAGGGCAAGACCATCAGCGTCACCCGTGGCGCCATCGAAGACATCGAACTGACCAAAGTCGCCCCCGAAGGCGTGACCATCAAACGCTTCGAAGACAACAACTCGACCATCGCCGCCTACCTCGCCGGCCAGGTCGACCTGATCGCCAGCGGCAACGTGGTGATGGTCGCGATCAGCGAAAAGAACCCGAAGCGTGTGCCGGCGCTGAAAGTGAAGCTCAAGGATTCGCCGGTCTACGTCGGTGTGAACAAGAACGAAGCGGAGCTGCTGGCCAAGGTCAACGACATCCTGACCACCGCCAAGGCTGACGGCGCGCTGGAAAAGAATTCGCAGACCTGGCTGAAAGAGCCGCTGCCGGCCGATCTCTGATCGACTGAGCGGGAGACCTTCATGGCTTATCAGTTCGATTTCATGCCGGTGGTGGAAAACACCGACCTGTTGCTGCGCGGGGCGCTGTTTACCCTTGAGCTGACGGCCATCGGAGCGCTGCTCGGGGTTGGCGTCGGGATTGTCGGGGCGCTGGTGCGGGCGTGGAACATCCGCCCGTTCTCGGCAATCTTTGGCGTCTACGTCGAGTTGATCCGCAACACGCCGTTTCTGGTGCAGTTGTTCTTCATCTTCTTCGGTTTGCCGTCGCTTGGCGTGCAGATTTCCGAATGGCAGGCGGCGGTGCTGGCGATGGTGATCAACCTCGGCGCCTATTCGACCGAGATCATTCGCGCCGGCATTCAGGCGATCCCGCGCGGGCAACTGGAAGCCGCAGCGGCGCTGGCGATGACGCGCTTCGAGGCGTTTCGTCATGTGGTGCTGCTGCCGGCACTGGGCAAGGTCTGGCCGGCGCTGAGCAGCCAGATCATCATCGTCATGCTCGGCTCGGCGGTGTGTTCACAGATCGCCACGGAAGAGCTGAGCTTCGCCGCCAACTTCATTCAGTCGCGCAACTTCCGCGCTTTTGAAACCTACGCGCTGACCACGCTGATCTATCTGTGCATGGCGCTGCTGATCCGCCAACTGCTCAACTGGATCGGTCGCCGCTACATCAGCAGGAGCCGCGCATGAGCGATTTCACCTTCTGGGACATCCTGCGCAACCTGCTCGTCGGCCTGCAATGGACGCTGGCGCTGTCGCTGGTGGCGTTCATTGGCGGTGGGATCGTCGGGCTGCTGATCCTGATCATGCGCATCTCGAAAAACTCTCTGCCAAGCAGCATCGCCCGCACCTGGATCGAGCTGTTCCAAGGCACGCCACTGTTGATGCAGCTGTTTCTGGTGTTCTTCGGCGTGGCGCTGGCCGGGATCGAAATCTCGCCGTGGATGGCCGCAGCGATTGCGCTGACCTTGTTCACCAGCGCCTATCTGGCAGAGATCTGGCGCGGCTGCGTCGAGTCGATCTCCAATGGCCAGTGGGAAGCCTCGGCGAGTCTGGCGCTCAATCCGCTGGAGCAGCTGCGCTACGTGATCCTGCCGCAAGCGCTGCGCATTGCCGTGGCGCCGACCGTGGGCTTCTCGGTGCAAGTGGTCAAAGGCACCGCCGTCACCTCGATCATCGGCTTCACCGAGCTGACCAAGACCGGCGGCATGCTTGCCAACGCCACGTTTGAACCGTTCATGGTCTACGGCCTCGTCGCCCTCGGCTACTTCCTGCTCTGCTACCCCTTGTCCCTCAGTGCGCGCTACCTGGAAAGGAGACTGCATGCCTCTGCTTAGAATTTCCGCCCTGCATAAATACTACGGCGATCACCACGTGCTCAAAGGCATCGACCTCAGCGTCGAAGAAGGCCAGGTCGTGGCAATCATCGGCCGCAGCGGCTCGGGCAAATCCACCCTGCTGCGTACGCTCAATGGTCTGGAGTCGATCAACGACGGCGTGATCGAAGTCGACGGCGAATACCTCGACGCCGCCCGCGCTGATCTGCGCAGCTTGCGGCAGAAGGTCGGCATGGTGTTTCAGCAATTCAACCTGTTCCCGCACCTGACCGTGGGCGAAAACGTCATGCTCGCGCCGCAGGTGGTGCAGAAAGTGCCGAAAGCCAAAGCGGCGGAACTGGCGCGGGAGATGCTTGAGCGGGTTGGTCTCGGAGAAAAATTTGATGCCTTCCCGGATCGGCTGTCCGGCGGGCAACAGCAACGCGTGGCGATTGCCCGGGCGCTGGCGATGTCGCCGAAGGTTTTGCTCTGCGACGAGATCACCTCGGCGCTCGACCCGGAACTGGTCAATGAAGTGCTCAGCGTGGTGCGGCAATTGGCCAAGGAAGGCATGACGCTGATCATGGTCACCCACGAAATGCGCTTTGCCCGCGAGGTGGGAGACAAATTGGTGTTCATGCACCATGGCAAGGTGCATGAGGTGGGGGATCCTAAGGTGTTGTTTGCCAATCCGCAGACGGCGGAGTTGGCGAACTTTATTGGCACGGTGGAAGCGACAGCCTGAAATAGCCGTAGTGATGGGGCGGACGCCTTCGCGAGCAGGCTCGCTCCCACAGGGGATATGCATTCCAATGTGGGAGCGAGCCTGCTCGCGAATGGCCACGCTGCGGTCTCAAGCTTTTCTGCGCTGAATCAACGGTTTGAACCGTGCGCGTTGGCGCCAGCGTTTGATCGTGGCACGATGACGGGGTTATCGACCGAGACCCCCTGACCATGCCGCAATCCCAAGCCAAGAATCTGTCCCTGATCGCCGCAATCGACCTGGGCTCGAACAGCTTTCACATGGTCGTGGCCAAGGCCCAGAACGGCGAAATCCGCATTCTCGAGCGCCTCGGCGAGAAGGTTCAACTGGCTGCCGGCATCGACGATGAGCGCAAACTCAACGAAGAATCGATGCAACGCGGCCTCGATTGCCTAAAGCGTTTTGCCCAACTGATCAACGGTATGCCGCTGGGCGCCGTGCGCATCGTCGGCACCAACGCCCTGCGTGAAGCGCGCAACCGCCTCGAATTCATCCACCGCGCCGAAGAAATCCTCGGCCACCCGGTGGAAGTCATTTCCGGCCGTGAAGAGGCGCGACTGATTTATCTGGGCGTGTCGCACACCCTCGCCGACACCCCGGGCAAACGTCTGGTCGCCGACATCGGCGGCGGCAGTACCGAGTTCATCATCGGCCAGCGCTTCGAGCCACTGCTGCGCGAAAGTCTGCAAATGGGCTGCGTCAGCTTCACCCAGCGTTACTTCAAGGACGGCAAGATCACCCCGGCCCGCTACGCCCAGGCATACACCGCGGCGCGGCTGGAGATCATGAGCATCGAACACGCCCTGCACCGCCTGACCTGGGATGAAGCCATCGGCTCCTCGGGCACCATCCGCGCCATCGGCCTGGCACTGAAGGCCGGCGGCCATGGCACTGGCGAAGTGAATGCCGAAGGTCTGGCGTGGCTCAAGCGCCGGCTGTTCAAGCTCGGTGACGTCGACAAGATCGATTTCGAAGGCATCAAGCCTGATCGCCGGACCATTTTCCCGGCGGGCCTGGCGATTCTCGAAGCGATTTTCGACGCCCTCGAACTGCAACGCATGGATCACTGCGACGGCGCGCTGCGTGAGGGCGTGCTCTACGACCTGCTCGGCCGCCATCATCACGAAGACGTGCGCGAACGTACGTTAACTTCGCTGATGGAGCGCTATCACGTCGATCTGGAGCAGGCGGCGCGTGTGGAACGCAAAGCGTTGCACGCATTTGATCAGGTGGCGGTGGACTGGGAACTGGATGACGGCATCTGGCGCGAACTCCTCGGTTGGGCAGCGAAAGTGCACGAAGTCGGCCTCGACATCGCGCACTATCATTACCATAAGCACGGCGCTTATCTGATCGAGCACTCGGACCTTGCCGGGTTCTCCCGCGAAGACCAACAGATGCTCGCGCTATTGGTGCGCGGCCACCGCCGCAACATTCCCAAGGACAAGTTTGCCGATTTCGGCGACGACGGCGACAAGCTGATTCGCCTGTGCGTGCTGCTGCGCTTTGCGATCCTGTTCCACCATATTCGTGGCACCCAAGCGATGCCGCAGGTGGTGCTGCACGCCAAGGGCAACACCCTGGATGTGGAATTCCCGGAGAACTGGCTGGATGAGAATCAGCTGACTCAGGCGGATTTCGGGCTTGAGGCGGATTGGCTGACGCGGGTGGGGATTGTGCTTACGGTGCATTGAGTTAGTGAGTCAGGCACAAAAAAGGCGATCCGTTGGGATCGCCTTTTTATTGGGTTCGACTTGAGTGAAGAGGTGAACCTTCCCCCTCACCCCAGCCCTCTCCCGAGGGAGAGGGAGCCGATCGCCGTTGGCTTCAAGGCCTGAGTTCGACTCGGTAGTTCAGGTCGGCGTAACTCGCCCATCCAACCCGGTCAGTCCCCTCTCCCTCCGGGAGAGGGCTAGGGTGAGGGGCTTTTGACCTTCAAGGCTTTAGCTGCTCACCGGCAATATCGGACTACCCAACCGCTCCAGCAACGTCGCCTGCGCACTCCTCGGGTTCTGGTTACCGGTCGGCGTGTTGCGGATGTAACGGCCATCCGACTGCAAGCTCCAGCTATGAGTGTTATCAGTCAGATACAGCTCCAGCTCTTTCTTCACCCGGGTCAGCAGTTTCTTGCCTTCGACTGGGAAGCAAGTCTCGACACGCTTGTCGAGGTTGCGCTCCATCCAGTCGGCACTGGAAAGGAACATCTGCTCATCACCGCCATTGAGGAAGTAGAACACCCGCGTGTGCTCAAGGAAGCGGCCGATGATCGAGCGCACATGAATGTTGTGCGAAACCCCGGCAATCCCCGGACGCAGACAGCACATGCCGCGCACCACCAGGTCGATACGCACACCGGACTGGCTGGCCTTGTACAGCGCGCGAATGATCTTCGGATCGGTCAGCGAGTTGAACTTGGCAATAATGTGCGCCGGCTTGCCTTCAACAGCGAACTGGGTCTCGCGGGCAATCATGTCGAGCATGCCCTTCTTCAGGGTGAACGGCGCATGCAGCAGCTTCTTCATGCGCAGGGTTTTACCCATGCCGATCAGCTGGCTGAACAGTTTGCCGACGTCTTCGCACAAGGCGTCGTCGGAGGTCAGCAGGCTGTAGTCGGTGTACAGCTTGGCGTTGCCGGCGTGGTAGTTACCGGTGCCGAGGTGCGCGTAGCGGACGATTTCGCCGGCTTCGCGACGCAGGATCAGCATCATCTTGGCGTGGGTCTTGAAGCCGACCACACCGTAAATCACCACCGCACCGGCCGCTTGCAGACGGCTGGCCAGTTGCAGGTTGGACTCTTCGTCGAACCGCGCACGCAGCTCGATGACCGCCGTCACTTCCTTGCCGTTACGCGCGGCATCCACCAGCGCATCGACGATCTCGGAGTTGGCGCCGGAGCGGTACAGGGTCTGACGCACAGCGAGAACGTGCGGGTCTTTCGCCGCCTGACGCAGCAGGTCGACCACCGGGGTGAACGACTCGAATGGGTGCAGCAAGAGGATGTCCTGCTTGCTGACCACGCTGAAGATGTTTTCACTGTTCTGCAGCAGTTTCGGGATCTGCGGGGTGAACGGCGTGTATTGCAGCTCCGGATGGCTGTCGAGCCCGGTGATGCTGAACAGCCGCGTCAGGTTGACCGGGCCGTTGACCTGATACAGCTCGCTCTCGCTCAGGTTGAACTGCTTGAGCAGGTAGTCCGAAAGATGTTTCGGGCAAGTGTCGGCGACTTCCAGACGTACCGCATCACCGTAACGACGCGAGAACAACTCGCCACGCAGGGCGCGGGCCAGGTCTTCTACATCTTCGGAGTCGAGCGCCAGGTCGGCGTTTCGGGTCAGACGGAACTGGTAGCAGCCTTTTACCTTCATGCCTTGGAACAGGTCATCGGCGTGGGCGTGGATCATCGACGACAGGAACACATAGTTGTCGCCCGGGCCGCCAACTTCTTCCGGCACCTTGATGATCCGTGGCAGCAGGCGCGGCGCCGGGATGATCGCCAGACCGGAGTCGCGACCGAAGGCGTCGATGCCTTCCAGTTCGACGATGAAGTTCAGGCTCTTGTTCACCAGCAACGGGAACGGGTGCGTCGGGTCGAGGCCGATCGGCGTGATGATCGGTGCGATCTCGTCGCGGAAATAACGGCGCACCCAGGTTTTGATCTTGACCGTCCAGTGCCGGCGACGAATAAAGCGCACCTGATGCTTTTCCAGCTCCGGCAACAGAATGTCGTTGAGGATCGCGTATTGACGGTCAACGTGACCATGGACCAGCTCGCTGATCCGCGCCAGCGCCTGATGCGGTTGCAAGCCATCAGCTCCGGCCTGCTCACGGGCGAAGGTGATCTGCTTCTTCAGACCGGCGACGCGAATTTCAAAGAATTCGTCAAGGTTGCTGGAGAAGATCAGCAGGAACTTCAGGCGTTCCAGCAACGGATAGGACTCGTCCAGCGCCTGTTCCAGCACGCGGATATTGAATTGCAGTTGCGAAAGCTCACGGTGGATGTACAGGCTGCTGTCATCCAGGCCCGGTATCGCAATCACTGGCGCCGCCGCGACAGGTTCGGTGACTGGCGCGGGTGGCGCAGGCTCCAGTTCCGGCGGGGTCTCGGTGATTTGCTCGACCACCGGTTGAGCTTCTTTTACTGCAACTTCCGTGAGTCCTTCGGTATTCATTGAATGTTCCTGGGAGGGCTATTTCTGCTCTCGTAACAATTGAGCGGCGCGGACAGCAAAGTAAGTCAGGATGCCATCAGCGCCGGCACGTTTAAAGGCGGTCAGTGATTCGAGAATCACCGCCTCGCTCAACCAGCCATTCTGGATCGCCGCCATGTGCATGGCGTATTCGCCGCTAACCTGATAGACGAAGGTCGGCACTTTGAAGGCATCTTTTACCCGGAAAAGAATGTCCAGATACGGCATGCCCGGTTTGACCATGACCATGTCCGCGCCTTCAGACAAGTCCGCACCGACTTCGTGCAGCGCTTCGTCGCTGTTGGCCGGGTCCATCTGATAAGAGGCCTTGTTGGCCTTGCCAAGGTTCGACGCCGAACCGACAGCATCGCGGAACGGGCCGTAATAGGCGCTGGCGTACTTGGCCGAGTAGGCCATGATCCGCACGTTGACGTGGCCGGCGATTTCCAGCGCTTCGCGGATCGCCTGAATGCGACCGTCCATCATGTCCGAAGGCGCGACTACCTGAGCGCCGGCTTCGGCATGGGACAAGGCCTGGCGGACCAGTGCGTCGACGGTGATGTCGTTCTGTACGTAGCCTTCTTCGTCGAGAATGCCGTCCTGACCGTGGGTGGTGAACGGATCAAGCGCAACGTCGGTGATCACCCCCAGTTCCGGGAAACGCTCACGCAGCGCGCGGGTGGCGCGCTGGGCGATGCCTTCGGGGTTCCAGGCTTCAGCAGCGTCGAGGGACTTCAATTCAGGTGGGGTGACCGGAAACAGCGCCAGCGCCGGAATCCCCAGCTCGACCCACTTCGCCGCGTCTTCGAGCAGCAGATCGATAGTCAACCGCTCTACCCCGGGCATCGAAGCCACGGCTTCGCGGCGGTTTTCACCGTCGAGCACGAACACCGGCAGGATCAGGTCATCGACCGTCAGCACATTTTCCCGCACCAGCCGACGCGAAAAATCATCACGACGATTGCGGCGCAGGCGTGTGGCAGGGAACAGACGATTGGCAGGGGTAAAGCTCACGGCGGACTCCTGAGCCCGCGCAAACGGGCGAGCGTGACAGTTATAGACGGCCATTATGACGAACAGATGACAGTTATGTGTGCCCCGTGACATGTAGCCGCATTCCATTGTCAGTGTAGGAATTGTTCACGTCGAGACACATTTGGACACTTTCATGAATGTGTCCGAAGGGTTAGGCTGCGCGTTCATTTCGCCAGCACCCAGACAATGCTCCAACAATTTCTGCATGACTTTGGCTACTTTGCCTTGTTCCTCGGCACGTTTTTCGAAGGCGAAACCATTCTGGTGCTCGCGGGCTTCCTCGCGTTCCGTGGATACATGGACATCAATATGGTGGTGGTCGTGGCGTTCTTCGGCAGCTATGCCGGTGATCAGCTGTGGTATTTCCTGGGACGCAAGCACGGACGCAAATTGCTCGCGCGCAAACCGCGCTGGCAGATGATGGGCGACCGCGCGCTGGAGCACATTCGCAAGCATCCGGACATCTGGGTTCTGAGCTTCCGCTTCGTCTATGGCTTGCGCACAGTGATGCCCGTGGCGATCGGCCTGTCGGGTTATCCGCCGGGGCGTTATCTGCTGCTCAACGGCATCGGTGCAGCGATCTGGGCGACCGCGCTGGCCGCTGCGGCTTACCACTTCGGGGCGGTGCTGGAAGGCATGCTCGGCAGTATCAAGAAGTACGAGCTGTGGGTGTTGGGTGCATTTCTGGTGCTGGGCGTTGGCTTGTGGCTGCGCCGTCGTTTCAAGAATGCCCGTCTCGCCAGGCAGGTCTACGCCGACGAGCAAGCCGCAAAAGCTGCACTGCTGAATCAAGCTGAAGTGACCAAACCTGCCGAACCGAAGACGCCAGCCGAGTAACTCGCTGGCGACTGGCGTACAGCCCTGTGCACAGCGCGGGCTGGCCGCCTCTTTCAGTCATTTATCCCCCTCTGCGCTCGCGGACTTCCGTTCGTCAGCGGCGTTCTCACGCCAAAAATCACCCGTTCATCACGCAACAGACTTGCCAAATAATGAACACCCCGCCGTTGTTGCGATCCATGTAGAAAGCGCTCCATGCAGGTGCAGCCGCGACTTGGGCCTATGGCAACGCGCGACAATTTAGTGGACATTTAGCGCCATGAATCTGGAGAGAAACCCATGAGCAAAAAAGTTGCAGTGATCCTGTCCGGCAGTGGCGTGTACGACGGCGCCGAGATCCATGAAAGCGTCATCACCCTGCTGCGCCTCGACCAACGCGGCGCGCAGGTGCAGTGCTTCGCCCCGAACATCGCGCAATTGCATGTGATCAATCACCTGACCGGCGAAGAAATGCCCGAGTCGCGCAACGTCCTGGTGGAATCGGCACGCATTGCCCGAGGCAACATCAAGGACATCCGTGAAGCCGATGTCGACGACTTCGATGCGCTGATCGTGCCGGGTGGGTTTGGTGCGGCGAAGAACCTTTCGAACTTTGCTGTTGAAGGCGCTGGCTGCAGCGTGCAGCCGGAAGTGCTGGCACTGGCCGAGGCGTTTGCCGAAGCGGGCAAACCGGTGGGCCTGATGTGCATCTCGCCGGCATTGGCGGCGAAGATCTATGGCCCAGGCGTAACTTGCACCATCGGCAACGACGCCGACACGGCCACGGCAATGAACAAGATGGGCGCCACCCACGAAGACTGTGCGGTGACGGAGATTATCGAAGACAAGGCGCGCAAACTGGTGACAACCCCGGCTTACATGCTGGCGCAGAACATCAGTGAAGCGGCGTCGGGGATCAATAAACTGGTCGACCGCGTCCTCGAACTGACCCACGAAAACGACGCCTGATCTCCAACTGCGTACAAAACCAAAGGTGGGAGTGAGCCTGCTCGCGAAGGCGGTGTGTCATTCAACTCTATGTTGTCTGATACAACGCATTCGCGAGCAGGCTCGCTCCCACAGAGGATTTGTGTAGGGCTTAAGGTTTGCGCGTCAGTCGAGTGAGGATCCGGTCCAGCGCATTGGCAAACGCTTGTTTCTCGCGATCGCCAAACGGTGCAGGTCCACCGCTCATCTGGCCTTGTTCACGCAGGTCAGTGAACAGATTGCGCACCGCCAGCCGCTCACCCATATTTTGCGCATCGAACTCCTTGCCGCGCGGATCCAGCGCCGCGACGCCCTTCTTCACCAGCCGGTCGGCCAGCGGGATATCGCTGCAAATCACCAGCTCACCCGGTACCGCGTGCTCGACCAGATAGTCGTCTGCTGCATCCGGGCCGCTCGGCACCACGATCAGTTTGACGATGGCCAGCCCCGGCTTGATCTGCGGCTGCCCGGCCACCAGCACCACTTCAAACTGGCGCTTGAGCGCAAACTTCACCACCAGATCCTTCGCCGCCCGTGGGCAGGCGTCGGCATCGATCCATACACGCATTTTTCTAACCTCCAAAAACAATTCGCGAGCAAGCTCACTCCCACAGGTTACGCGTAAACCCTGTGGGAGCGAGCCTGCTCGCGAATGTGAGCGCAGCGAATGCTGTTAAGCGACTACCCGTCGCTTCTCAGCCATCCAACTGCGCCCGTACAACACCACAATCGCCAGAATCGCCACCGCCTGCGCCGTCAACGAATACGCATCGGCATGAATGCCCAGCCAGTCGAATTCAAAGAACGCCACCGGCCGCGTGCCGAAGATCCCGGCTTCCTGCAAGGCCTTCACACCGTGCCCGGCAAACACCACCGACAGCGCACACAGCAGCGCCGCGTTGATGCTGAAGAACAGCGTCAGCGGTAGTTTCGCCGAACCGCGCAGAATCACCCACGCCAGACCCACCAGCAGCACCAGCGCCGTCGCCCCGCCCGCAAGCACCGCGTCATGCCCGGCCGGGCCAGCCTGCAGCCACAGGGTTTCGTAGAACAGGATCACTTCGAACAACTCGCGATACACCGAGAAGAACGCCAGAATCGCGAAACCGAAACGTCCGCCGCCACCGACCAGACTGCTCTTGATGTAATCCTGCCAGGCCGCTGCGTGGCGACGGTCATGCATCCACACACCCAGCCACAAGACCATGACACTGGCGAACAGCGCCGTCGCGCCTTCGAGCAGTTCACGCTGCGAACCACTGACATCGATGACATACGCCGCCAGCGCCCAAGTGCCCAAACCCGCCAGCAGCGCGAGGCCCCAACCGACGTTGACGCTGCGCACCGCCGATTGCTGGCCGGTGTTGCGCAGGAACGCGAGGATCGCCGCCAGCACCAGAATCGCTTCCAGACCTTCGCGCAGCAGAATCAGTAAACCGGAGATGTAGCTCAGCGACCAGCTCAGACCATCGCTGCCAAGCAGGCCGGCAGACTCTTTCAACTTGGCCTTGGCCACGTTCAGGCGCTGCTCGGCCTGCTCGACCGGCAAGCCGTCCTGCAACGATTGCCGATACGCCATCAGCGATTTTTCAGTGTCCTTGCGCACGTTGGCGTCGACGTTATCCAGCGAACTCTCGACCAGTTCGAAGCCTTCCAGATACGCCGCGACCGACAGGTCATAAGCCTGATCGTGTTCGCCGACGCGGTATGCGGCGAGGCTCTTGTCCAGGGTTGCCGCGGTGTAGTCGAGCAACTGCGCCGGGCCACGCTTGACCTGCGGCGGCTGCGCGCGTTGCGCACGGAACGTCGCCGCCGCTTGCGGGCCATCGGCGGCCTGTACCTCGGCCGGTGTCTGGCGAGCCAGATCGGCGATGTTGTAGCTCTTCTCCGACTTGGCCGCCGCCGGATCGGCGCTGAAGCCGGCGATGTAAGTCGCCAGATCCCAACGCTGGCGATCATCGAGCTGATCGGCAAACGCCGGCATGTCGGTGCCTTCGACGCCTTGGCCGAGGGTGTTGTAGATCGCGTACAGGCTCAGGTGATCCAACCGCGCCGCATCACGCAGATTGGCCGGTGCCGGGGTCATGCCGAGTCCCGCCGGGCCGTCACCCGCGCCGCTGTCACCGTGGCACACCGAGCAATTCTGCGCATAGAGCGGTGCGCCGCGGGTCGGATCCGGAGTGATGATCGGTGCCTGGCTGACTTCATACGCCACCGCCAGTTGCGCGCCCAGTTGCCGCGCCTGACGGGCCACTTCGGCGCCGTCCTGCTTCGCGGTGATCGCTGTTTTCAATGCGCTGACACCTTGCTCCAACGCAGCTTTTTCAGGCTTGGCCGGCATGCCGGCGATCAAGCCTTGCAGCGCTTGGGTGAACTCCAGTTGCTCGCGATATTCGGAGTCATCGACCACCTTGCCTGCGGCTACCGTCGGCGGGTAGTCGGCGCTGATGTAGTCGAGCAGGTGCAGCGCTTGCGGTGCGCCTTCCACGGTATCGGCCAGCAGATTGAAGCTGCTCAGGGCAAACAGCGGGAACACCAGCCAGGCCAGAAAACGGGACGAGGCAGTCATGGAGGATTCTCAAATGGAAATGCGAAGTTACATATTGTTCACTTCGAACGCGTTTCCCTCAAGCTTTGTCGACGTAGCGCCACACATGACGCGAGCCATCGGCCTACAAAAATGCCACATCACTTAGCCACTATTGCACCCTATACTGCGCGACCTGTCGCATTTCCCGCTCAAGGATGAACCCCTTTCATGCGCCATCGCTTGCACTTGCCCCTGTTGATCGCCGCCGTTGTGCACCTGAGCGGCTGCGGTGCGTATCGCAATTACGATCTGGAACTGCAACAGACCACCGATCAGTTCAAGGCCGGCAACATCGACAGCACCCTGTCCGTGATCGAGGCGAACAACCCGGCTGCGGAAAAAGACCTGCTCTACTATTTCGAAAAGGGCACTGTACTGAGTGCCGGCGGCGAGTTTGCGCAGAGCCAGACAACCTGGCGCAGCGCCGAGCAGATGATCATCGAGCGCCAAGACACCATTGAAACCACCGGCGACAAGTTGCTCGCCGCCATGGGCGATCACTGGGGCAGCATCATCAATGACAAGCTGCGCCGCTACGATGGCTACGACTACGAAAAAGTCATGCTGACCACGCAAATGGCCCTCAACCAACTGGCCATGAATGACTTTGACGGTGCTCGCGCCGACATCAAGAAAACCCACGAGCGCGAAGCGCTTATAGCCCGCCAGCGGGAGCTGGAATACGAGCGTGTCGAAGAAGCGGCCAAGGCCCAGGGCGCGCGCGTGCATTACAAGGATCTGCAGGGTTACCCCGTGGTAATGCTCGAATCGCCTGCGGTGATTGCTCTGAAAAACGGTTACCAAAGTGCATTCAGTCACTATCTCGCCGGCTTCACTTACGAAGCGCTGGGCGAGAAAGATCTGGCAGCGCCCGGCTATCGTCAGGCAATAGAACTGCGCCCGGACATGGCGTTTTTCCAACAGGCATTGCGCGACCTCGACAGCCCTGGCTTGAAGGCAGACGAAAGCGATGTGCTGATCATCGTGCAGAGCGGCCTGGCGCCGGCCCGCAGTTCCGTGCGCGTGCCCTACCCGGTGAAGCTCGCGGACGGGCAAGTCATCGTCGCCAATGTTTCGTTTCCCGTGATGGTGCCCGACACCTCGACCCCGGCATTCAATCAAGTGGCCATTGATGGTCGACAGAAAAAGCTGATTGCGGTCAACAGCATTACCGACATGTCCCTGCGCACCCTGCGTGACGACATGCCGGGCATTATCCAGCGCACAACCTATCGGGCATTTCTGGCGGCCGATGTTCAGGCTACGGACAATCGACGCGATCCGAGCAAAGCCTCCTACGTCACGCACTGGGATGGCTTCGAGCAGGCCGACACCCGCACCTGGCGCACCCTGCCCAACCTCACCCAGGTCGTGCGCCTGCGCCTGAAAAAAGGTGACCACCTGATCAGCCTGCCTAACGCGTCCGGGGCTGCGCCACTGAAAATCCGTATCGACCAGAACCGCCAGGTTATCGGCCTGCGTGCCTTGGGTGATCGGGTGTTTGCCAATGGCAGCGCATTTCAGTCGGATGGGGCGCCGGCAAAGAGCGTGGTATCCAACCTGAAATAAGTAATGGCACCAAACTAACAAGTGCGATTAAAAAGCTATTACATAGCCAGCACCGCCTGCTTATAATGCCGCGCCCGCGTTATTGCGATCGGGCATTAAAGCTCCTCAGGTTATGAGGAATTGGCAGGAGGCCAACGCCACTGTCGATGGGTCACACCAGCCCGACCAGCATTCGCGGCTGTTTTACTCCAGGGAAGAAGTACCCCCATGGCATTCCGCGCCCCCACCTTGATCGCGCTCAGCGCCGTCACTCTGCTGTCCGGCTGTTCGGCGTTTCGCAACTACGACTCCGAACTGGCACAGACCAACCAGCAACTGGCCTCCGGCAACGTCGACGCCGCGCTGACTCTGCTGGAAAAGAACAACACCGGCCCAGACAAAGACCTGCTCTATTACTTCGAGAAAGGTGAGTTGCTGCGCGCCAAGGGTGACCTCTCCGGCAGCCAGAATGCCTGGAGCAGCGCCGATGGGGTGGTCGGTCAGTGGGAAGACGCCGTCAAGCTCGACACCGGGAAGTACCTGGCCCAGTTCGGCAGCTTCATCGTCAACGACAAAGTGCGTCGCTACGAAGGCTACGACTACGAAAAAGTCATGCTGACCACGCAGATGGCCCTGAATCTGCTGGCGGTCAATGACTTCGACGGTGCGCGTACCGCGATCAAGAAGACTCACGAACGTGAAGCGGTGATCGCCGAGTTGCGTGACAAGGAATACCTCAAGAGCGAAGAAGAGGCCGAGAAAGAAGGCATCAAGACGCAGTACAAAGACCTGCAGGGCTATCCGGTCGCCAGTCTCGACGCGCCGGAAGTGGTCGGTCTGAAAAACAGCTACCAGAGTGCGTTCAGCCATTACCTGTCCGGTTTCGTCTATGAAGCCCTGGGCGAAAAAGGCCTGGCTGCACCGGGCTACCGCAAGGCCGCCGAACTGCGTCCGAACACGCCGCTGCTGGAGCAGGCGCTGGTCAATCTCGACAAGCCGAGCAAGTCCGACGACAGCGACATCCTCATCGTTGTCCAGAGCGGTCTGGCCCCGGCCCGTGACTCGATCCGAGTGCCGTTGCCATTGCCGATCTCCAACAACGTGGTGATCACACCGTTGTCGTTCCCGATCATCAAGCCTGACACCTCCACGGCGACTTTCGCGCAGATCGGCGTCGACGGTCAGCAGGTCGATCTGACCGCGCTCAACAGCACCACCGCGATGTCCCGCCGCGCCCTGCGCGACGATATGCCGGGAATCATTGTGCGCACCACCGTGCGGGCGATCACCAAGGGTGTAGCGCAGAAGCAGATCAACGAAACCAACCCGCTGGCCGGTCTGGCCGTCGGTATCTCTTCAGCTGTGCTCGAAGGTGCCGATACCCGTACGTGGCGCACCCTGCCGGATTACACCCAAGTGGTGCGTCTGCGTCTGAAAAAGGGTGAGCATCAGGTTACCCTGCCAAGCGCCGTCGGCGGTTCAGTGGTCAAGGTCACTGTCGATCAGCGTTATCAAGTGATCACTCTGCGCGCCGTGGGCAACCAGGTGTTCGCCGGTGGCCTCGCCGCACACGTCATCCCGAGCGCCAGCGCGACCAACGTCGCCAGCCTCAAACAACCTTAAGAACGGAGTCTTTGCATGCGCTTCAAACTCATCGCCGTCGCCGCCCTCGCCTTGTTGGCGAGCGGCTGCGCCACCCCGCCACCGCCAGAGCCGGGCAGCGCCGCGAGCAAAGTCGTGGCCATGGGTCCGCAGAAACACATCGTCGTCGGCGCCATGCGCGTCGCTCGCGAAAATGGTTTCATGACGGTCAATGTGCAGTTGAGCAACACCCTCAACAGCAACAAGATTTTCTACTACCGCTTCGCCTGGCTCGGCGCGGAAGGTTTCCCGATCGCCGAAGAAGAAGTGTGGAAAAGCCAAATGATGTACGGCGCCCAGACCAGCTTCATTCAAGGCATCGCCCCGACCCCGAAAGCCGTGGACTTCCGTCTGGAAATCAAGACGCCGTAAGCCTGCCACCCTATTCCTGATTTAGAGAGCATTCCCATGTTTGCACGCTTTTCCTGCATCGCCGTTATCGCCCTGCTGGCCTCCGGTTGCGCCAACACTTCGCCGACCCTGGGCAGCAAGAACATCAGCTACGGCGACACCAAAGCGGTTGAAACCGTGACCAACGAATTCGGTTCGACCGACCTGCAAATGATCGCCGAGTCGATGACCCGCTCGCTGGCTCAGTCCGGCATCCTGCAGGGCCGTCCGGTGGTTCAGGTCTACGACGTGAAGAACAAGACCAGCGAGTACATCGATACGCGCGAAATCACCACCAGCATCAAGACTCAGTTGATGAAGACTGGCGTAGCGCGCTTCGCCAGCGACAACAACGCAATGCAAAGCCAGGTTGACCAGCTCAAGCTGCAAAACCAGAGCGGTCTGTACAAGAAAAGCACCGTGGCCAAGACTGGCAACATGGTTGCCGCCAAGTACCGCATCGAAGGTTCGATCAGCTCGATCGTCAAGCGCAGCAGCGACTACAAGGACGTCTTCTACAAATTCAGCCTGCAACTGATCGACGTTGAAAGCGGTCTGGCCGAGTGGATGGACGAAAAAGATATCCGCAAAACCACGGAGCGTTAATTGATGCGCGCATGGATTGGCATGATGGCCCTGGCTTGCGCGTTCAGCGCGCAAGCGGCCCCAAAAGTCGCGGTGACGGATCTGGCTTACCAGGAACGTGTGGAGCAATACATCCACATCGTTTCGGCCCAGAGCAATCATCGCGAGGGTTACTACAGCTCCAGTGGCTCTTCGAGCTACAACGAGATTGAAGCAACGACCAGCTACATCGAACAGACCGAGCTGCGCAAATTCACTGGCGACATCAAGGGTGAAATTCTGCGTACCGGCATGTTCCAGCTGGTGCAGGGCACGCCGTACACCGCGTCGTCCAAGGGTGACGTCTACGACGTGATCAAGCGCATCAAGGCCGGCAACTTCAAAGGCGCCGACTATGTGCTGTTCGGCACTGTTTCGGACATCGACTTCACCCAGGACATCAACGAGCTGGCGAACACCGACAGCTATTCGGCGGTGCTGGGCCTGACGCTGGTGGCGGACTTCAGCCTGATCAACACCAAGACCTTCGAAATCACCTCGGCCTTCACGGCGATGGGTGAAGCGCAGGACACCAAACTGGTGAACCACCGCGACATCAAGATCTCGCTGAACCGTCCTCGGGTGGTGCGTGACGTGTCCAAGGCCTTGGGTGAAGACGTGGCCGGGCAACTGAGCATGCAGCTCGGTGGCGGCGGTTACGAGCAGCCGCGCGAAGCACCGCAGCGCAACAATCTGCCGCGTGATACCGCGCCGGTGATTTTGCGCTGATGACTGGCCCCTGATCTTTCCCATGCACCGCGTGGGAATGCATCCCGGAACGCTCCGCGTTTCAGCCACAAAAAAGGCGACCCGCAAAGGTCGCCTTTTTTCTGCCTGCGATGTTTACGCCGCCGCTTTACGCAACGTCGCCATAAACGCCGCGGCACCGATGAACAGCCCGGCAAACGTGCGGTTCATGCGCTTCTGCTGCTGCGGTGTGCGCAACAGACGCAACACCTTCGACGCCAGACCGGTGTAGCCGGCCATCACGATCAGGTCGACGCAGACCATGGTCACGCCAATCACCAGATATTGAATCAGCAACGGCGCATGCGGGTTGATGAACTGCGGCAGCACCGCGAGCATGAAGACCAAAGCCTTGGGGTTGCTGATGTTCACCAGAAAGCCACGGAATATTAGCGCCAGCGGTTTGCCGATCGGCCGCACCGCCGCGTCATCACTCATGTCCATGGGCTCTGCGCGCCATTGCTTGATGGCCAGATACACGAGGTAAGCCACACCAAACCATTTGATCGCGTGGAAGGCCGTTGCCGAAGCGGTCAGGATCGCGCCAACACCGGCGCCGACAATCGCGATTTGCACCGCCAGGCCAATCTGCAGGCCGAGGGCGTTCCAGTAACCGCGCCAGAAACCGTATTGCAGACCGCTGGACATCGACGCAATGGCGCCAGCACCCGGAGACAGACTGATCACCCAGCAGGCGGCAAAAAACGCCAGCCATGTTTGAAGCTCCATCGCACACCTCGCATCTGAATCGTGACAGACGCTCAAGCTAATGCGGATTGGGGCTAAAAGCAAAAGATCGCAGCCTGCGGCAGCTCCTACACGGGATTGACGTTCACCCTGTAGGAGCTGCCGAAGGCTGCGATCTTTTGATCTTGCTTGGAAAATCTACTTCTCGAATCCGCTGGAAGGAAACACATCCGTCCCGCGCCAACGCCGCACCGAGCGCTGGAAGAACAGACTGTTGGGCACTTGCACCATGGCGCTGCCAGTCCCCAGCTCTTCAGCCTCGATCAACGTGGTGTAGAGCAGATTGATCGCCACCACCCGGCCTTTGACGCCCGGCTTGTCCGTGGTGTCCACCAGCTCAACGATATCGCCCAGCCGAAACGGCCCGACCGTGAAGATCAGAATCGCGCAGAGCAAATTCGACAACACACTCCACATCGCGAAGAACGCCACCGCTGCCACCGCAACGAAACCCGACAGCGCCGTCCACAACACCGTGGCCGAGACACCGAGGCGCTCCAATACGAAGATCAGCGCGCTGCCCATGATCAACCAACGCAGCACGCCACGCAGCGGCATCAGCAACTGCGGCGGGAACGGATAGCGCTCGCCCAACCGGGTCAGGCCTTTGGCGACGAAGCGCTGGGTGAGATAGCCGGCCAGCAGGATCAGCAGAATCTGCACCGTAAACCAGATCGGCTCGACCCACACCGCCGGCAGCGGCAGCTTGAACGCTTCCATCAGGACAGCGCCTCCAGCTCCGCCTGCATGCTTTCCAGCACCTCGAGGGCTTCCATCCACGCTTCTTCCAACTCGCCTTCGCGAACCTTCAGTTTGGCCTGCTCGGCCAACAGATCGCGTAATTCGTTCTTGCGCGCTGGCTCGTAGATGTCGCTGTCGCCAAGGCTCGCATCGACCTTGGCGAGTTTCTCGTGGAGCTTGCCCAGTTCGGCTTCGAGCTTGTCGGCTTCACGCTTGTGCGGGGCCAGTTGCTGACGCAACGCGGCGGCCGCCTGACGCTGAGCCTTCTTGTCGGTCTTGTCCGGATTGACCGGGGTGTTGCTGACCGGCGCGTTGCGCTGGCGGTATTCCACCAGCCAGCGTGCGTAGTCTTCGAGGTCGCCATCGAACTCTTCGACCTTGCCGTCAGCGACCAGGTAGAAATTGTCGGTGGTGCTCTTGAGCAAATGCCGATCGTGAGACACCACCAGCACCGCGCCGCTGAATTCCTGCAGCGCCATGGTCAGCGCCAGGCGCATTTCCAGATCGAGGTGGTTGGTCGGTTCGTCGAGCAGCAACAGGTTCGGACGTTCCCAAGCGATCAGCGCCAAGGCCAGACGCGCCTTTTCGCCACCGGAGAAATTCAGTACCGGCTCATCGATGCGCGCGCCACGGAAGTCGAAACCACCGAGGAAATCACGCAGGGTCTGCTCGCGTTCGGTCGGCGCCAGACGCTGCATGTGCAACAACGGGCTGGCCTTGGAATCCAACGAGTCGAGTTGATGTTGAGCGAAATAGCCGACCACGGTGTTCTCGCCACGGGTCAGGCGCCCGGCGATCGGTGACAGTTCGCCGGCGAGGTTCTTGATCAGTGTCGATTTACCCGCGCCGTTCGGGCCAAGCAGGCCGATCCGCGCACCCGGGGTCAGTTGCAGCTTGACCTTCTCGAGGATGGTTTTTTCGCCGTAACCCAAGCTGGCATCGGACAGGTCGATCAGCGGGCTGGAGATCTTGGTCGACTCGCGGAAGACGAAATCGAACGGTGAATCAACGTGGGCCGCCGACAACTCTTCCATCCGTTCCAAGGCTTTGATCCGGCTCTGCGCCTGACGGGCCTTGGTCGCTTGCGCCTTGAAGCGGGCGATGTAGCTTTCCATGTGCGCACGTTGCGCCTGCTGCTTCTCGTAGGCCTGTTGCTGCTGGGCCAGACGTTCGGCACGGGCGCGCTCGAACGCGGTGTAGCCGCCGCGATACAAGGTGATTTTGCGCTGATCGACGTGGGCCACGTGATCGACGACTTCGTCGAGGAAATCGCGGTCGTGGGAGATCAGCAGCAAGGTGCCCGGATAGCTTTTCAGCCAATCTTCGAGCCAGATGATTGCGTCGAGGTCCAAGTGGTTGGTCGGTTCGTCGAGCAACAACAGGTCCGACGGGCACATTAATGCCTGCGCCAGGTTCAGACGCATCCGCCAGCCGCCGGAGAAATCCCCGACCTGACGATCCATCTGCTCGTTGGTGAAACCGAGACCGGCCAGCAGCTTGCGCGCCCGCGCATCGGCGGTGTAACCGTCGGCGCTGTCGAGTTCGGAATGCAGACGGGCCTGAGCGGCACCGTCGTGCGCCGCTTCGGCGGCGGCGAGGTCACGTTGCACCTCACGTAGACGCAAGTCGCCATCGAGCACATAGTCGACGGCAAGGCGCTCAAGCGTCTCGATTTCCTGGCGCATGTGGGCGATGCGCCAGTCAGCCGGCAGGAAGCAATCACCCGAGTCGGGGTGCAGCTCACCCCGAATCAGGGCAAACAGGCTCGATTTGCCGGCGCCGTTGGCACCGATGAGGCCGGCTTTGTGGCCGGCGTGCAGGGTCAGCTCGGCGTCTTCTAGCAGACGTTGCGGGCCACGCTGTAAAGTCAGGTTCTGAAGTCGGATCATAATGGCGGCGGAGTCTACCAGCTTCGCTCACAACTGGCGCGAGTAGCACGATGTCCTCTGACCTGTGGAGCTTTTCCCTTGCCACCTACGCCCGACCGGGCGTGGAAGATGCTTGTCTGCAACTGCAAACGGCGGGCGCGAATGTGTGCCTGCTGCTGTGTGGTTTGTGGCTGGAACAACGCGGGGTGACTTGCGATGAACAACGCGTAAGGCAGCTTCAGGCGCTGACCGGTCAGTGGGATATCGAGGTGGTGCAGCCGCTGCGAACCCTGCGCATGCAATGGAAAGCGCGGGCGGTGGATGACGCGGTTTTGAAAGGCATGCGCGAGCAGATCAAATCACTGGAGCTGGAAGCTGAGCGAGCGTTGCTGTCACGGCTTGAGGGTGTGGCGCAGGAGTGGATGGAAAACGACGCAGGCTCGGAAACCTGGCTGGAAGAATTGGCCGGCACGGCAGCCAGCCCGAACCGCGACGCGCTGCAAGTGCTGCGCGTCGCGGCAACCGACACTTAGGAAGCGCTGGTTGGGTTGTTGCTGGTGCTCGACACAGCGGCTGGCGATGGCGCAGTCGATGGCGTCGAGGTAGTCGCGGCTGGAGCAGCTGCCGATGGCGCAGCCGACGCTGCCGGTGCGGCAGGCTTAGCGGCAGGCGCGGTAGCCGGTTTAGCGGCAGCTGGTTTGGCAGCGGCTGGTTTGGCAGCGGCTGGCTTTTTAACGGCTGGTTTTGCAGCTGGTTTTGCAGCTGGCTTGGCGGCTGGTTTTGCAGCAACAGGTTTGGCAGCAGCATTCGCTGGCTTGGCAGCAGCGGCCGGTTTAGCGGCTGGCTTGGCTGCCGGTTTGGCGGCGGCATTCACGGCTGGCTTGGCAGCAGCTTTTGCTGGTGCTTTTGCAGCTGGTTTGGCGGCAGCTGGTTTAGCGACAGTCTTGGCAGCTGGTTTTGCAGCAGCAGTTTTAGCAGCAGGTTTTGCGGCAGCTTTGGCAGCAGGTTTAGCTGCGGCGGTTTTCGCTGGAGCAGCTTTTGCTGCAGCTGGTTTGGCGGCTGGTTTTGCAGCGGCGGCACGGGTAGCCGGCTTGGCAGCGGCAGTACGCGCAGCAGGTTTTGCCGCCGTGGTTTTAACCGCTGGTTTTGCAGCGCTCGCCGCAGCAGGTTTCTTCGCTGCAGGTTTTGCGGCCGCTTTGGCAGCTGGTTTTGCAGCGGCTTTTACCGGTGTTTTTGCAGCTGGCTTGGCAGCGGTTTTAGCAGCAGGCTTGGCCGCTGCGGTTTTCGCTGGAGCTTTTGCAGCAGCAGGTTTGGCTGCAGCTTTCTTCGCCGGTGCCGCTGCCGGTTTGGCTGCGCGGGTGGACAATACTTTGCCCACGGCTTCTTGAACGCGACCAACACCCTGAGCCAGTTTCAGGCTTTCCTGGGCATCGCGCTTGAGTTGCAGAATGTAGCTGCGAGTGTCGGACTGACGATCCTTCAAGGCATCGAGCAGGTCTTCCAGTTCTTTCACGGCGCCTTTGGCTTTGGTCTGTGCCTTGGCTTTGCCGGCGGCAGCTGCGTCCTGCAATTTGGTGCGGGACTTGTGCAGTTTTTCTTGCGCCTTGCCGCGTTGCTTTTCCAGTTTGGCGAGCAGTTTTTCAGCATCAGCCAAAGCTTGAGAGCAAGCGTTTTCCAGATGCTCGAGCAAGCTGCCCGAGAGTTGTTGGAGTAAGTGCAACGGAGTATTTACAGGCTTCTTGGTGGCCGACATGGTTTACCTCCTGGCTGACGTGAGTGCGGCTCATACTAGACCTCTGCAGTTACCGCCGCTAGGGCATCTTGACAGTATCGATTGCGTTGCGTTGCACCGAATCGAAAATGTTCTGCGCGAAGTCAAAAGCAGTTCACCGTTGGCGACGTTCGCGCTGGCATAATCCACCCCATCTCAGGACGGAGAGTGCCCATGTCGCGCTACTTTTTTTTATCCCTCTGGATGATTTTTTCGGCCGCTCATGCGGACGAAAAAACCACCGCGAATGATGCTCACGATCTGGCCTACAGCCTCGGTGCCAGCCTCGGTGAACGGCTGCGCCAGGAAGTCCCGCAATTGCAGATTCAAGCGTTGGTCGACGGCTTGCAGCAAGCCTATCAAGGCAAGCCGCTGGCATTGAGCGAGGCCCGCATCGAGCAGATTCTGGCCGATCACGAATCGCAGAATGCCGAACACTCGGCACAGCCTTCGAGCGACGCGGCGATGGAAAACGAACAGCGTTTTCTCACCGCTGAAAAAGCCAAACCAGGCGTGAAGGAACTGGCCGACGGCATCCTGCTCACCGAGCTGACGCCTGGCACCGGCACCAAGGCCGGGCCTGACGGAAAGGTGCAGGTGCTGTATGTCGGGCGACTACCCGACGGGACAGTGTTCGATCAGAACACTCAGCCGCAATGGTTCAATCTCGACAGTGTGATTGCCGGGTGGCGCACTGCGTTGCAGAACATGCCGGTGGGCGCGAAATGGCGTCTGGTGATTCCATCGGATCAGGCCTATGGCGCCGACGGTGCCGGCGACTTGATCGCACCGTTCACACCGCTGGTGTTCGAAGTCGAATTGCGTGGTGCGACCAGTTGATCGGGCAACAAAAAACGGTGCGCTTGGGGGCGCACCGTTTTTTTGATCAGGGTTCGGATCAGGCCTGAACCGGATCCTCTTCCTTGTGTGCTGTGTGCAGCACTTCAATCAGGCAGTCTTCGAGTTCGAAGCGCTCGTGCAACAGGCCACCGAGTTCCTTGAACTTCTCGGCTACGCACTTGCCTTCATCGCACAGATCGTTGAAGGCGAGCAGCTTCTCGGTGATGACGTCGATGCGCGGATAGATCGTCTCGGCGAGCTCCAGACCGCGCTTGTCGTTGAACGCCTTGGCTTCGCCAGTCAGCTGTTCATAGATTTCGAAGTGCCCGGCCGATACATAATCGACCAACACACCGCAGAATTCCTGCAAGGGCTTGCGGCTCTCGGACAGCGACTCAGGCTGTGCGCCGAGCTTGTCGTAGGCGCCGATCAGCTCTTCACGCTCCTGCAACCAGCGGTCGATCAGCAGATGAACTCCACCCCAGCGTTCCTGAGCATTCTGACAACTTTCGAGCATGGCGATCTCTCTTCCCTTGTGGGTCATGCTGCTCTACACCCGCGCCCCTCTTTTGATTTTGACTTGGGGGACGGCCGGGCAGAGCGTCATCGAGCAACATAAATCCAATGACACGTGCGGGCCAGATTATGCCCGCACGCCTATGGCTTCAAGGTACGCAGGAGATAAAGTTCATACAAGTGTTTAATCCCGCAGCAGCTGCCGGTGCGACGCTTCGCCGCTGAGCGGGCGTTGCAGAGCACTCCAGACCAGCCGTAACAATTGATATACCGCCAGTATCGATACCGCGACAAAGAACAACAGGCTCCACTCCGGGATGCTCAGGTCGAACAGCGTCCAGGATATTTCCGCGCAATCGGTGCCGCCGCTAAACATCCTTTGCAAGGCGCAGATCCAAGGCAGACCACTGAACAATGTCTCGGGGTGCGGGGTACATTTGAGCAGTTGCAGCATCGGGTCACTCTGTATCAATACCTGTCGCCAGGCAGCCGTAGTGCCGCCCAGGCTCGCGACCAGCGTCAACAGCCAGTAGAACCACAAACCGACACGCCCGGGGCCGTGCACCGCTGCCATGCCACTGGACACGCACAGCAGCGTGAGGAACAGGCGCTGCACCAGACACAGGCTGCACGGCGTCAGACCGACAGCATATTCAAGATAATAGGAAGCTCCCAGAGCAAAGGCCCCCGCAGTGAAAGCCATGAAGAACAAGGAGCGTGAGCAGGCCAACGACATGGCTTTTCCGTAACAGTAGAGACAGACGGTTACGGTAGAGGAAAGCGTGTCAGCCTTTCAAGGCGAGGCCCTGCCGACAGTTCACCAGAGGTGTAGGGAAAACCCGACA
Source organism: Pseudomonas tensinigenes (assembly GCF_014268445.2). Taxonomy (NCBI): domain Bacteria; kingdom Pseudomonadati; phylum Pseudomonadota; class Gammaproteobacteria; order Pseudomonadales; family Pseudomonadaceae; genus Pseudomonas; species Pseudomonas tensinigenes. The sequence continues at coordinate 6,587,888 of NZ_CP077089.1, forward strand.
GATTCAAGAGGAAATGGTGTAGCCCGCTGTAGGACTTTGCCTGGGACGATTGCTGAAGTTGAAATTTCAGCCACAAAAGGTAAGCGAGGGAGCGAGCTCCCTCGCCACTTCAGACCTGCGCTGGAACCGGCAACGGCGCGGCCAGCAGGCGTTCGTCCAGCAGACCGAGGCCTTCCTGGAACAACTGATTGCTGCGTTCGGTATCGCCCAACTGTGCAAGCAGGCGCGCCAGCTCTGCACAGGCCTCCGGATTGCGCTGCACACGCAGGCTGCTTTCCAGATAATCCCGCGCTTTACCCCAAAGGCTGGTTTGCAGACACAACCGACCGAGGGTCAACAGCAAGCTCGGATCGTTCGAATGTTCCTTCAGCCAGCCTTCGGCAGTTTGCAACTGACGGGCCGGATCGCTGCCGCGCACCAGACCATAGAGACGGGCCAGATGGCTGTCGTACTTGCGCTTGAGGGCAGTGCGCAGCACTTCTTCCGCTTCGACCTGAGCGCCCAACTGCCGCAACTGTTCGGCATACGCCAGCACCAACGGCGGTTCCTGACGCTGTGCCGAGGTGAGTTGCTCCCAGGCGCGCGTGAGCGACTGCAAACCAACGCTGCCATCCTCTTCACGCTGTGCGGCCAGCGACAGGTTTTCACCCCAGGCGCGGCGTTCGAGTTCGGCCAGTTCAGCACGCGGCAGGACTTTGTCCTTGCGCAATTCCGGCAGCAAACGAATCACCGCCGACCATTCGCCGCGCTGCTGATACAAGCGCTGCAACTGACGCAGTGTCTGCGCATTGTGTGGATGCCGATCATGCATCGCTTGCAGGGTCACCAAGGCACCGTCGGTATCACCACGATCGGTCTGCAACTGCGCATGGCTCAGAGCGATCGCCAGCTCTGCCTGCGGCTGACGCTCCAGTGCGCGCTCCAGCAAACGATCGCACTCTTCGTAATTGCCTTGCTCGTTGGCCGCGCGGGCAGCGCCGAGGTAATACAGCAATGGCTGGCGCTCGGCTTCAGCCGCTCGATACAGATGACGCTGCGCGCTGGCCCAGCGACCTTCGGCCAGATCCAGTTGACCGTGCTCGATCGCCACTTGCACGCGACGACTGCGGTTGCGTCGCGACCAGGGATTGACCACGCCACTGGAGGTCATGACCAGCTCGACCAAGGCCTTGATGCCCCAGATCAGCAGCCACAACACCGCGATCACCGCCAGCGTTGCCCAAAGACTCGCTTCGTAACGGAAGCTCTTGTAGGCAATCAGCACGTAGCCGGAATGCTGGGCCACTGCAAAGCCCAGTGCCGCCGTCGCCGCGATCACCAGAAACACGATCACATACAGGCGTTTCATGGCGTGGCCTCCTGCGCAGTATTGGCCGCAGGTTTGGCAAAGGGTTTCACCGACTCTTCGGCGTTGACGTTGCGTCGCTCAAGGTAGGCTTGCACGGCACTGAGGGTGCCGGCCAGATCAGGCGTCGTGACTGTGACCGGTTCCTTGCTCAACTCACCGACCTGTTCCAGCATCACTTTGCTTTGCGGATTGTCCGGATTGAAATTGCCCTTGAGCACATCGCGCGCTTCGGCCAGTGCCTGGGTGTAGACCGGCGCCTGCCCGTTGAGGGCGGCCCACTGTGCCTGCTCCAGTGCCAGGCTCAGCGCCAGGCGCACCTGACTCAGGCTCTGCCCGGCCAGCAGCGGCCGCACATTTTTGTCGGCGTTGAAATCGATACGGATGTAGCGCGAGACCTGATCCCACCATTGCGCCCAACGACTGGCACCGTCACCGTCAGCGGTCAGGCCCAGCAGTGATTCGCCGCGATCCTTGTACTCCGGCGCCAGCTCGGTGAGTTCGATGACTTGATCACGCAGTGCGCCGAGACGCAGGAACAGTCCGGTGCGATCCGGCTGCGCGGTGCTGCGCAGCGCCACCAGGGTTTTTGCCACTTGCTCGCGAGCAGCAAAAGAGCCGGGATCGTTCTGCTCACGGAGGATTTCGTCAGCGCCCTGCACCAGTGCCTGAGCACTGCTGATGTCCTGCAACGCCGAAAGACGCAAGCTGGCCAGACGCAGCAGGTGCTCGGCCTCGGCCAGACGCCAGTCCTTGCGGCTGGCACCGAGAACCGTTTCCAGACGCTGATTAAGGCGCTGTTGATCGCCCTGAAGTTGCGTCACCAGACGCTGGCGCTCGGCAAGTTCGTCGGCCCCCGGTAGCTGCGCGAGGCGCTCGGTCAGGCGCTGCTCATTGAGCTTCAGGCTCTGCGCCTGATCGTTCAATGCCTGCACTTCACCGGACTGCTGCTGAGTATTGGTCTGCAGGTGACGGACCTGCCAGACACCCCAGCCACCGATCGCGACGCCGGCAGCGCCGAGCAACAGGGCGACGATGGCCAGTCCATTGCCTCGGCGCGGCTCTATGGCCGGCGGTGGAGTTTCAACCTGGGTTTCAATCACAGGTTGCACATCATCTTTAGGCAAGGCTGTTTCGCTCACGTATCCATCCTTTGCATTAGAAAACGGGTACGGGATGCTCCCGTAGCGCCGTCAGCAAAGCCGCGGCACTCGCGCCGCGGCAATCCACAACTGTTTGAGCCCCGGTGGCAAATGCCTGCTCGGCGACTCTTGGGCTTGGTACAAACAACGGCAATTGCGCGATTGTCGGCCAGGCATCGCCGGCCATCTGACGCAGGTGCTCGAAACCCTGTCCACTGCTGACCACCAGCCCGTTCAAGCGTTCCGCTTCGATCCGCCGCGACAGTTCCTTCGGGGCGTAGGCTGGCAGATCACGTCGATACAACTCCAGATACTCGACACTAGCACCTAGCTCGCGCAGGCGCTCGGCGAGTAGTTCGCGGCCGCCCTCACCGCGCAGGATCAACACCCGCGCACCGGACTGGCCGACCGCCTCACGCAGACGCGGCAATTGCAGCAAGGCTTCGCTGTCATCACCGGCGGCCGGGAAATTCGCGTCCAGACCGTGATCCAGCAGAATCTGCGCGGTCGCCGCGCCGACACTGAACCAAGGCATCGTCAGCGCAGAACTGCCGTCGAGCAGATCCAGCGCAATACGTGCCGCGGGCTTGCTGACGACGATCACTGCGCTGCAACCGGACAGTTGCGCCATCGACTGACGCATTTTGTCAGAGACTGGCAGCGGGACAATTTCCAAAAGCGGCAGGCAACTGCTGAAAATCCCCTGCGCGGCCAACGTCGCGGCCAGCGCCGCACAGTCTTGCGCAGGGCGTGTCAGCAGCAGGCGCCAGCCAGTCACTCGTGACCTGCCTCGCCGTAGACCGCTTTGAGAATGTCGTCGGCGCCCTGGCTGAGCAAGTCTTCAGCGACCTTGACGCCCAATGCTTCGGCATCGGTACGCGGCGCGCGCGCCTCAGCGCTCAGCAGCTTGCCGCCACTCGGTTCACCGACCAGACCACGCAACCATAACTGCTCGCCTTCGAGCACCGCATAGCAGGCGATCGGCACTTGGCAGCCGCCATTCAAATGTTTGTTGAGGGCACGTTCAGCGGTGACCCGCGACGAGGTATCGGCGTGATGCAGCGGCGCGAGCAAGGCGTGGATTTCAGTGTCGGCGCTACGGCATTCAATGCCGACCGCACCTTGGCCACCGGCCGGCAGACTGTCGTCGACGCTGATCGCCGAGGTGATGCGGTCTTCGAAACCAAGACGGATCAGACCGGCCGCCGCGAGGATGATCGCGTCGTACTCACCGGCATCGAGCTTGGCCAGGCGCGTGTTGACATTGCCACGCAAGAAGCGGATTTGCAGGTCCGGACGACGGGTCAGCAACTGTGCCTGACGACGCAGACTCGACGTGCCGACAATGCTGCCGGCAGGCAACGCCTCCAGGCTGGCATAGGTGTTGGAGACGAAAGCATCACGCGGATCTTCACGCTCGCAGATGCAGAACAGGCCAAGGCCTTCAGGGAAGTCCATCGGCACGTCTTTCATCGAGTGCACAGCGATATCGGCTTCGTTTTCCAGCAGCGCGGTTTCCAGTTCTTTGACGAACAGGCCCTTGCCGCCGATCTTCGACAGGGGCGAATCAAGCAGCTTGTCGCCGCGACTGACCATGGGCACCAGCGTCACCAGCAAACCCGGATGGGCCGCTTCCAGACGAGCTTTGACGTATTCGGCCTGCCAGAGGGCCAGCGCACTTTTACGGGTGGCGATGCGGATTTCGCGAGAGGACATGGATCAATCCGTACTGAATAGATACGGCGGATAATAACAGCTCAGCCAAATCCACTTTGACTTGAATCAGAAACGGCGTGGCCTCCCTGGCCGGCAATGCCTGGTAAATAGAATGAAGAACCGCCCGGAATGACCGGGTTACAGCCCCTGCATCATCTTGCGCACACCGGCCACATGCCGACGGCTGACGATCAGCGCATCACCATTGAGACCTTTGAGGAACAACTGGAAATGCCCCAGCGGCGTACGTTGCAGCCGCTCGATACGATCGCGGGCAACCAGCGCGTTGCGGTGGATACGCACGAAGCGTTCACCGAATTCGTCTTCGAGGGCCTTGAGCGGCTCGTCCAGTAACACTTCACCGGCCTCGTGACGCAAGGTCACGTATTTGTGGTCGGCGATGAAGTAGACCACCTGATCCAGCGGGATCAGTTCGATGCCTTTGCGGGTACGGGCACTGATGTGGCTGCGCGGGCCGGTGCCGCTTTCGGCAGCGGGACGGGTCAGGGCCGAGAGTTGCGTCCGATTGGGACGTTCAGCCCGTTTCAGGGCGTCATGCAGATGTTCAGTTCGCACGGGTTTCACCACATAGCCCACGGCGCTGGCCTGCAGGGCTTCCACGGCAAATTCATCGGGGCTGGTGCAAAACACCACGGCCGGCGGCGTTTCGCGTTCGCACAGACGGGCAGCGACCTGCAGGCCATCGAGGCCTGGCATACGGATATCGAGTAGCACGATATCCGGCTTGTGGCTGTCGATCAGTGCCAACGCCTCTTCGCCATTCGTGGCGCTGGGCTCCAGAACTGTATAACCCTCGAGCTCGCTCACCATTCGGCTGAGGCGCTCGCGAGCCAGTGGTTCGTCATCAACGATCAGGACATTCATATTGCGCTGGATTCCTGCGTGAGTCTCGCACAAGGATAGCGTAGACAGGTGAAGTGACGTCCGTCACCGCGATCCACGCTAAGACTAGCCCGAGCGCCAAAAAGTGCCGTACGTCGGCCAGCAATATTTGCCAGTGTCCGGGTCGTACTGCTCAAAGCCCGCTGTTTCCTGCGTTTTTCACGGGGATTGCCGAAGGACAATTACACCCATCCCCTCTTCTTATAGTCGGCGTCCAGGCCTTTGCCCGATCCAAGTCACACCGACCCTTATGTCCAACTGTAGACGCTCGCCGGGCTGATATTGCTCAATCGAAAAATATCCTTGCGCAAAACCTCCGGGGCCAGCGCCGACTATGACTGAGCGGATGAGAAAAAAACGTATCGACCAGTGTCAGCGACAGGATTGGCAACCCTGTTATCATCCGCGCCAGCGTTTCACGCCTTTTTTCTTCAAGCCGATACGAGCGAATTCATGAGCACTGACAAGACCAATCAGTCCTGGGGCGGCCGCTTCAGTGAACCCGTCGACGCCTTCGTCGCCCGCTTCACCGCCTCCGTCACTTTCGACCAGCGCCTGTATCGCCACGACATCATGGGCTCGATCGCCCACGCCACCATGCTGGCCAAGGTCGGCGTGCTGACCGATGCCGAGCGCGACAGCATCATTGATGGCCTGAACACCATTCAGGGAGAAATCGAGGCCGGCCAGTTCGACTGGCGCATCGACCTCGAAGACGTGCACATGAACATCGAAGCACGCCTGACCGATCGCATTGGCGTCACCGGCAAAAAGCTGCACACCGGGCGTAGCCGCAACGACCAGGTCGCCACCGACATCCGCTTGTGGCTGCGTGACGAAATCGACCTGATCCTCGCTGAAATCACCCGCCTGCAGAAAGGCCTGCTGGAGCAAGCCGAGCGCGAAGCTGCGAGCATCATGCCCGGCTTCACCCACCTGCAGACCGCGCAGCCGGTGACTTTCGGGCACCACATGCTGGCCTGGTTCGAGATGCTCAGCCGCGACTACGAGCGCTTGGTCGACTGCCGCAAGCGCACCAACCGCATGCCACTGGGCAGCGCCGCCCTGGCCGGCACCACCTACCCGATCGACCGCGAATACACCGCGCAACTACTCGGCTTCGACGCTGTCGGCGGCAACTCGCTGGACAACGTTTCCGATCGCGACTTCGCCATCGAATTCTGCTCGGCCGCGAGCATCGCGATGATGCACTTGTCGCGCTTCTCCGAAGAGCTGGTGCTGTGGACCAGCGCGCAATTCCAGTTCATCGATCTGCCGGATCGTTTCTGCACCGGCAGTTCGATCATGCCGCAAAAGAAAAACCCTGACGTGCCAGAGCTGGTGCGTGGCAAGACCGGCCGTGTATTCGGCGCACTGATGGGCCTGCTGACCTTGATGAAGGGCCAACCGCTGGCCTACAACAAGGACAATCAGGAAGACAAAGAGCCGCTGTTCGACGCCGCCGACACCCTGCGCGACTCGCTGCGGGCCTTTGCCGACATGATCCCGGCGATCAAGCCGAAACACGCGATCATGCGTGAAGCGGCGCTGCGTGGCTTCTCCACCGCGACTGACCTGGCGGATTATCTGGTGCGCCGTGGTCTGCCGTTCCGTGATTGCCACGAGATCGTTGGTCACGCCGTGAAATACGGTGTCGACACTGGCAAGGATCTGGCCGAGATGAGCCTGGAAGAACTGCGTCAGTTCAGCGATCAGATCGAGCAGGATGTGTTTGCCGTGCTGACCCTGGAAGGCTCGGTGAATGCCCGTGACCATATCGGCGGCACTGCGCCGGCGCAGGTCAAGGCAGCGGTGGTACGCGGCCAGGCGCTGATCGCCAGCCGCTAAAAGCCAAAAGCTTCGCGAGCAGGCTCGCTCCCACAGGTTCTGCGTCGAACACGTAATCGTGTTTCAGCACATAATTCTGAGGGAGCGAGCCTGCTCGCGAATGCGATCTTCAGAACAGCAAAAAACTCACTTCTTGGCAGCGATCATCGCCAAAAACGCCGGCATCGCCGCTTCCTTGTCCGCCGCAATCTTCTGCACATGCGGATTCTGCTCAAGCCGCTCCAGCAGCGCCTTCGCCTGTGGCATTTCCGCCAGCAAATCGATCCCGAACAGCTTCTGCCCGACCGCACAGGCCAGCGGCACGCTGTAAAGGAAGTACAAATCGGCAATGCTCAAACTGTCGCCCGCCACGTACGGGGCGAATTTGCCATGCCGGCCCAGCGCCGCAAAACCCAGCTGCAATTCAGTCTTGGTCTTTTCCTTGATCGCCTCCGGCAGGGTCATGCCAAAGAACGCTTCGCCGTAACAAGCGCGTCCCGGCAACTCGATGTACAGCTCGATTTCCTTGGCAATTGCCAGCACCTGTGCGCGCTCGAACGGATCGCTCGGCAGCAGCGGCGTGCCCTTCTGGGTCTGTTCGACGTATTCGAGAATGATCGCGGTCTCGTTAATGAAACCGGCGTCCACGCCCAGCACCGGTACCTTTCCGCGCGGGCTGATGGCCAGTGATTCCGGGGTCTGCGCCGGGTAGAACGTGACCTCCTCGAACGGCAGGCCTTTTTCCAGCAGCGCCAGTTTGACCATGTTGTAGTAGTTGCTGACTGAGAATCCGTAAAGCTTGAACATCACATAGCCTCCAGGCCGTGCGGGGTGGGCAGTGCCTGTTTATAGATCGCTCAGGCGATTCCCGCTAGCAGCATCACGCCGCTGAATGCGGGTAAACTGGCGCCTTTCCTTGAGGAGCCTGCCATGAGCGAGCCGACAGACATCGACAACGACAATGACGAAGAAGAGTTCGCCGAGGCTACGTTGATCGAAGCCATCGAGAACCAGATCGAAAGCGACAACCCGCCAGCGGCCAAAGCGACTTTCAACAAGCTGACACTGGTCGGAACCGAGCGTGAAGAAATCCTCAACCTGATGGCGCATGTGCTGGCCTATGAGATTGACGCGATGCTCGATGAAGACCGCGCGTTCAATACCGAATGGTACGAAGCGGCGTTGCGTGCATTGCCGGAATTACCGCCAGAAAAGCATTAAGCCAAACACATCACCCTGTGGGAGCGAGCCTGCTCGCGAATGCCGTGTATCAGCAAAAACCACGCTAAATGACACACCGCTTTCGCGAGCAGGCTCGCTCCCACACAATTTGTCACCCATCCATCCAGCCAACTCCCCGGCCGCGACTACACTGGAATCCGCCTCAAGACAAAATCCCTGATCTGAGCACTGGACATGCCGCAAAAGCGGGTTCACCTTAGGGACGCTGTCGTCCAATTCCTAGAAAGTCTGGAGTCCTTATGTCGCTTACCCCTGAGTTGGTTGCCGAACTGGAAGTCCTCGCACTCTTCAACCTGGACAGTTCCCAGGAAGGTCTGAAAATTCATCAGACCGCTGCCCCGAAACACATTGCTGCAGCCAAACGCCTCTTTGAAAAAGAACTCACCGACCAGCCCGATGGCGGTTATCTGACCAGCCTCGGTCGCGACGCTGCACAAAATGTGCAAACCGTGCTCACTATTCTGAGAGAGCAGGAAACCGCCTGATCCCCCTGACTTCGCCCACGGGAACTCCTGCCACGGGATTTCCGCGGGCCTGCCCGGCCTACCGCGATATAAATCTGACGTCAAAAAACAAATTCAGCTTAAAAGTCCCGCTGCGCTAAGGCTAAACTGCCTGACATTCCGAGACCCTCTACGTCCGAGCCTGCGAGCCGGTTTGAGCTGACATGACGCGCACCCACGAAATCCGCCCCGACCTGGACGAAGGCATTGACCGCAAGGTCCTCAGCCAGCTGCGCGCGCGTTTTCTCAAACTCAATGAAGGCCGCCTGGGCCGCGCCCTGGAAGGTTTGTCGACGCGCCAACAGAGCGTGTTGACGCTGTTGCCGCTGTTCTTCCACGTCAACCATCCCCTGCTGCCGGGTTATGTCTCGGGCAGTACACCGGCCGGTCTGTCGAATTACGAGCCGGACACCAATACGCTTGCCGAAGCGCAACGCCTGACCCGCTCGTTCTCCTACAAGCCGCGCCACGGCAGCAACCCGCCACGACCGATCCACGGCCTGTTCCTGATGGGCAGCCTTGGCACGCTGGCACAGGCCGATCAGAGCGACATGGACGTGTGGGTCTGCCACGCGCCTGACTTGAGCGAAAGTGAACTCAGTGAGCTGAGCAAGAAATGTCAGTTGCTCGAAACCTGGGCTGCGAGCCAAGGCGCCGAAGCGCATTTTTTCCTGATCGACCCGGAGCGCTTCGTCAAAGGCGAACGCGACACCCAGCTCAGCTCGGAAAACTGCGGCAGCACTCAGCACTATCTGTTGCTGGACGAGTTTTACCGCACCGCAATCTGGCTGGCCGGGCGCACGCCGATCTGGTGGCTGGTGCCGGTTTACGAAGAAACCGCCTACGACCTCTACACCCACACCCTGCTGTCCAAGCGTTTCATCCGCGCCGACGAAACCCTCGACCTTGGCCATCTGGCGAGAATCCCGCCAGGCGAGTTCATCGGCGCCGGATTGTGGCAGTTGTTCAAAGGCATCGAGTCACCGTACAAATCGGTGCTCAAACTGCTGCTGACCGAGGTCTACGCCAGCGAACACCCGCAGGTGCAGTGCCTGAGCCTGCGCTTCAAAAAAGCCGTGTTCGCCAACCAACTGGATCTGGATGAACTGGACCCGTACATGGTCGTGTACCGGCGTATCGAGGAATACCTCACCGCGCGCAACGAGCCGGAGCGGCTGGAACTGGTGCGCCGCGCGCTGTACCTGAAGATCAACCGCAAGCTCACCGGCAACAGCCGCACCCAGAGCTGGCAACGCACGTTGCTGGAACGGCTTGCCAGCGAGTGGCATTGGGATCAGCGACAACTGACCCTGCTCGACAGCCGCAGTCAGTGGAAAGTCCGCCAGGTCAGCGCCGAACGCCGCGCGCTGGTCAATGAGCTGAACTACAGCTATCGCTTCCTGACCCAGTTCGCCCGCACCGAGCAGACCGTCAGCCTGATCAACAAGCGCGACCTCAATGTGCTCGGCCGTCGGCTCTACGCAGCCTTCGAGCGCAAGGCCGACAAGGTCGAGTTCATCAACCCCGGCATCGCCCCGGATCTGGCCGAAGACACCCTGACGCTGGTGCAGTCGCGTAACAAAAAGGAACCGGGGCAAACCCAGTGGGGCCTGTACAACGGCAGCCTGACCGCATTGGAGTGGGAACACTTCGCGCCAATCAAGCGCAGCCGCGAGTTACTGGAGCTGTTGACCTGGTGCCACCGCAACGGTGTGATCGACAGCAGCACTCGCCTGGCTTTGCATCCCGGCACCAGCGACCTGAGCGAATTTGAGCTGTTCAACCTGCTCGGCAGCCTGCAACAGTGCATCGCCCTGCCCCTGCCTACAGTGGCTGAAGAGCCATTGCTGCGCGCCGCGGTGCCGAGCGAAGTGCTGATTCTGGTCAACGTAGGGATTGACCCGCTAAAACATCACCGCGACCTCAATATCCTGATGACCACCGAGCGTACCGACTCGCTGAGTTACGCCGGCGTGCGCGAAAACCTCGTGTTGACCCTCGATCAAGTCACGCTCAACAGCTGGAACGAAGTGCTGGTCAACCGCTTCGATGGCCCCCACGCCCTGCTCGATTGCCTGCGCGATTACCTCAACAACCTGCCACGCGGGGCCTTGCAGCCGTCGTTGAAGGTGCGCTGCTTCTGCCACAACCGTGCACAGTTCATCGCCCGTCGCGTCGAGGAAATCATCGACACCGCGCAGAATCTGTTGCTCAGCGAGTTGAATCATCGCTACCTGATTCAGGTGCAGCAGCACTATCACGTGCTGGAGTTGGTGCCGGGCCAGGTCAACCATATCGCCCTCGCCACCCTGCCGGCCCTGCTCGATTACCTCGGTGAAGAACAGCCGCGCTACAGTCCGCTGCACCTGGATCCGATGGCGCTGGAAGATCACGACCTCGCGCTGATCCTGCCGATGGGTCAGCCGGAATGTATTCAAGTGTTCTACCGGATCACCGAACAGCAGGCCGAGTTGTACGTATTGGATGAGTTCAATGCGCTGTGGCAGCAACATTTGCCCTATCACGACGAGCAGAGTCTGTTGGTGCCGTTGCAGCGTTTCCTGCAATCGATTCTGTTCCGCCGCGAAGCCGTGCTGCCGATGGACGCCGGCCCGGATAGCCGCCTTGAAACTTTGTATTACCAGTTATTGCCTTCCGGCCCGGGGCGCGCACGACGGGTCGAAGCACGGCCGGCACCGCAGACGCCAGTGAACAAGCCGTTCTACGACGTGCAGGCGATCGTCGGCAAAGCCGCACCGGGCGAAGTGCAGGTCACCCTGTATTGCAATCAACGGGAATTCAGCGAGCTGGAACATGGCGACCAGCTGTTCAGCGTGGTCGCCCGGGAGATTGTCGAACAGCGCCGCGAGAGCGAACGCTATCGCTGCTACATCACCGACCTCGACCTTTCAGGCCTGCTCGGTGACGGGCAGAGTTCAAGCAATCTGTATCTGCGCTACAAGGCTGACCTGGAGCGCGCCCTGAACGAGGCACTCGAACAGGTCTGAGGCGGGTTACTCGGGAAAAGCGCCACCATTGGCCGGTTGCGATTCGACTTCGAGCAAGGTTAGTTTGAGGGTCTTGCCACCGGGTGCCGGCCAGTCAATGTGCTGACCGACCTTCAGACCCAACAGCGCGCTGCCGACCGGGGCCAGGATCGAGATCTTGCCTTCATCGGCGTTGGCATCCTTCGGATAGACCAGCGTCAGGTGGTAATCCTTGCCACTGCCTTCTTCGCGGCAATGCACACGGGAATTCATCGTCACGACATCGGCGGGCACTTCATCGTGGCCGACCACGGTATCGGCGCGGTCCAGTTCGGTTTGCAGCGCAATCACGCCCGGCGCAGCCTGGTCTTTATCGTTCAGGCTATCGATCAGGCGCTCCAGACGTTGCACGTCCAGACGGGTAAGGGTGATGGAAGGTGCGGTCATGATCCGGGCAGACTCCTTTCTTCTGCACACAAAAAAAGCAAAACCCCGCCAAAAAAGACGGGGTTTTCACCAGGCCTCGATGGGTTGAGGCGTGTTCGGACACTATCACAGCTCAAAAAATATACAAGTCACCCACCCGGCCGGCCCCTACATTGAGGAATTGCGGCGGTCTGCGGCTTGGGCGCAGATGACCCGGCGGCGTTGATCGTCCGCCGAACGCCATTCGCGAATGTCTTCGACATGGCGGAAGCAGCCGAGGCAGACCTTTTGCTCGTCCAGTCGGCATACACCGCTGCACGGCGAAGGCACTGCCGGGCTGATGTTGCTGTAGAGCGGCTTCGGAGGCCGGGCGGGAGCAGTCTCAGTCACGGAATCACAGACCTTCGAAATCGAATTCGGCGCCGGCCTGCTGCTTGACGATGCGCTCGAGCATTTCGCCCAATTGCTCTTCGCTCTTGTCGCACATCCAGCGCTCGCTTTCTTCGTCGTAGTCGAAGTGGAAACCACCGGATACCGCCGCCAGCCACAGCTGACGCAGCGGCTCCTGGCGGCTGAAGATCAGCTGCGAGCCGTTTTCGAACTTGACGGTAAGCACACCGGCCGAGCTCTCCAGATCGATATCCAGATCACTTTCGTCAAAGATGTCTTCCAGTTTTTCCTGGGTTTCATCGACCAGATCGTGAAAACGGGCTTCGGACAAACTCATTGCGGCAACCTCAAAAAATGTCTGATCAGGCACAAGCGCCGAAAGATACGGACGCTGCCGGCCGATTGCAAAGATTAACGACCAAGCACCGGTCAGGGCATCGAACACCCAACCCTGTGGGAGCGAGCCTGCTCGCGAATGGCCGGCACATTCAACATTATTGTTGCCTGACACACCGCCATCGCGAGCAAGCTCGCTCCCAAAGGGTTACCAGTGCTCACGAACAAGCCCCGCCGGACGGGAGGGCCATCACATAGGCAAGCCGCCGGGTGGCCGGTATACTCCGGCGCAATTAACGCATTTTCAAGGATTTCGCCATGAAGCGCCTGATCTCTTCCCTTGCTGCGCTCGTCGCGGTTGCCTGCCTTGTTTCGGCCTGCGGTCAAAAAGGCCCGCTGTACCTGCCCGATGATGATCAGGACCCAGCCGAGCAAGCCCAGTCTTCGCAAAAGCAGCCTGCTTCGAAAGCACACAAGCACGACGTTTACTAAGGGATCGCCATGGACGCTTTTAACTACCGTGGCGGGGAGCTGTTCGCGGAAGGCGTGGCGCTGTCAGCCATCGCCGACCGTTTCGGCACGCCCACTTATGTTTATTCGCGCGCGCACATCGAAGCCCAGTATCTGGCCTACGCCGATGCGCTGGCCGGCATGCCACATCTGGTTTGCTTCGCGGTCAAAGCCAACTCCAACCTCGGCGTGCTGAATGTCCTGGCCCGTCTCGGGGCCGGTTTCGACATCGTTTCCCGTGGTGAGCTGGAACGCGTTCTCGCCGCTGGCGGCAGTGCTGACAAGATCGTCTTCTCCGGTGTCGGCAAGACCCGTGACGACATGCGTCGCGCACTGGAAGTCGGCGTGCACTGCTTCAACGTCGAATCCACCGATGAGCTCGAGCGCCTGCAAGTGGTTGCCGCCGAACTGGGCGTTCGCGCACCGGTGTCGCTGCGGGTGAACCCGGACGTCGATGCCGGCACCCACCCGTACATTTCCACCGGTCTCAAAGAGAACAAGTTCGGCATCGCCATCGCCGACGCCGAAGACGTGTACGTGCGCGCCGCGCATCTGCCGAACCTCGAAGTGGTCGGCGTCGACTGCCACATCGGTTCGCAACTGACCACGCTGCCACCGTTCCTTGATGCCCTTGATCGCCTGCTGGATCTGGTCGATCGCCTCGGCGACTGCGGCATTCACCTGCGCCACATCGATCTTGGTGGTGGTTTGGGCGTGCGTTATCGCGATGAAGAGCCGCCATTGGCTGCCGACTACATCAAAGCCGTACGCGAGCGTCTCAACGGTCGTGATCTGGCGCTGGTGTTCGAGCCGGGCCGTTTCATCGTTGCCAACGCCGGCGTGCTGCTGACGCAGGTCGAGTACCTCAAGCACACCGAACACAAAGATTTCGCCATCGTCGACGCGGCAATGAACGACCTGATTCGCCCGGCGCTGTATCAAGCGTGGATGGACGTTACCGCGGTCAAACCGCGTGACACCGCTGCGCGCAAATACGACATCGTCGGCCCGATCTGCGAAACCGGCGACTTCCTCGCCAAGGATCGCGAACTGGCCCTGGCCGAAGGCGATCTGCTGGCCGTGCATTCGGCCGGTGCCTACGGTTTTGTAATGAGTTCCAACTACAACACCCGTGGCCGTGCGGCCGAAGTGCTGGTAGACGGTGACCAGGTTTTTGAAGTGCGCCGCCGCGAAACCGTGGCTGAGCTGTTTGCCGGCGAAAGCCTGCTGCCGGAGTAACCCATGCTGCTGCGTTTTACTAAAATGCACGGCTTGGGCAATGACTTCATGGTTCTCGACCTGGTCAGCCAGCACGCGCATATTCAGCCAAAGCACGCCAAGCAATGGGGCGACCGCCACACCGGTATCGGTTTCGACCAGTTGCTGATCGTCGAGGCGCCGAGCAACCCGGACGTGGATTTCCGTTACCGGATCTTCAATTCCGATGGCTCGGAAGTCGAGCAGTGCGGCAACGGTGCGCGCTGTTTTGCGCGCTTCGTGCTCGACAAGCGTCTGACCGCCAAACGGCAGATTCGCGTCGAGACCAAGGGCGGCATCATCGAACTGGACGTGCGTAACGACGGCCAGATCGGCGTAAACATGGGCGCCCCGCGCCTGGTGCCGGCGGACATTCCGTTCGAAGCGCCGGCGCAGGCCAGCAGCTATCAGCTGGAAGTCGACGGCACCACGGTCGAACTGGCCGCCGTGTCGATGGGCAACCCGCATGCGGTATTGCGCGTGCAGGACATCAACAGTGCACCGGTGCATGAACTGGGGCCGAAAATCGAACACCATCCGCGCTTCCCAGCGCGAGTGAACGTCGGTTTTCTCCAGGTCATCGACCGCAACCGTGCGCAGTTGCGCGTGTGGGAACGCGGTGCTGGGGAAACCCAGGCCTGCGGTACCGGTGCCTGTGCAGCGGCTGTCGCTGCGATCAGCCAAGGGTGGATGGATTCGCCGCTATTGGTCGACCTGCCCGGCGGGCGTCTGTCCATTGAATGGGCAGGCCCTGGCCAACCGGTACTGATGACCGGTCCGGCAGTGCGTGTATACGAAGGACAAGTGCGTCTTTGAGTGAGCAGAAACCATGACCGATAAGCCTCAGGTACCCGCCCGACAGTCCGACGAATCAGCGTCCGAGAGCCTCGAGGCGGCAGCGGTTGCCGCATACCTCGAGGCGCATCCGGACTTCTTCGTCGAGCACGAAGAACTGCTGCCCGCCCTGCGCATTCCTCACCAGCGCGGTGACACCGTTTCGCTGGTCGAGCGGCAGATGACTATCCTGCGCGACCGCAACATCGAGATGCGTCACCGCCTCTCGCATTTGATGGACGTCGCCCGCGACAACGATCGCCTGTTCGACAAGACCCGTCGTTTGATCCTGTCCCTGATGGACGCCAGCAGCCTGGAAGACGTGGTGATCAGCGTCGAAGACAGTCTGCGCCAGGATTTCCAGGTGCCTTTTGTCAGCCTGATTTTGCTCGGTGACAACCCGGCACCGGTTGGCCGCTGGGTCACTCACGCCGACGCGCAGGTCGCCATCGGCGGCTTGCTCACCGAAGGCAAAAGCGTCAGCGGCAGCCTGCGCGAGCACGAACTGGACTTCCTCTTCGGCGAAGAACAGCGCAAGCAGATCGGCTCCACCGCCGTGGTCGCGGTCAGCCATCAAGGCATCCACGGCATTCTGGCGATCGCCAGCCGTGATCCGCAGCACTACAAGAGTTCGGTGGGTACGCTGTTTCTCAGCTACATCGCCGAAGTCATGGGCCGCGTGCTGCCACGGGTCAACAGCTCCCTGCGCTCGGTACGCTGAACATGGAACGGCAACTGGACGCTTACTGCGAACACCTGCGCAGTGAGCGACAGGTGTCGCCGCACACGCTGTCGGCCTACCGCCGCGACCTCGACAAAGTCCTCGGCTGGTGCGTGAAACAGAACATCGGCAGCTGGGCCGCGCTGGATATTCAACGCCTGCGCAGCCTGATCGCCCGTTTGCATGCGCAGGGACAATCCTCGCGCAGCCTCGCGCGGCTGCTGTCGGCAGTGCGCGGGCTCTATCACTATCTCAATCGCGAAGGTCTTTGCGACCATGATCCGGCCACGGGTCTGGCACCGCCGAAAGGCGAGCGCCGACTGCCGAAAACCCTCGACACCGATCGTGCGCTGCAACTGCTTGAAGGTGCGGTCGAGGATGATTTTCTTGCGCGGCGCGATCAGGCGATTCTGGAGTTGTTCTATTCCTCCGGCCTGCGCCTTTCCGAACTGACCGGGCTCAATCTTGATCAGCTGGATCTTGCTGACGGTATGGTTCAAGTGCTCGGCAAGGGCAGCAAAACCCGCCTGCTACCGGTGGGTAAAAAGGCCCGCGAAGCACTGGAACAATGGCTACCGTTACGGGCCATGACCAACCCCGCAGACGACGCCGTATTCGTCAGCCAGCAAGGTCGACGCCTTGGCCCGCGAGCGATTCAGGTGCGGGTCAAACTGGCCGGCGAACGTGAGCTGGGGCAGAACCTGCACCCGCACATGCTGCGGCACTCTTTCGCCAGCCACTTGCTGGAATCCTCGCAAGACCTGCGTGCGGTGCAGGAACTGCTCGGCCACTCCGACATCAAGACCACGCAGATCTACACCCATCTGGACTTCCAGCATCTGGCGGCGGTCTACGACAGTGCCCATCCACGGGCCAAACGCATGAAAGGCGACGATTCATGAGCATCCAGTTAATCACCTTCGACCTCGACGACACGCTATGGGACACCGCCCCGGTGATCGTCAGCGCCGAAGCGGTATTGCGCGAATGGCTGAGCGAACATGCGCCGAATCTGGGCGCGGTGCCGGTGGAGCATTTGTGGGCGATTCGCGAGCGGGTGCTGGCCAACGAGCCGGGACTCAAGCATCGGATCAGTGCTCTACGCAGGCGGGTGTTGTTTCATGCAATGGAAGACGCCGGGTACGCCCATAGCGAAGCATCCGACCTGGCCGACAAGGGTTTTGAAGTGTTTCTGCATGCGCGGCATCAGATCGAAGTGTTTCCTGAAGTCGAGCCGGTGCTGGAGATTCTTGCCAATCACTACTCGCTTGGCGTAGTCACCAATGGCAATGCCGATGTGCGCCGGTTGGGGTTGGCGGATTACTTCAAATTTGCGCTGTGTGCGGAAGATATCGGCATCGCCAAACCGGATGCCCGGTTGTTCCACGAAGCCTTGCAGCGCGGTGGAGCCACGGCCGAAACCGCCGTACATATCGGTGATCACCCGGGCGATGACATCGCCGGGGCGCAGCAGGCCGGATTGCGGGCGATCTGGTTTAACCCGGCGGGTAAAACCTGGGAAGCGGATCGCTTGCCGGACGCCGAAATCCGTAGCCTGAGCGACCTGCCAGCGGTGCTCGCACGCTGGAATGCCCCCTCGAACTGATCTACTACACCCTGTGGGAGCGAGCCTGCTCGCGAAGGCATTCTGTCATTCAATACTGATGTTGACTGACCCACCGCTTTCGCGAGCAGGCTCGCTCCCACAAGGGAATTGCATTTACTTCAGTTGCTTTATTCCAGACATGAAAAAGCCCGCAGCGACGGCGGGCCTTTTCAGCAAGCCAGCGGCACGCCTCAGATAGGGCGGCTGCCGTACTTGTTGTCTGGCTTCTTCGGTGGATCGGCGACCACATTGGCCTCCACTTCCTGCACTTTTCCGCCGCGCGACAGGAACTCTTCCATGGCCTTGGCCAGGGCGTCGCGCTCCTTGTTCTTGGCTTCAATGCTCGGCAACTCATCAACCGACACCGCAGCCTTGGCTTTGCCTTTGGCAGCCGGGGCCGGCGTATCGTCACCGCCATCGTCGTCAGCAACGTCTTCCGCTGCTGCTTCCAGGCCTTCCTCGGCCTCGTCTTCGTCGCCTACTTCGAGGTCGTCGTTTTCCAGATCATCGTCGCTCATGTTCTACCTCATGACTTGCGAAAAGCAGATTAGTTATAGACCAGCTTTGGCAACTGTCGAAAGTCGCCGTTAAAAAATCAGTAACCATTGGTGACCAACGGTTTATGCCCCTTCACCGTGCAAGGTGTCGAGGACTTTTCGGGCACCGCCATGATCACGGTGCTCGCCCAGATAAACGCCTTGCCAGGTCCCCAGTGCCAGTCGCCCTGCCGACACCGGCAGACTGATCTGGCAGCCAAGCACGCTGGCCTTGAAGTGCGCCGGGAGGTCGTCCAGGCCTTCGTCGTTATGCTCATAGCCGTCTGTTCCTTGTGGGATCAGACGATTGAAAAATCGTTCGAAGTCGCGACGTACCGCCGGATCGGCGTTCTCGTTGATGGTCAACGACGCCGAGGTATGCTGCAGCCACAAATGCAACAGACCGACCCGGCACTCCCTGAGTTCAGGCAGCCCCGCGAGTAACTCGTCCGTTACCAGATGAAAGCCCCGGGGCCGAGCCCGCAGGGTTATCAGAGTCTGTTGCCACATACAGTTCTCCGCACGTTCGGGGCGCATTCTAGCGCGCTCTGGGAAAAAACAAAGGCCCTAATATTCCTGCAATGATGTAAGCCATTGGCCGCAGAAAAACGCTCGTCGTAAACACGACCAAAGCCGTACGAAAAATCCTTTCAGCTGTTCTCTCTGCGACAAATTCCAGACAAAAAAATGCCCGGCGAACCGGGCAAGTTTTTTAATGCGCGTACTTACAGGTTGTAGCCGCGTTCGTTGTGTTGTGCCAGATCGAGGCCAACCGACTCTTCTTCCTCGGTCACACGCAGACCCATGACGGCGTCCAGGACCTTGAGGATGATGAAGGTGACGATCGCGGTGTAGATCACCGTGAAGCCAACGCCTTTGACCTGAATCCAGACCTGCGCGCCGATATCGGTAACGGTGCCGAAACCACCCAAAGCAGGTGCAGCGAACACACCAGTGAGGATTGCGCCGAGGATACCGCCGATACCGTGTACGCCAAATGCGTCGAGGGAATCGTCATAACCGAGTTTGCGTTTCAGGGTGGTGGCGCAGAAGAAGCACACCACGCCCGCCGCCAGACCGATCACCAGTGCGCCCATCGGGCCCACGGTGCCGGCAGCCGGAGTGATCGCTACCAGACCGGCAACCAC
Organism: Pseudomonas tensinigenes; assembly: GCF_014268445.2. Lineage (NCBI taxonomy): Bacteria > Pseudomonadati > Pseudomonadota > Gammaproteobacteria > Pseudomonadales > Pseudomonadaceae > Pseudomonas > Pseudomonas tensinigenes. Next base: position 6,607,317 of record NZ_CP077089.1, read on the forward strand.
ACCCGAAGCGATGCCCAGCGCGCTTGGCTTGCCGTGGGTGACCCACTCGGCAAACATCCAGCCCAGTGCAGCAGCAGCGGTCGCGATCTGGGTGACCAGCATCGCCATGCCGGCGGTGCCGTTGGCCGCTGCAGCGGAACCGGCGTTGAAGCCGAACCAGCCGACCCACAGCATCGCCGCGCCCATCAGGGTGTAACCGAGGTTGTGCGGGGCCATCGGGGTGGTCGGGAAGCCTTTACGCTTGCCCAATACCAGGCAGGCAATCAGACCGGCGACACCGGCGTTGATGTGCACCACGGTGCCGCCCGCGAAGTCGAGCACGCCCCAGTCCCACATCAGGCCGCCGTTGCCGGACCAGACCATGTGCGCGATCGGTGCATAAACCAGGGTGAACCAGATAGCCATGAAGATCAGCATCGCGGAGAACTTCATCCGCTCGGCGAACGCACCGACGATCAGCGCCGGGGTGATGATCGCGAAGGTCATCTGGAAGGTGATGAATACCGCCTCAGGGAACAGCGCCGCAGGACCAGTCAGGCTCGAAGGCGTGACACCGGCGAGGAACGCCTTGCCCATGCCGCCGAAGAACGAGTTGAAATTGACGACGCCCTGCTCCATGCCGGTGGTGTCGAACGCAATGCTGTAGCCATAAATGACCCACAGGATGCTGATCAGACCGGTAATGGCGAAGCACTGCATCATCACGGAAAGAATGTTTTTCGAGCGAACCATGCCGCCGTAGAACAGCGCCAGGCCGGGGATGGTCATGAACAGCACAAGTGCCGTTGAGGTGAGCATCCAGGCAGTGTCGCCAGAATTGAGGACTGGGGCCGCCACTTCGTCTGCCGCCATAGCAAGGCCGGGCATTACGATAGACAACAGGGCTCCTAGCCCTGCGAATTTACGCAGAGTCATATTGTTTTCTCCTGGGGCGTTGGGGTTTGTGGCGGCGCTTAGATCGCGTCGGTATCGGTTTCGCCGGTACGGATGCGAATCGCCTGTTCCAGATTGACCACGAAGATCTTGCCGTCACCGATCTTGCCGGTGTTGGCCGCTTTGGTTATCGCCTCGATAACCCGATCCAGATCCTTGTCGTCGATGGCCACGTCGATTTTCACCTTGGGCAGAAAATCGACCACATATTCCGCGCCGCGATACAGCTCGGTGTGACCCTTCTGCCGGCCGAAGCCTTTGACTTCAGTAACGGTAATGCCCTGCACGCCGATTTCGGACAGCGACTCGCGCACGTCGTCCAACTTGAACGGCTTGATGATGGCAGTGACTAGCTTCATGAAAACTCTCTCCCGAATTGGTGGACTTGCCCCAGGAAAACAAACCCGACTCAAGTCTAAGCGCAGTGCCTGGCTTTGTAACGCATCGTCGGGCTTACCTGCCCGACTGACGCCAGCTAACCGCTGCTGACGAAACTCCCCGCTTCGTCTGCCGCACTGCATTCGTCACAGCGACTGCATCAGTGCATGGGTCGAAGGTGACTAAGCAGAAACCTTGCCATCTCGCCAAAATCCCCTGATTTCAATCCCTTGGCCGCTGCCGCAAGCCATCCCGTGCAAAAGGCCCTGCGGATACGCACAACAACGGTGCGTCGCCGTCCGTCCGCCTGCGCGAAAAGCGTGCATCCCTGACCACGAGATTGACTATAGACACTGCGTGATACACTGCCGGCCATTGTTTCCAGGACATCCACCATGCTCGCGCCCAAAGACTTCCTCGACGCCCTGAGCGGCACCGCCTCCCGCCTCTTCAGCGGCGACACCCCGCTGCCGAAAGCCGAAATCGAAAGCCAGTTCAAGATGCTGCTGCAGAGTGCCTTCAGCAAACTCGACCTGGTCAGCCGCGAAGAATTCGACAGCCAGATGGTCGTACTGGCCCGCACTCGCGCCCGCCTCGAAAGCCTCGAAGCCAAAGTCGCCGAGATGGAAGCCAAGCTGACACCGCCCGCTGAATAATCCGCGCCCCCTGTAGGAGCTGCCGAAGGCTGCGATCTTTTGATCCTCAGCCCTTCAACCATCCCGGCAACGTCCTACAACCTGCACCACCGCCGTCCGATTGCGCCGAAAAGCCCAGGTTTCTAAGCTCACCCGATGCTGAAAGTTCAGCACCGGGTTTGGCGACCCGAACAGCTTAAGGCGCACGACAACCATGATGGCGGCTACATTTACCGCCACATCGTTTCATGGCGGTTGTGCGTGGGAGACCTTCGGGTCTGCCGGGTTCCTTTTGCTCCGGTTCGCCAACCCGCGTACAACTGCCACCCAATCGTTTGGCGACGATTGAGGGCAGCCCCTTAAGCAAGAGGAACTGCTCAATGAATCAAGAAGAGACTTATCTGACCCCGCACATCTTTACCCGCCACAAACTCCCCCTCCACGCCCTCCTCATCCAGAACCAACCCTGGTTCTGCGCCCGAGACCTGAGTCGCCTGCTACACATCTACCTCAACGAACGCATGCTGCGAAAACTCGACCCCGACCAATACCAGACCCGCAAAACCCTGATCCACAATCAAATCGAAAACACCCTGCTGATCAGCGAATCCGGCATCTACGCCCTCCTCGTCTACCACTACTGCCCCGAATACCGTGCGCTACGCGAATGGCTCACCCACCAGGTCATCCCCACCCTGCGCGACGCCCAACACCCCACCACAAGCGAACGTCCACACCTCAGCTTGCTCAGTTGGCCGGACATGACGTTGAGTTTGTTGCACTGGAATAACCAGCCGTGGATACGGCTGCAGGATGTGCCGTTGATGGTGGTGGAACGGGAACAGACCAAGCGCCCAATGACGGGGCCATGGTGGAAAAGAGCTTCGCGGATGCTGCAATCGCTATAAACCCGCATGCCGGAACTGGGCTCTGCGCAAATCGTAAGTCGATTGGAGATTCATCCAGAACTCAGGCGTAGTGTTGAGATGAATGGCAAGGCTGATTGCCAGATCGGCGCAGATCCTGAGCTGGCATTTCACAAGCTTTTCGATCTCACTTTCGGGCCAGTTCGTGGGCATGGCCAGATCCATGACAGTCATGCCCAACGGCTCCATGAATTCCTTATTCAAAACCTCGCCCGGATGAATCGGGCGCATACCATTGCGATCCATTTTTCGCCTCCAGAGGCTGCGTTGAGTGGCCAAACTGGAACATCCGACTCCCGGATACAAGACCTTCACCCCCCTTTCGCCGGCGTCCTACAACTATTAGGGCATGGCCCTACAAACATCAGCGTCTGCACCCAGTTACGCAGCCCTTACGCATGTCATTACATTGGCAAACGAAATATGCCCGTCAAGATGGAGGTATCTGTGAAAGATAAGAAGAGGAAAGAAAAGCTATTTCAAATTGTTGATTTGCACCTCGAAGCACTCCGTTTGGCTGGGAATATGTCAGCCAACCAACGGCGATTTATTGAAGTTGCTGTTACATGTGGGCCAGCGCTTGAGCCCAGCGGCGCGCTGGCCGGTAGAAGGTCCTGAGTGAAAAATAAAAAAGGCGTCCATAGGACGCCTTTTTTTGTTCGGAGGAATAGTCGCAGCGATTCTTTAGCTCCTGGCTTTACGGCCTTGGGTTCAGAATCCGACAGGCTAGCCCGTCGTCACTACTTCAGAGAAACCAGCTTTCTCTGCTGCCAAAAATGCGGGGGAGCTTTGCTGGTGCCCAGTCCCGACGAATGCGCAGTTGCAGTCCTCGAGCGTGAGGATCCTTCAGTACCGCTCAGGAGTCAAAGCTCATTTACGATCGAGAGCAGCGCAAAACCCTCATCCATGCCGGTATAAAGTATTGCCTCTCCGCCCTCTCACACCCTGAACTGCCATCTCCAACGTCCTTCACTAACGCAAGCACAGTCCTACGAGGACCGTCCCCTACGTCTGATTACGTAAGCATCAATGCCTTCGATATCGTCTGCATATTGATCCCGACAGAACAAGACGATGCGAAGAAAAGGCAAAGGTACCGAGCTTCGAAATCAGACACTCAAATCTGAATCGCGCAAACTTGCACATCAAACAATGTCCATGGACCCAGAAGCCCTGGCAGCTGGAGTTGATACCCTATCACTCAGGATCGATCCGATTACTCCAGTAGCAATCAACGCATTCCACCAGTGGACCGGCCCCGTTGGGTATCCCTGGGACGCTGTTTTGGACTGGAAGACCAAAGATGCAAAAGGGCTGGACTTGGCGTTTTGGTACGAAGAAGAACTGTGCGGACTGTGCTACGCAACGCCGCGAAGAAGCACGATCTGCGTGAAAATCGTTTTACAGGGACACACATGCAAGACGAATACCTTGCGGGGCTGGATCGCGCCGATGGCATTGCTGACAACAGAGTTCTACGCCCGGAAGCTGGGGTGCACGCAAATCGAAGTACAAGAGCCAGACTCAGGCGCCATTCCTTACTATCAAACGCTGGGATTTTATTTTGATACAACCGGTCGCCTTGTCTTTCCATTGGACGACCAATAAGATCGAATCAAGCATCCCGGCACGTGAGGTGTTTATGAAGCAGAAGAAGCAGAAAACCCAACCGGCACGGGTGTCCAAACCGGGTACCGAGGCACTCGGTTTGCCGGACAGAGTTTCAGCCAGTCAGCGACATTTTTTGAAAGTGGCCGCGACCTATGGCAAGGAAATGGAGCCCGACGGTTGGCTCGCCGGTGGTGGAACCTGAGTACCGCAAAAATGACCGCCTAACAGGCGTTTTTTTTATACCTGCAGGTTATTGTCTCCTGCAACATCCGGTGAAAATTCGCTCATAGAACCCACCTACCAACATCCCCTCCCCCGACTACCCTTCAAAAAACCCGCAGGAAGCGGCTCCCCGATTCAGCTCAAGGAACGACCATGTCCCTCTCCATCGTCCACAGTCGCGCCCAGATAGGCGTGGAAGCCCCCGCTGTCACCGTCGAAGTCCATCTGGCCAACGGTCTGCCGTCGCTGACCATGGTCGGCCTGCCCGAGGCGGCGGTGAAGGAGAGCAAGGATCGGGTGCGCAGCGCGATCATCAATTCCGGGCTGCAGTTTCCGGCGCGGCGGATCACTTTGAATCTGGCGCCGGCGGATCTGCCAAAGGATGGCGGGCGGTTTGATCTGGCGATTGCCTTGGGGATTCTGTCGGCGAGTGTGCAAGTGCCGTGTCTGACGCTGGATGATGTGGAATGTCTGGGTGAGTTGGCGTTGTCCGGCGCCGTACGAGCGGTGCGTGGCGTGTTGCCGGCAGCACTTGCGGCGCGCAAGGCGGGTCGTGCGCTGGTGGTGCCGCGGGCGAATGCCGAGGAGGCGTGCCTGGCTTCGGGGTTGAAGGTGTTTGCGGTGGATCATTTGCTGGAGGCGGTGGCGCATTTCAATGGGCATACGCCGGTTGAGCCCTATGTATCAGACGGGTTGATGCATGCCAGCAAGCCTTATCCCGACTTGAATGAAGTGCAGGGGCAAGTGGCGGCGAAACGAGCGCTGCTGATTGCTGCTGCGGGCGCCCATAACTTGCTGTTCAGCGGGCCGCCTGGGACGGGTAAGACATTGTTGGCGAGTCGCCTGCCGGGGCTGTTGCCGCCGCTGGCCGAGAGTGAAGCGCTAGAGGTGGCGGCGATTCAGTCGGTCGCCAGTGGCGCGCCGCTGACCCATTGGCCGCAGCGTCCCTTTCGTCAACCGCACCACTCGGCATCCGGGCCAGCGCTGGTGGGTGGCAGTTCGAAACCGCAACCTGGTGAGATTACCCTCGCCCACCATGGCGTGCTGTTTCTCGATGAGCTGCCGGAGTTTGATCGCAAGGTATTGGAGGTTTTACGCGAGCCTTTGGAGTCAGGACATATCGTCATCGCCCGGGCCAAGGATCGCGTGCGCTTTCCGGCGCGATTCCAGCTTGTGGCAGCAATGAACCCCTGCCCCTGTGGATATCTTGGTGAGCCCAGCGGCAAGTGCTCGTGCACACCGGACATGGTGCAGCGCTATCGCAACAAGCTATCGGGGCCGTTGCTGGATCGGATTGATCTGCACCTGACGGTGGCGCGGGAGGCGACGGCGTTGAATCCGGCAATTAAACCCGGCGAGGACAGCGCCAGCGCCGCAGCACTGGTAGCCGAGGCTCGCGAACGACAGCAAAAGCGTCAAGGCTGCGCCAACGCGTTTCTCGATCTGCCAGGACTGAAAAAACACTGCAAGTTATCCACAGTCGATGAGAAATGGCTGGAATCAGCCTGTGAACGGCTGACGTTATCGCTGCGCTCAGCACACCGGCTACTCAAGGTCGCCCGCACTCTGGCAGACCTTGAGCAAGTCGATGCAATCAAACGCGAACACTTGGCCGAGGCGCTGCAATATCGGCCGGCGACACCTTAATGCTCGGTCAGATCCACCAACGGCGTCTGCCGCACTTCGGTCTCGCGCCCCGCCTGAATCTCGGTCACACGCTTCAAGGCCTTATCCACAGCACCTTTGTCCGCGAGCAGGCTGTAGCTGATCTGGAACTGTTTGTGTTCCTTGGGTGCGATGGTCGGCACCAGATTCAGCGGACGCTGATAGCGGCGGTTGTAAGAAAAACTGGTGCCCGGTTCCAGCCCCGTGACATAGCCCTGCCCTTGGGTGTCAGTGTTTTTCCACAGGGAAAACACCGGCAACTGCTGGGTATTGAAGCCAACAGAAACACCCAGGCTGCCGGCCTTGTTATGCAGAACAGTCAGGGTTTCGCCTTTGGCGTCGGCATAGGGCACGACGTTGTAGACGGTTTCGTCGTAGTCCTTGGTCGGTGCGCGGTAGGTCTGCCAGTCTGGCAAATCACCCTTGGCCTTGTCGTTGAACGGCGACACCTGTTTCACCGGAGCGGCAAATCGTGCGCCTTGCTCGAGGAACGGCGTACTGAAGTTGCTGTGATACAGCGCCTGGTATTCCTTCGGATAGTCGCCGTTGTTGGTCAGCGTATCGTTGAGTGCAAAGCGCACGCTGCCAGGCTCGGTGACCAGTTCCGTGACCACCGAAAAGTCGACTTTCTTGAAGGCTTGCTCTTTCAGCTCGCCGCGCAGACTGATGGCGTACGGTGGCTTTTCGTCGATGTGCAGCATGACGGTACTGGCCGGGATGTTGGCGGCGCGGCCGTGCAGGGTCAGCAGTTCGCCATTGTCCATGCCGGGATGGCCGACCCATTCGTACCCGCAGCGGGTCACCAGCTCGTTGAAACCTTCCAGCCAGCCCAGCCCACCGCGTCCGTTGAGTTCGATGAACGCCGGGTTGACCACGTCCTTGACCGGCGAATCCCACCCCATGCGCACATTGCCGACAGAGGCTTGCAAGACATTCATGCCTCGGGTTGGTACCACCGAGAGTTTCATCGTGCCGTTATCGATATCAACGATGCTGACACCTTCCTGCCGCCCACCGTGCAAGGTACGCAGGCTTACGGAGAAGGGTTTGTCGGTTTTCACACCGAGCTGTTCACTGGTGATGCTCCAGTTTTGTGCGGGCTTGTTGGTATCGAGAAGGACGTAATCCCAAGCCATGGCGTGGGAAGCAGCAGTGAAAGCGCCGAGGGCGACGGCGAGTTTGAGCGGGGTCATGGCAGCAGCCTTTATTGGAGTTGTGCCATTTTTATAGCGCTGCGGAAACGTTTCAGCAAGTGTATTAGATCGACAGATCGCATGTTCTGCCGAAGATCTTCATTGATGCAATCGCGAGCAGGCTCGCTCCCACAGGGGATCCGGGTCTTCACAAAATCTGTGAATCACACCGAACACTGTGGGAGCGAGCTTGCTCGCGAAAGCTATATCAAGGCTGTATCAACGGAAGCGATCAACCTCGGAACGCAAATCCGCCGCCAGTTTCTCCAGCTCTTTAGCCGTAACAGCCAGGTTCGACACAACCTCACGCTGCTCACTGTTGGCCAACGCAATGCTCTGCAAATTACTGCTCAACAACGTCGCGGTGCTGCTCTGCTCCTGAGTCGCCGTGGTAATCGCGGCAAACTGTTGCCCCGCCGAACGGCTCTGCTCATCGATGCGAGCCAGCGCCGAGGCGACATTGGCGTTGCGCGACAAGCCTTCCTGCATCAGCACATTGCCCTGCTCCATGGTGCTGATCGCGTTGCCGGTTTCCTGCTGGATGCTGTGGATCATGCTGGAAATTTCATCGGTGGCCTGACGAGTACGCGAGGCCAGGCTGCGCACTTCATCGGCTACCACGGCAAAGCCGCGACCTTGTTCGCCGGCGCGGGCAGCTTCGATTGCTGCGTTAAGTGCCAGAAGGTTGGTTTGCTCGGCAATCGACGTAATCACACCGACGATGCCGCCAATTTCCTGCGAACGCTGACCGAGGGTGTTGATCACCGTTGCGGTGCTGTTCAGGGCGCCAGCGATTTGCTCCAGCGAGGACGACGCTTCTTCCATCGAGCTGCGGCCAATTTGGGTTTGCTGGGCATTTTCCTGTGCCAGACGCTGGGTTGCGCCCATGTTGTCGGCAATGTTCAGCGAGGTCGCGCTGAACTCTTCCACCGCACCCGCCATGCTAGTGATTTCGCCAGACTGCTGCTCCATGCCTTCGTAAGCACCACCGGACAGACCGGACAGGGCCTGGGCACGGCTGTTGACCTCTTCCGAAGAGCGGCGGATATGCTCGACCATGGTCGACAGCGCCTGGCTCATCTGGTTGAACGCGCGGGACAACTGACCGATTTCGTCATTGCTCGATACGTTCAGACGCACGCTCAGATCGCCAGCACCCAAAGCTTCGGCCTGACGCACCAGGTCACTCAGTGGCGCCAGTTTGCTGCGCAGCAGCCAGACCACCGAACCGACCGCCAACAGCATCGCCAACAGACTGCCGATCGCCAGTTGCGTACCGACGCTCCAGGTCACTGCACGGATTTCGGCTTTCGGCATGCTCGCCACCACCGACCACGGCCCGCCGTCGAAAGGTACGGCAACGCTGTAGAAATCCTCGGATTTGTCAGCCCAGAACTGACCTTTGCCCGGCGTCTTGGCCAGACCAGTGATCACCGGAATCGACTGATCCAGCGCCTGCACACTGGCTGGCGCGACCAGCCATTTGCTCTGCTCGTCGAGCAGCGCCAGCGAGCCGGTCTGACCGATGCGGAAACGCTTGAGGTTGTCGAACTGGGCGTTCTGCGCGTCGGTGTAATCGAAACCGACGAACAGCACCGCAATCACCTTGCCGCTGCCATCGCGCACCGGGGTGTATTGGGTCATGTAGGAGCGCTCGAACAACAAGGCGCGACCGACGTAGCTTTGTCCTGCCATCAGCTTCGCGTAGGCCGGGTGCGCGTGATCAAGCAAGGTGCCGATGGCGCGAGTGCCGTCCTGTTTGGTCAGCGAGGTGCTGACCCGTACGAAGTCTTCGCCGCTGCGCACAAACAACGTGGCGACGCCGGCAGTCATTTGCTTGAACTCGTCGACTTCCTTGAAGTTGTTGTTCAACACTTCGCTGCCCAGGTGCAGGCCCGGGGTCTGGGTGCCGGCGACTGTCACCGGTTCACTCGGGTGAATGCTCAGACCCGCGCTGAAGCGCTTCTCGAACAACCCGCTCAGGCGCTGGGTGCTTTCACGCAGCGTGCCGTGAAAGGTGCTCAGTTGGTCGGCCAGCAGCCGCGCCTCACTGGCCAGATGCTCTTCACGGGTAGCGAGGTTGGCGGAATCCAGCGAACGCAGGGCGAACACCGTACTGCCACTGATGACTATCGCCAGTATCACGGCGAGGGCGAGGCCTAACTGTGAGGCGATCCGAGCGCGAGGTTGAGACATGACAGCTCCTGGCCGAACTTTCCGATCCTCCTTGATCGCAGCTCGGATAATTTTTAATAGTGGGGGTGAATCGTGGATACCGGCACGACGGTTCCACATGCACGTATTCGGCGGTAAAGCGGAATACTTGAGCGAGCAGCAGGGTTATGGCACAAGGCCGCCATTGTGGCGGCTCGAACGTTTCAGCTCAAGCGTGTTACAGCCGGAAGTTCCATGGCGCGGACTTCGCCTTGCAGGAAGTCGCTGAGGCGGCGCAAACGTTCACCTCCCGGACGGGTTTTTGGCCACACCAGGTAATAATTCAGTCCGCTGGCGACGGCCGTCGGCCACGGCAAGCTCAGTCGTCCCTGCGCCACATCTTCGGCGACCATCAACAGGTCGCCCATCGACACACCATAACCGCGCGCCGCGGCGATCATCCCTAACTCGAGGGTATCGAACACCTGTCCGCCCTTGAGCGACACCTGATCGGACAGCCCCATGTGCTCCAGCCAACTGCGCCAGTCACGACGATCCGGGGTCGGGTGGAGTAATTCGGTGGACGCCAGCCGGGCCAAATCCCATGGCTGATCATTCAGCAGGTTTGGCGCACCCACCGGAATCAGTTCTTCGGGAAATAACAGGCTCGCCTCCCAGTCCGGTGGAAAATGCCCGTCACTCAACAGCACAGCGCAATCAAAAGGCTCATCGTTGAAGTCCACCGAATCCACATCCATCCAGGCGCTGGTCAGTTGCACTTCGTTGCCCGGTTGCAAATGGCGGAAGCGACTGAGCCGCGCCAACAGCCAGCGCATGGTCAGGGTTGACGGGGCCTTCATGCGCAAGATGTCGTCCTCGGCGCGCAAGGTATTACAGGCCCGCTCAAGTGCCCCAAACCCTTCGCGGATTCCCGGCAACAGTAACCGCGCCGCTTCGGTCAGCTGCAGATTGCGCCCGCTGCGATGAAACAGCCGACAGGCGAAGTGATCTTCCAGGGTGCGAATATGCCGACTCACTGCACTTTGGGTAATCGACAGTTCCTCGGCAGCCCGGGTGAACGAACTGTGTCGCGCCGCCGCTTCAAATGCGCGCAGGGCATACAAGGGAGGAAGACGACGAGACATGCAGAAAGCTCCTACAGCGGGATGCAGCCGACGTGAAAGAATGTGTTCAAGATGAGTTTTAATCATGCCACCCATCCTTTTTATCCCTTTGTGCAAAGCCTGCCAAGCGCCGAGAATCCTCGATCTCCTGTTCCCTCTGAAAATCGAGTGGTGATGACCATGCAGCATCCTGTGCGTACTGAACTCTGGGCCATTCTGCGGCTGTCGGGGCCGTTGATTGCTTCACAGTTGGCGCACATGTTGATGGTGCTGACCGACACCCTGATGATGGCGCGCATCAGCCCCGAAGCACTGGCCGGCGGCGGTCTGGGCGCGGCGAGCTATTCGTTCGTGTCGATCTTCTGCATCGGCGTGATCGCAGCCGTCGGCACGCTGGTGGCGATCCGCCAAGGCGCAGGCGACATTCTGGGCGCTGCACGCCTGACCCAAGCAGGGTTGTGGCTGGCGTGGCTAATGGCGCTGGGCGCCGGTTTATTGCTGTGGAATCTGAGACCGGTGTTGTTGCTGTTCGGCCAGACCGAAACCAACGTCAACGCTGCCGGGCAATTCCTGATCGCCCTGCCCTTCGCCCTGCCCGGCTACCTGAGCTTCATGGCCCTGCGCGGCTTCACCAGCGCAATTGGCCGGGCGACACCGGTGATGGTCATCAGCCTCGGCGGCACAGTGGCTAACTTTCTGCTCAATTACGCGCTGATTACCGGCATGTTCGGCCTGCCGAAACTGGGGTTGATGGGGATCGGGCTGGTCACAGCGATTGTCGCCAACTGCATGGCGCTGGTGCTGGCTTGGCATATTCGCCGGCATCCAGCCTACGACGCTTATCCGTTGCGCGCGGGCCTGTCGCGGCCCAATCGGCAATATCTGAAGGAACTGTGGCGCCTCGGCCTGCCGATTGGCGGCACCTACGCGGTGGAAGTCGGGCTGTTTGCCTTTGCAGCGCTGTGTATGGGCACCATGGGCAGCACGCAAATGGGCGCGCACCAGATTGCCCTGCAGATCGTTTCGGTAGCGTTCATGGTGCCAGCCGGTATGTCGTATGCGATCACCATGCGTATCGGCCAGCATTACGGCGCCGGTCAGTTGCTGGATGCACGCATGTCGGGCCGGGTCGGCATCGCGTTCGGCGCGGTGGTGATGCTGGCGTTTGCCATGGTGTTCTGGCTGTTGCCGAATCAGTTGGTCGGCTTGTTCCTCGACCATAACGATCCGGCGTTTGCCGAGGTGATCCGCCTCGCGGTGAGCCTGCTGGCCGTGGCGGCGTGGTTTGAGTTGTTCGACGGCACGCAGACGATTGCCATGGGCTGCATTCGTGGGCTCAAGGATGCGAAAACCACGTTCCTCGTCGGGCTCGCCTGCTATTGGCTGATCGGTGCGCCGGCGGCGTGGTGGATGGCGTTCCACCTCAACTGGGGGCCGACGGGCGTCTGGTGGGGATTGGCGTTGGGGTTGGCGTGTGCGGCGGTGAGTTTGACGCTGGCGTTTGAATGGAAGATGAAGCGGATGATTCGGCTGGAGCCTGCGTCATCAAGTCAGTTCACTGTCCCGCAGACCGACTGAGATCCCTTGTAGGAGTGAGCCTGCTCGCGATAGCGGTGTGTCAGACAACTCATCATTTCTGACACACCGCTATCGCGAGCAGGCTCACTCCTACAGGGGTTATGCGTTTAACTGACGATTTCGAGGGCTGGCTGCTGGCTTGAGCCGAAAGTTAGATATTCAACCAGTTCCGCCAACGGCAACGGCCGACTGATCAGATATCCCTGCACCTGATCGCAGCCAAACCCGCGCAACAGCTCCAGTTGCTCCGGCGTCTCAACCCCTTCCGCCACCACTTCCAGATGCAGGTTGTGCGCGAGATTGATCATCGCGTGCACCAGTTTGCGGTTCTCTTCGCGCTGCTCCATGCCACCGACAAAGCTCTTGTCGATTTTCAGCAAGGTGATCGGCAGGCTGTTGAGGTGCACGAACGAGGAAAACCCGGTGCCGAAGTCATCCAGCGAAAAGCGCACGCCGAGGCGACCAAGCGCATCCATGGTCTGCTTGACCAGATCGCTGCGGCGCATCACCGCGGTTTCGGTCAACTCGAATTCCAGCCATTGCGCCTCGACGCCGCGTTCGGCGATCAAGCGGCTCAATGTCGGTAACAACTGACTGTCCTGAAACTGGCGGAACGACAGGTTGATCGCCATGTGCAGCGCCGGCAATCCGCGTTCGCGCAGCGCCTGCATATCGCGCAGGGCCCGGGAAATCACCCAGTAACCCAACGGCACGATCAAACCACTCTGCTCGGCCAGTGGCACGAACTCGCTCGGCGGCAACAGGCCGCGCTCGCTGTGACGCCAACGTACCAACGCTTCGAGGCCGACAATCTGGCCGTCCTGCATGTTCAGACGGGGCTGGTAATGCAGCTCCAGCTCATCGCGGCGCAAAGCCCGGCGCAGCTCGCTTTCCAGATCAGCCATGCTCCGCGCATTGCGGTTGATGCGTTCGTTGAAGATATGAAAGGTGCAGCCCTGCGTACTCTTCGCCTGCTGCATGGCGATGTGCGCGTGCCACATCAACGGATCGGCACCGCCCTGCGCACGGGCATGGGCGATGCCGAGGCTGGAGCCGATCAGCAGGCTTTCGCCATCGACCCAATACGGTTCGGCGAGCGCTTCGGTGATGCGTTCGGCCATCCACTCGGCGCGCTGCGGCGCACGGCGGGTGTCGATCAGCAAAGCGAATTCATCGCTGCCCAGCCGCGCCAGTTGATCACCGGCCTCCAGCTGGCTTTTCAGCCGCGCGACCACTTGCAGGATCAAGCGGTCGCCGGCCTGATGGCCAAGCGCATCGTTGGCATGACGGAAGTTGTCGAGATCGAGATGCCCGAGAGCCAGGCCGCGACCATCGTTTTCCGCGAGGCGCGCGGCGAGCAAGGTCTGAAAACCCTGGCGATTGGCGATGCCGGTCAACGGATCCTGTTCGGCGAGGCGTTGCAGGGTGTTTTCGAGAACGCCGCGTTCGCGCACATGGCGCAGGCAACGGCGCAGCATGCCGGCGTCGAGAGCGTCGAACACCAGCCAGTCGCTGACGCCAACCGGTGCGGTGTCCGGTTCGTGTTCCAGCAGCAAGACCGTCGGCAGGCTGCAACGGCCCGGTGCCGGTTGCAATGCCGGAAGGGTCAACAACACCGCATTGCGGTTGTCTTCGAACAAACTGCTGACCGAGTCCCAGCTCGGCGCGCTGATCAGCACCGCCGCGCTCCCCATCGGAGCCAGACACTCGCGCAATAACGCTGTCCACGCTGGCTCTTCGGCCAGTAGCAGCAAACGCAAGGGTTCGACAGGCGTAGACAAGCTAGCTCCCTAGACTCTGCAATGATGTGGGCGGGGCATTATGCCGTTGCGCCGTTCAATGACCAAATGACAACGGTTATCAAAACGTTATTTTGTGTCACGAATGAGAACATTAGCCGCAAAATCACCGCGCATCCTCCGCGAAAGTAACAAAACCGGCAAATTTGAATCGCGTGGTACGTCACAAGTCGGAGAGAGCAGCACAAATCGCTGAGCCTGTTAAAATGCCGGCCCATTTCGTCAACGACTCCCGAATTTTCGT